>CAWHPH010000049.1:0-158038 GCA_963831135.1 uncultured Alphaproteobacteria bacterium
GCGGCCAGTCGGAGCTTTTCGGCGGCGCGGCTGCGCCTGTGCCCATCGTTTTGCCCGCGGTCGAAAACTGGTTGCCGGCCGAGCGGCTGCAACATGAATACGACGCCGTCGGCTTCTTCCTCAGCGGCCATCCGCTCGACGATTACGCCGCCGCGCTCAAAAGGCTGCGCGTGCAATCCTGGTCCGAATTCACCCGCGCGGTGAAGGCCGGCGCCGGCGCCGGCCGGGTCGCCGGCACGGTGGTGGCGCGCACCGAGCGGCGCACCAAGAACGGCACCAAGATGGGCATCATCGGGCTCTCCGACCCGAGCGGCCATTACGAAGCGGTGCTGTTCGCTGAAGGCTTGGCGCAATATCGCGATCTGCTCGAGCCCGGCACCGCCGTGCTGTTGTTCCTGACCGCCGAAGTGCAAGGCGACGAAGTGCGCGCCCGCATCCAGTCGGTCGAGCCGCTCGATCAGGCGGCGGCGAAGATGCAGAAGGGCTTGCGGGTCTTCCTGCGCGACGACGCGCCGCTCGAAGGCGTGGCGAAACGGCTCGAGCCGATCGCGCTTGGCGGCGCCCGCAACGGTGCGGACCACGGCGACGGCGAAGTCTCCATGGTGCTGATGCTCGGCAACGGCAACGAGGTCGAGGTCAAGCTGCCCGGCCGCTTCAAGGTCTCGCCGCAAATCGCCGGTGCCATCAAGGCGGTGTCGGGCGTGGTGACGGTCGAGGCGCTTTGACGCATCGGCTCGCCGCTCGTCCCCGCGAAATCGGGGACTTAAGTTGCTGGATTCCCGCCTTCGCGGGAATGAGCGGAAAATCGTTCGCGCGCGAACTTGCCGGCCACCATTTGAAATCCGCATCCGCTCTCGCTATCTCAAGCGCGGCGCGCTAAGAGAGCGCCGCTTTCTCCCACCCATCGTTGGTTCTCCCGGCTAGAGCATGATCCGGAAAAGTGGAAACCGGTTTTCCGAAAAGATCATGCTCCACCAAAAAGTTAGAGCGCCAGCGATTCAATCCAGAGCTCTTGCGCTCTAATCTCAAATCGGCGCCGCTTTATGCTTCGGATCGAGAATCTCGTCTTTGACGCCTGGGGCCGGCGCTTTTTCGATTCGGCGAATGTGGCCATCCCGACGGGTACGAAAGTCGGCCTGGTCGGCCGCAATGGCATTGGTAAGTCGACGCTGTTCAAGCTCATTGTCGGCGAATATGTGCCGCTGAGCGGCGAAATCCTGCTGCCGAAAACCGCGCGGATCGGTTCCGTCGATCAGGAGCATCCGGCGACGCCGGTCACGCTGATCGACACGATCCTTGCCGCCGACACACGGCGCGAGGCGCTCAATGCCGCGCTCGAGACGGCCGCGCCGGAGGAGATGGCGGAGATCTATCACGAGCTCAACGCCATCGATGCGGATCGCGCCCCGTCGCGCGCTGCGGAAATCTTGAGCGGTCTTGGCTTTGCCAATGCCGATCTCGAGCGGCCGATGGCGGAGTTTTCCGGCGGCTGGCGCATGCGTGTTGCGCTCGCCGCCGCTTTGTTCGCCGAGCCTGAGTTGCTGCTGCTCGACGAGCCGACCAACTATCTCGACCTCGAAGGGGCGCTGTGGCTCGAAGCGCGCTTGAAGAAATATCCGCACACCGCGCTGATCGTCAGCCACGACCGCGAGCTGCTCAACAATTCCGTCGATGCGATCCTGCATTTGAGCCAGGGCAAGCTCGAGCTCTACAGCGGCGGCTACAATCAATTCGAAACGCGGCGCGCCGAGAAGACGCGGCTGCAAGCCGCCACCAAGGCCAAGCAGGACACCGAGCGCGCGCATTTGCAGCGCTTCATCGACCGGTTCCGGGCGAAGGCGAGCAAGGCCACGCAAGCGCAATCGCGCATCAAGCGGCTCGCCAAGCTCGAGCCGATTGCGGAGGTGGTGGAGGATCGCGTCGCGCCGTTCACGCTGCCGTCGCCGACGCGGCCGCTGGCGCCGCCGTTGCTCCAGCTCGAAAGCGCCGCCGTCGGCTATGACGGCACACCCGTTCTGCGCAATCTCAATCTGCGGCTCGATGTTGACGATCGCATCGGGCTGCTCGGCGTCAACGGCGCCGGCAAATCGACTTTCGCCAAAATGATTGCCGGGGCGCTGCCGCTGCAGGCAGGCGTGATGAAGCGCGAGCAGCGCATGCGCGTGGGCTGGTTTCATCAGCATCAGATCGAGGCGCTCGATCCCGAGGACACGCCGTTGGACATTCTGCGGCGCGAGCGGCCGGACGACAGCGAGTCGTCGCGCCGGTCGCGGCTGGCGCAATTCGGGCTCTCCTTCGACAAACAGGAAACCACGGTCGCTAACCTGTCCGGCGGCGAGCGCGCGCGGCTTCTGCTCAATCTCGTGGCCATGGCGGCGCCGCATCTCTTGATCCTCGACGAGCCGACAAATCATCTCGACATCGACAGCCGCCGCGCGCTGCTCGATGCGCTCAACGACTATGACGGCGCGGTCATTCTCATCACCCACGACCGCTCGCTGATCGAGCTTGTGGCCGACCGGCTGTGGCTCACGGCCGACGGGCGCATCAAGCCGTTCGCCGGCGATATGGAGGATTATGCGCGCTTCGTGCTCGATCGGGCGAAGGAGGGCGCGTCACCGTCGCAGGACGCCGAGGGCCGGGGCGAAGCCAAGGCCAACGCCAGGAACGATGCGGCGGACGTCGGCCAGTTCGATGCGGTCGCGGCTGCGCGTCTCGCGGCCAAGAAGGCCGCGAAAAAGCGCCGGCGCCGGGGGCTCTGAGTGCGCGCCGCGGCGAACAGGCCGGCCAAAAAGGTTAAAAGTTGCGTCCGGGGGCGAACTCCCTATATAAGGCGCCAACTTCACACGCGGACCTTGGCTTAAGCCGTCCGGTGCTCGGCCCAAAAGGGGTCGGGCTCATCGGTCCGCGGCGGATCAACCGGAGAATGATTATGGCGCTGCCTGACTACAGCATGCGCCAGCTTTTGGAAGCTGGCGTTCATTTCGGCCATCAGTCCCACCGCTGGAACCCGAAGATGTCTGAATACATCTTCGGCACCCGCAACAACATTCACATCATCGACCTGACGCAAACCGTGCCGATGCTGCACCGTGCCTTGCAGGCGGTCAGCGACACGGTCGCCAATGGCGGCCGCGTCCTGTTCGTCGGCACCAAGCGGCAGGCGCAGGACGCGATCGCCGAAGCGGCGAAGAAGTCGGCGCAATATTACGTGAATTCACGCTGGCTCGGCGGCACGCTGACCAATTGGAAGACCGTGTCGAACTCGATCAAGCGGCTGCGGGCGCTCGAAGAGATGCTCTCCTCCAACGAGGCGCAGGGCTACACCAAGAAGGAGCGGCTGACGCTGCAGCGCGAGCGCGACAAGCTAGACCGCGCGCTCGGCGGCATCAAGGACATGGGCGGACTTCCCGATCTGGTATTCGTCATCGACACCAACAAGGAAGATATCGCGATCAAGGAGGCGCGGCGCCTCAACGTTCCGGTCGCCGCCATCGTCGATACCAATTGCAATCCGGAAGGCATCACCTATGTCGTTCCCGGCAACGACGATGCCAGCCGCGCCATCACGCTCTATTGCGATCTGATAGCCAAGGCGGTGATCGACGGCATTTCACGCGGTCAGGGCGATCGGATCGACCTCGGCGCATTGCCCGAACCGCTGGTCGAGGATGTGCTGCCGCCCGAAACCGACAAGCTCGGCTTCCAGCCATTGTCGGGTCCGCGCGGCGTTGCCGACGATCTCAAGAAGTTTCCCGGCGTGTCGCCGGCGATCGAGAAGCAACTCAACGATCTCGGCATTTTCCATGTCTGGCAGATCGCCGAACTGTCGCCGATCGCCGCGCACAATATCGGTGAAGAGGTCGGCCTTCCCGGTCGCGTCGAAGCCTGGATCGCGCGCGCCAAGGAACAGATGGCGACTGAGGCTGAGTAGTAGCTGTCATTCCGGGACGCGGGCTTTTAGCCCGCGGGCCCGGAATCCATATCCGCAAGCGTTGGGGTTATGGATTCCGGGCTCCTCGCTTCGCTCGGCCCCGGAATGACGGGATCAGGGCGATAGCCAGGACGACATAAGGAAATTGAAAATGGCGAACATCACCGCAGGCATGGTGAAAGAGCTCCGCGAAAAGACCGGCGCGGGCATGATGGATTGCAAGGCGGCGCTCAACGAGACCAGCGGCGATCTCGAGGGCGCGGTCGATTGGCTGCGCAAGAAGGGTCTCGCCAAGGCCGCCAAGAAGGCTGGGCGCGTCGCCGCCGAGGGCCTCATCGGCGTCGCCATCAAAGGTCCCAAGGGCGTTCTCGTCGAGGTCAATTCGGAAACCGACTTCGTTGCCCGCAACGATCTGTTCCAGGGCCTGGTGAAGATGATTGCCGATGTCGCGCTCGACGTCGGCACGGACATCGACAAGATCCTCGCCGCACCCATCGGCGATCGCACGACGGCGGACGCAATCAACGAAACGATCGCCAAGATCGGCGAGAATATGACCTTGCGCCGCGCTGCCGGGCTATCGGTCGGCAAGGGCGTGATCGCAAGCTACGTGCACAATTCTGTGCTCGACGGCCTCGGCCGCATCGGCGTCCTGGTCGGCCTCGAATCGACCGGCAACGCCGACGAACTCAAAGCGTTCGGCCGCATGGTGGCGATGCATGTCGCCTCGGCCAACCCGCTGGCGGTCGATTCGGCGGGCCTCGACCCTGCGACCGTGGAGCGCGAGAAGAACGTGCTGGCGGAGAAATTCAAGGCGCAAGGCAAGCCGGCGAACGTTATCGACAAGATCGTCGAGTCCGGCCTTAGGACCTTCTACAAAGAGGTCTGTCTGCTCGACCAGGGCTTCATTTTCGACGACAAAAAGAGCGTGGCGCAGGCGCTGAAGGAGGCCGAGGGCAAGATCGGCGGACCGGTCAAGATCGCAGGCTTTGTGCGCTACGCGCTCGGCGAAGGCATTGACCGGCCCGAGGGCGATTTCGGCGGTGAAGTTGCGGCCCTTGCCGGCGCGCATTAAGCGTAAGCGGTGCGCAGGTGGGTTGAGCGGAGCGAAACCCGCCAGGAAAATTTCGCGGGCGATGGGTTTCGCTGCGCTCGACCCATCCCAGACCATGATCCGGTCAAGTTGAATCGGATCATGGTCTAGATTTGCAGTGAAGCATGATCTTTTCCGAGAACCGGTTTCCACCCCGGATCAAGTCCGGGGCAGGCTTTTTCGGGATCATGCTCTAAAGGGGCGGGACCATCCTCGATGGCGCAGTCGGATTATCGGCGTGTGATCGTCAAGCTCTCCGGCGAGGCTTTGAGCGGGCCTGAAAAATTCGGCATCCATCAGGCGACCATCGACGGCTTTGCTGCTGATCTGGTGGCCGCGCACGGGATGGGGATCGGGCTCGGCGTCGTCGTTGGCGGCGGCAATATTCTGCGCGGCGCGACCATTTCCGAGGACGGGCTGTCGCGGCCGACGGCCGATTCGATGGGCATGCTGGCGACGGTCATGAACGCTCTGGTGCTGGAAACCGCCATCGAACGCGCCGGCGTGAGCGCCCGCACCATGTCGGCGCTGGCCATGCCGCAAGTCTGCGAAACCTACGAGCGCCAGCGCGCGCTGCGCCACCTTGAGGACAATCGCATCATCGTGTTCGCCGGCGGCACCGGTAATCCTTATTTTACCACCGACACGACGGCGGTGTTGCGCGCTGCCGAGATGGGCTGCGATGCGGTGCTCAAGGCGACCGATGTCGATGGCGTCTATACGGCGGATCCCAAGCGCGATCCGAACGCCAAGCGCTACGACCGCCTCGACCACCAGGAGGCGCTCGATCGCAACCTGAAGATCATGGACGCGACCGCGTTTGCGCTTGCCCGGGAGAACCGTATGCCTATCATTGTTTTTTCGATCCGCGAGCGCGGTGCGATCGAGACCGTCTTGCGCGGTAAAGGTCACTTCACCACGGTCGGCTGAAAGCTCGCGTCAGCATAAAAGAAAGAGCCGTTCGGATCGCGGAGGACGCCATGGCAGCAGCGACATTCGACATGAATGACCTCAAGCGCCGCATGCAAGGCGCGATCGCTTCGCTCAAGCAGGAGCTGGGCGGGTTGCGGACCGGGCGTGCATCCTCGGCGCTGCTCGATCACGTCCAGGTCGAAGCCTATGGCAGCCACATGCCGCTCAATCAGCTGGCGACGATCAGCGTGCCGGAGGCGCGGCTGTTGAACGTTCAGGTCTGGGACCGCTCGATGATCCATCCGGTGGAGAAGGCGATCTCCAGCGCCAATCTCGGCTTGACGCCCGCCACCGAAGGGCAGGTGATCAAGCTGCGCGTTCCCGAGCTGAACGAGGAGCGCCGCCGCGAGCTGGTCAAGGTCGCGCACAAATACGCGGAAGCCGCGCGCGTCGCCGTCCGCCATGTGCGCCGCGACGGTCTCGATCTCCTCAAGAAGCTCGAGAAGGACCACAAGATCAGCGAGGACGACCACGAGCGGCAATCCGGCGACATTCAGAAGGTGACCGACGCGACCATCGCCGAAGTCGACAAGCTGCTTGCCGCCAAGGAAAAGGAGATCATGACCGTTTGAGCGACGCGGCCCGATCGAGAAGCGGTGCCGAGCCGCTCCCGCAGGGGGGCGGCTCCTATGAGGTGCCGCGCCATGTCGCCATCATCATGGATGGCAACGGCCGCTGGGCCGCCGCCCGCGGCTTGCCGCGCGTCGAGGGCCATCGGCGCGGCGTGGAAGCTTTGCGCCGCACAGTGCGCGCCGCCGGCGATCTCGGCATATCGTTTCTGACGATTTTCTCCTTCAGCTCGGAAAACTGGTCGCGGCCGCCGTCGGAAATCACCGATCTGATGGGGCTTTTGCGCCGCTTCATCCGCAAGGATCTGGCCGAGCTGCACAACAGCAATGTGCGCGTGCGCATCATCGGCGAACGCGACGATCTCGATCGCGACATTTGCCTGCTGCTGCAGGAGGCCGAAGATCTCACCCGCGACAATGACGGCCTCACCTTGGTCGTGGCCTTTAATTACGGCGCCCGCCAGGAGATCGCGCGCGCGGCGCGCCGCCTCGCGATCGAGGTTGCCGCCGGGCGGCTGTCGCCCGACGACGTATCGCCCGAGCGCCTCGGCAGTCATCTGCACGCTCCCGATATCCCCGATCCCGACGTGATCATCCGCACCAGCGGCGAGCAGCGGCTGTCGAACTTTCTGCTCTGGCAGGCCGCCTATAGCGAGCTCGTTTTTGTGCCGATCAATTGGCCTGATTTCGATCGCGCCACGCTCGAAAGCGCAATCGAGGAATATCGCCGGCGCGAGCGCCGTTTCGGCGGATTAGTCGCCAATACCGGATCGTGACACTGTCCGGCCAACCGGGTGGTGCGCAGGCAGACCGGCCGGGCGCCGGCAATCTGACGCTGCGCGTGGCGTCGGCTGCCGTGCTTGCCCCGATCACGCTCGCCGTCACGTATGTGGGCGGCTGGATATTTTTTGTGCTCTGCGCGATCGCGGCCGGCGGCATTCTCTGGGAATGGGTGTCGCTCGCATCGCATCGCGCCGATCCGCGCGTGCTGGCGCCGGGATGGGCGGCGCTCCTTGGCGCGCTGGCGCTGATTGGACTGAACATGCCCGTCGGCGGTTGGGCCGCGGTAGCGATCGGGGCGGTCGTGGCTGGCTTGGTCGTCGCTTTCTTGCCGCGCTCCGCAGATGAGGCGTCCTCGGCGGTCTGGGCTGGGGGCGGGGTCGTCTATGCCGGAGCTTTGCTGATCGCTCCGGCGATGCTGCGCAGCGATCCGCAATGGGGTCTCGCGGCGCTTCTATTCTTGTTCGCAAATGTCTGGGCTACCGACATTTTTGCCTATTTCTGCGGCCGCGCGATCGGCGGGCCGCTATTGTGGCCCCGCGTCAGCCCGAAGAAGACTTGGTCGGGCGCCGTCGGCGGTCTCGCCGGGGGGGTTGCCGCCAGCGTCGCAGTCGCCTATGCGAGCGGTATCGGCAAGCTGGGGATTGTTGGGGTAATGGCGTGCGTTCTGTCGGTCCTGGCACAAGCCGGCGACTTGTTTGAGTCCGCGGTCAAGCGGCGTTTCGGCGCCAAGGATGCTAGTCATCTTATCCCCGGCCATGGGGGATTGATGGATCGCCTCGACGGCTTCCTGGTGGCGGCCCTGGCTGCCCTCCTCATCGGCATGGCCCATCAAGGTATTGCTGCGCCCGCTCGCGGGTTGCTGCTATGGTAGAGCCGATGAAGAAGAATAAGCCGCTGGCACGAGTGGATTTGGCGCCGGTGCCGCGCACTGTGACGCTCTTGGGCGCCACCGGCTCGATCGGCTCAAGTACGGTCGATCTGTTGCGCCAGGACGCCGAGCTCTATCGGGTGGAGGCGGTTACCGCGCACCGCAATGCCGCAGCGCTCGCCAAGCTTGCGCGCGAGCTCGGTGCCCGCTTTGCCGCCGTCGCCGATCCGAAGTCGTATGGCGAGCTCAAAGCCGAGCTCTCCGGGTCCGGCATCGAGGCCGGCGCCGGTGCCGACGCGGTGGTCGAGGCGGCGCAATACCCGGCCGACTGGGTGATGGCGGCGATCACAGGCGCCACCAGTCTCAAGCCCACCCTGGCAGCCGCCGAGCGGGGCGCTTATGTCGCGCTCGCCAACAAGGAATGTCTGGTGTGTGCCGGCGCATTATTCATGCGGCGCGCGGCCGCCGCCGGCGCCACCGTGTTGCCGGTCGATTCCGAGCATAATGCCATCTTCCAGGCGTTGAGCGCCGGCCGCCGCGAAGATGTCCGCCGCATTGTCCTGACGGCGTCGGGCGGGCCGTTCCGCACTTGGCCGATCGAGGCGATCCGCAAAGTGACGGTCGGGCAGGCGCTCAAGCACCCGACCTGGACCATGGGGCCGAAGATCACGATCGATTCGGCCACGCTGATGAACAAGGGCCTCGAACTGATCGAGGCCCATCATTTGTTTGCGCTCGGGCCCGAGGCGCTCGACGTGGTCGTGCACCCGCAGTCCGTGATTCACGGGCTCGTCGAGTTCCGCGACGGCTCGGTCGTGGCCCAGCTCGGCTCGCCGGATATGCGAATTCCGATCGCCCATTGCCTGGCTTGGCCGGTGCGGATGGGGACGCCCGCCGCGCGGCTCGATCTCGCTCGCATCGCGACGCTCACCTTCGAAGAGCCCGATATGACGCGCTTTCCGGCCCTGGCGCTGGCACGCCGCGCCCTTGCCGCTGGCGCAGGGGCGCCGACCGTGCTCAATGCGGCAAACGAAATAGCGGTTCACGAGTTTATCGAGGGGCGCCTCGGCTTTGCCGGAATTCCGGCGCTCGTCGAGGCGACGCTGGAGCACGCGGAACGCGAAGGTTCGATGGCCGAGCCGCAATCCGTAGAAGACGCGATCGGCATTGACCATAATGCAAGAAGGCTGGCCGCCGAGCTCTTGCCCGAAATTGCCGCAATGGCATCCTAGGGTTAGCGTGGGTCGGGATAGCAGGGGTGGGGTAGCGAGCGCATGGGAACGTATGTTTTGGCGCATCTGAACGCGCTCGGCGGCGGCGTCGTGGCGTATCTCATTCCGTTTTTGTTCGTGCTCAGCCTGGTCGTGTTTTTTCACGAACTGGGCCATTTCCTCGTGGCCCGCTGGTGTGGCGTGCGGGTTCTGGTGTTTTCCATCGGCTTTGGGCCGGAAATCGTCGGCTTCAATGATCGCTACGGAACTCGCTGGAAAATCTCGGCGATTCCGCTCGGCGGCTTCGTGAAGTTTTTCGGCGACGACAATGCCGCGAGCGTGCCGGATAATGCGCGCCTGGCGAGCATGGACGCCGGTGAGCGCGCCCAAAGTTTCATGTTTCAGCCAGTCGCCAAGCGCGCGGCCATTGTGGTGGCAGGGCCGCTGGCGAACTTCGTTTTAGCCGTGGTGATTTTTGCCGGCGTGTTCATGCTCTACGGCAAGCAGACCATGAGCGCGCGGGTCGATTCGGTGCAGCCCGACAGCGCGGCGGCGGAAGCCGGCTTCAAGCCCGGCGACGTGGTTGTCGCCATCGACGGCCGCGAGGTCGAGAACTTTACCGAGATGCAGCGCATCGTCGGCGCGAGCGCCGGCGAAGCGCTGGCTATCACCGTCGATCGCGACGGCACGCGGCTGGTCCTGAAAGCGACGCCGGCGCTGAAAGAAGTCAAAGATAATTTCGGCAATGTGCAGCGGATCGGCATCCTCGGCATCAGCCGCTCGATGGCGCCGGAAGACCTCAAACTGCATCCGGTGGCTCCGCCACAGGCTGTTGTGCTGGCGGTCCAGGAGACCTGGTCGGTCATCGACCGCACGCTCGGCTATATCGGCGGCGTCATCGCCGGCCGTGAGGCGGCCAACCAACTGGGCGGCCCGATCCGCATCGCACAAATGTCGGGGCAGGTGGCGAGCTTCGGTTTCGTTCCACTGATCCAGCTCGCGGCCGTCCTGTCGGTGTCGATCGGGCTCCTGAACCTGTTCCCGATACCGCTGCTCGATGGCGGTCACCTTTTGTTCTACCTAATTGAGGGGATCCGCGGCCGCCCGCTCTCGGAAAGGGCGCAGGAAGTGGGATTCCGCATCGGGCTCGCGATCGTTTTGATGTTGATGATATTTGCAACGTTCAATGACATTGTTCATCTGGCCACGTCCTAGCGCGTCCGTCGGGCAGCGGGCGCGATGCCGCAAGAACGGGTGGGTCCAGGCGCCAATCAGGGAACGGGAAATAATCAGAGAACGGGAGATTGTGTCACCGAACTGAGACGGAAGCCGAGGGAAACTACGACGAACCCGCCTTGGGGGCGGCCGCGTGGGGGAATAAGGGCGCTTGGCGCATGAAAATGTGTGTGCGGGTAAGACGAGGGCTAGTCGTGGCCGGCTTGCTCCTCAGCGTAGTTTTGTTTGGCGTCGCGTCCTCTGTTGTCGCGTCCTCTGTTGTCGCGTCCGGTCAGGCGTGGGCGGCGCCTGCCGAAAGCGGCCCCTCGATCATCGTCGAAGGCAACCGGCGCGTCGAAGCCGAAACCATCCGCTCCTACTTCAAGGTCGGATCGGGCGAGCCGCTTGATGCCGCCAGAATCAATTCCGCGCTGAAGGCGCTTTACGCCTCGGGCCTGTTCCAGGATATCCGCATCTCGCAAAGGGGCGGTCGGCTCGTGGTGACCGTCGTCGAGGCTCCGGTCATCGACCGGCTCGCCTTCGAGGGCAACACGAAGATCAAGGACGAGCAGCTTCAGCAGGAAATCCAGTCGAAAGCCCGCGGCACGCTGTCGAAGGCCATGGTGCAGGCCGACGTCACGCGCATCATCGAGGTCTATCATCGCAACGGCCGCTTCGACGTCTCGGTCGTGCCGAAAATCGTCGAGCGGCCGAACAATCGCGTCGATCTGATTTTCGAAATCAAGGAGGGCGAGAAGACCGGCGTCAAATCCATCATTTTTGTCGGCAATCACGCCTACTCGGATTATCGCCTCAAGGAAGTGATCAAGACCTCCACGTCCAACTTCCTGAGCTTTCTCCAGACCACCGACGTTTACGATCCGGATCGCATTGAAGCCGACCGCGACCTGATCCGCCGCTTTTACCTCACCCACGGCTATGCCGACGTCCAGGTCGTCTCCGCAACCGGCGAATACGATCCCGCGATCAAGGGCTTCATCATCACCTTCACCATCGAGGAAGGGGCCCTTTACCGCTTCGGCAATGTCGAGGTTCAGTCCAATATTCGCGCCGTCGATCCGCTGGCGCTGCGGCCCGTTCTGCGCATGCATCGCGGCGACGTGTATAACGGCGACGCGGTCGAAAAGACGGTCGAAGACGTCACCGTCGAGATCACCAAGCACGGATATCCGTTCGCAACGGTGCGCCCGCGCGGCGACCGCAACCCGGAGCAACACACGGTCGGCGTCATCTTCGTCGTCGACGAGGGCGTGCGCGCCTATATCGAGCGCATCAACATCCGGGGCAACACGCGCACCCGCGATTACGTGATCCGCCGCGAGTTCGATATTTCCGAAGGCGATCCCTACAACCGCGCGCTGGTCGACCGCGCCGAGCGGCGGATCAAGAATCTGAACTTCTTCAAGACCGTGAAGATCACCAACGAGCCCGGCTCGGCGCCGGATCGGGTGGTGATCAACGTCGATGTCGAGGAGCAATCGACCGGCGACTTCTCGGTCATGGGCGGCTATTCCACCGCCGACGGCTTCATGGGGCAGGTGTCGGTCTCAGAGCGCAATCTCATGGGAACGGGCCGCTACGCCAAGGCGTCGGGCACGTTTGGCCAATATATTCGCGGCATCGAGCTCGGCTTTGTCGAGCCTTATCTCTTCGACCAGCGCCTTTCCGGCGGCGTCGATTTGTTCGCACGCGATACGCTGGCGAGCCCGTATTTGTCGTATGGCACCTCGTCGTACGGAACAAATCTGAAAATGGGCGTACCGCTGCGCGAAGATCTCTCGTTCCAGGGACGCTATTCAGTCTATTGGAGCCAGATCAACCTGGTTTCGAGCTTGAACGATTGCAACAACGTCTAACCCGAATTTCAGTACCACTTTTCCGACGCTTAATGCCGTTACCGCCGCGACGGCTGCCGGCGTCATTGGGACGGCCTATCCGGGCTTCAACGCGGCCGCCGGCGTCGAACCCGGCCGTTGGCCAGACGACCTGCCTCTTTCAGAACGGCGGTCAGCTTAACGTCGCCTCGCTGCCGGTGCGCGAGGAACTTGCCAGCCGGCGGCTATCTGACGTCGATGGTCGGTTACGGATTGACCTACAACACGCTCGACAACAACAAGCGCCCGACCAGCGGTCTGCTTCGTCAATTTCGGTCAGGACTTTGCCGGCCTCGGCGGCAACGCCTACTACCTGCGCACGGTGGTGGATTTCCGCACCTATTACGAGGTCGTGTCCGATCTTGTCGGCGTCCTGCATCTGCAAGGCGGTGACATGCTCGGCTTTGGCAATTGTCCAGCATCAGATGCTTGTGCAAGCGGAAACGGCTACGTCCGCATGCTCGATGACTTCAAGATGGGTCCCAATCTGGTCCGCGGATTTCAGCCGGCCGGCTTCGGACCGCGTGACATCACGCCGTTCACGTCCAACGACGCGCTCGGCGGTACGCACTACTGGGGCGCCAGCCTCGAGGTGCAATATCCGTTCTATTTCCTGCCCAAGGATTCCGGCTTCCGCGGCGCCGTGTTCGTCGATTCCGGTGCCGAGTGGGGCTACAAGGGCGAGACGTCGTGGCCGGCGAACGGCGAAGTCAACGGCACTCATCACCACAAATACTGGCGTCTCCTATGTTTGCGGCAATTGCGCGTTGCAGTACGCCGATAGCGCAGCCCCGCGCGTGTCCGTCGGCGCCAGCTTGATCTGGGATTCTCCGTTCGGCCCGCTGCGTTTCGATTTCGCCTATCCGCTCCTGAAACAATCGTACGACCGTACGCAGTGGTTCCAGTTTGGCGGCGGTACGCGGTTCTGATCGAGCCTCGCGATCTGCGCCGGGGCCAAGCCTATGCCGGATTTCTTTCCAACCAACCGCGAGCTGACGATCGGAGAGATCGTCACGCTCACCGGCGCCAAGCCGCGGCCCGGCACGCCGCTCGACCGGCGCATCGGCGACATTGCGCCGCTTGATCGGGCGCGGGCGACCGACCTCGCGTTTCTCGACAACGCGAAATATCTCGACGCGCTCGCCGTGACGCGCGCCGGCGCTTGCCTGCTGGCGCCGCGCTTTGCCGCGCGGGCGCCGGAACGGCTCGCCGTGTTGGTGGTGCCGGAGCCTTACCGCGCCTTCGTCGCGGTGGCGCGTGCGCTGTTTCCGTCGGCGCTGCGGCCGTCCTCGCTGTTCGGCGCGACCGGCCGCGCGACCGATGCGCGGGTGCATCCTACCGCGCGGCTGGAGGCGGGCGTCACCGTCGATCCGCTGGCGGTGATCGGACCCGGCGCTGAAATCGGCACGGGGACATTGATCGCAGCCGGCGCGGTGATCGGACCCGGCGTCGCCATCGGGCGCGATTGCGCGATCGGTGCGGGCGCGACGGTGGTTCATGCCCTTATCGGCGACCGCGTGATCGTTCATGCCGGCGCGCGTATCGGGCAGGACGGCTTCGGCTATCTGCCGTCGCCGCGCGGGCATCAAAAGATCCCGCAGACCAGACGCGTCATCATTCAGGACGACGTGGAGATCGGCGCCAACACGACCATCGACCGTGGCTCGACCCGCGACACCGTGATCGGGGAGGGCACTAAGATCGACAATCTGGTGCAAATCGCGCACAACGTCAGCATTGGGCGTCACTGCTTGATCGCAGGGCAGACCGGCATTTCCGGCAGCTCGCAAGTGGGAGATTTCGTGATGATGGGCGGACAGGTCGGCTTGGCCGATCATGTCACCGTCGGGTCGGGCGCAATGCTGGGCGCGCAGAGCGGCTACATGTCCGACGTGCCCGCGGGCGCTCGCTGGATCGGATCTCCGGCGCAGCCGGTGCGCGAATTCATGAAAAGCGTCGCGATCTTGCGCAAGCTCGCCCGGAGCGCCGGCAAGACCGAGGGGGACGAATGATGGGCGAAGAGACCCTCGGCGCCGCGGACATTCAAGAAATTCTGCGGCTGCTGCCGCATCGCTACCCTTTTCTTTTGATCGACCGGGTGATCGACATCCGCGGCGACGTGCATGGAGTCGGCATCAAGAACGTGACGGCGAACGAGCCGCAATTCGTCGGACACTTCCCGGACAATCCGGTTATGCCGGGCGTGTTGATGATCGAAGGCATGGCGCAGACCGCGTGCGTTTTGGTTATGCGCTTGATGCCGCCGCCCGAGAAGCGGCGCGTGATGTTTTTCCTGACCATCGACAAGGCCAAATTCCGCAAGCCGGCGCGCCCCGGCGACACGCTCGAATATCACGTCGACAAGCTTTCGCATCGGCGCAACATGTGGTGGTACCGGTGCGAGGCGAAGGTTGGCGGCACCCTCGTCGCCGAAGCGGAGCTCGGCGCCTACTTGTCCGAGGAATAAATGGCGGCGATCGATGCGACCGCGCGGGTCGCCGACGGCGCGCGCATCGGCGACGGCGTCGAGATCGGGCCCTATTGCCTGGTCGGACCGCACGTCGAGCTGAAAGACGGCGTCCGCCTGATTGCACACGCCAACGTCACCGGCGCCACCACCATCGGCGAAGGCACCGTCGTTTATCCTTTCGCCTCGCTCGGCACGCCGCCGCAGTCGGTCCACTATCGCGGCGAGCCGACCAGGCTCGTCATCGGTCCGCGCTGTGAGATACGCGAAGGCGTGACGATGAATATCGGAACCGCCGGCGGCGGCGGGATCACGCGGGTCGGCGCACGCTGCTTTTTAATGGTCGCGTCCCATGTCGGGCATGATTGCGATGTCGGCGACGATGTGACCTTCGCCAACAACGCGGTGCTTGGCGGCCATGTCACGATCGGAAACAACACCTTTCTCGGCGGCAATTCGGCGGTCCATCAATTCGTGCGCATCGGCGAGGGCGTCATGCTGGGCGGCTTGAGCGGCGCTGCGGTCAACATCGTTCCGTTCGGTTTCGCCAAGGGGCAGATCGCCACGCTCGCCGGGCTCAATGTCGTCGGTCTGCGCCGCCGCGGCGCTTCGCGGTCCGAGCTGCGCCGGTTGCGCCAAGCCTATCGCGCGCTTTTCCTCGGCGAAGGCGCATTTGCCGACAGGATTGATAAAGTCGCGGCCGACTTTGCCGACGATCCGCTGGTGCAAAAGGTCATTGCCTTCATCCGCGCCGGCGGGAAGCGGCCGCTGATGCATCCTGCCGCCGCGCGGTCAGCCGAAGACGGCGAAGCCGATGGCCTCTGACGCGCCAGGCGCAGGAGAAGCGGCGGCCGGCGGCGAGCCGGTCGCGATCATCTGCGGTGGCGGCAGCTTTCCAGGTGCGGTCGCCGAGGCGATCGAGCGGCGCGGCCGCCGGCCGGTAATGTTCGCGGTGCGCGGCTGGGCTGATCCGAAAGTGGTCGAGCGCTACCCGCACCATTGGATTGCCATCGGACAGGCGGGCCGCTTCTTTCGCCTCGCGCGCGCCGAGCGTTGCCGGGAGGGTGTGTTTATCGGCACGCTGTTGCGGCCGGGGCTCACGCAGATCCGGCTCGATTGGCAGACGCTGCGGCTGATGCCGCGCATCGCTCGCGTCTTTCGCGGCGGCGACGACCGGTTGCTTTCCGGTATCGCCGCCTTGTTCGAGGAGGGCGGCTTGCGGATCATCGGCGTCGAAGAGGTGGCGCCGGAAATCGTCGTGCCGGCAGGCACGCTCGGCCGCTATGCGCCGTCGCCGCGTGATCGCGCCGACATTGCATACGGGCTCAAGCTCGTTGGCGCGCTCGGGCCGTTCGATATCGGCCAGGCGGCGGTGGTCGCCGATGGTCATGTCGTAGCGTTGGAAGCCGCCGAAGGCACCGACAATATGCTCATGCGGGTTGCGCAATTGCGCAGCGAGGGGAGGTTCACCAAACCTCCCGGTGTCGGCGTGCTCGTCAAAGCGCCCAAGCCCGGCCAGGACCGCCGTTTCGACCTGCCCGCGATCGGGCCGAAAACCGTCGAGAACGTCGCGCGCGCAGGCCTTGCCGGGCTGGCGGTTGCCGCCGGCAGCGCGATCGTGGCCGAACCGGCCAAGGTGAGCGCGGCCGCCGACCGCGAAAAGATCTTCTTTGTCGGAGTTTCCGAGGAGGCGAGCCGATGAACGGCGCGCCGCAGCCGCGACCGTTGTCGATCTATCTGGTCGCCGCGGAGGAATCCGGGGATGCGCTCGGCTCAGCGCTCGCGCGCGCGCTGCGCGCCGGCGCCGGCAGCGCGCTGACGCTCGCCGGTGTCGGAGGGCGCGCCATGGCGGCCGAGGGCATCGTCAGTCCATTTTCGATCGACGAACTCGCGATCGTCGGCTTCAGCGCCATACCGGCGCGCCTGCCGATGATCTTGCGGCGCATCCGCGAAACCGCCGACGCCATTGTGGCTGCCCGGCCCGACGCGCTGGTCATCATCGACAGTCCGGATTTCACCCACCGCGTGGCGCGCCGCGTGCGCGGCCGCGCGCCGTCGATCCCCATCATCGATTATGTCTCGCCTTCGGTCTGGGCCTGGCGCTCGGGGCGGGCGCGCGCCATGCGCACTTATGTCGATGGCGTGCTCGCCATCCTGCCCTTCGAGCCGGCGGCGCATCAGCGCCTCGGCGGGCCACCTTGTGTGTATGTGGGCCATCCGCTGATCGAGCGTCTTGCCGAATTGCGCCCGCAGCCTCGCGAGGTGCAGCGCCGCAATGCCGATCCGCCGCTCGTGCTCGCACTACCCGGCAGCCGATCGAGCGAAATCCGCCGGCTGCTGGCGGTTTTTGGTGATGCCATTGCGCGCGTCGCTGCGCGGATCGGGCCGATGGAGCTCGTGCTGCCCACCATGCCGCATCTCGCGTCGGCCATCCGCGACGGCGTCGCCGGCTGGGCGGTGACGCCGCGCATCGTCACCGAGCCGGCAGAGAAATGGGCGGCGTTCCGCTCAGCGCGCGCTGCGCTTGCGGCCTCCGGCACCGTAACGCTCGAGCTTGCTCTTTCCGGCGTGCCGACCGTGGCGGCCTATCGGGTCACTCTGATCGAGGAAATCATCGCCCGGGCGGCGCGAATCAACAAGCGCTTGTCAAGCGTGATCCTCGCCAATCTTGTCCTCGGCGAAAATGCGGTGCCGGAGCTCTTGCAGCATGATTGCACCTCGCAACGCATTGCCGACGCGCTCGTGCCGCTCATTTCCGATTCGCCCCAACGGCTGCGCCAGATCGAGGCGTTCGCTCGCCTTGATCACATCATGGCGCTTGAGGCCGTGCCGAGCGCCAAAGCCGCCGCCGTCGTCCTCAATGCTGCGCGAATGGGCCGCGGCGCGCTCTTGAGCGCGGCATCTCGGCCGAGTTAACCGCTTATTGGCAGCCGCGCGCTATCCAGGGCCTTTTCATCCTGCTAACCAGAGCCACGGGTGATCGGATTATATCCCCACGGTCCCACGGGCGAATGACCACAAAAGCCAGAAAACAGAAGTCAACGGTGCGGGCCGCGATTACCGGCGTCCATGGCTATGTCCCGCCCGACGTGCTCACCAATGCCGAGCTCTCGCGCATGGTGGACACCAGCGACGCTTGGATTGTCGAGCGCACCGGCATCAAGGAGCGCCGTATTCTCAAGGGCAAGGGGCTCGGCACTTCCCACATGGGCGCCGAAGCCGTGCGCGGCCTGCTGAAGAAGACCGGCACCGCGCCGGGCGATGTCGATCTTCTGATCTGCGCCACGACGACCCCGGACTTCGTGTTTCCCTCGACCGCCAATCTGATCTGCGACATGGTCGATATCCGCAACATCGGCAGCTTCGATGTGCAGGCCGCCTGCTCCGGTTTCGTTTATGCGCTCACCATCGCGGCCCGGTTCATCGAAAGCGGCGCCTATCGGAAAATCATCGTGGTCGGCGCCGACAAGATGTCGGCCATCATCGATTATACCGATCGTGCGACCTGCGTTCTGTTCGGCGACGGCGCCGGCGCCGTGCTGATCGAGCCGAGCCGAAAGTACGGCATCATCGATACGCTGATCTCGTCCGACGGCGCCGGCATGAAGCATCTGCACCAGAAAGCCGGCGGCAGCCGCATGCCGCCGACCCCGGAAACCGTCGCCAAGCGCTTGCACTATGTCCATCAGGAAGGTGCCGCGGTGTACAAGTTCGCCATCGCGCGCATGGCCGATGTCGCCACCGAGCTGATGCGCCGCAACCACCTCGCCAAGGACACGATCGACTGGCTGGTCCCGCACCAGGCCAACAGGCGCATTATCGAAGCGACCGCCGAACGCATCGGGCTGCCGCCCGAGCGGGTGATGGTGACGATCCAAAAATACGGCAACACCACTTCAGGCACCATCCCGCTTTGCCTGTGGGACTACGAAAAGAAGCTCAAGACCGGCGATCGCCTTCTGCTCGCGGCGTTCGGTGGCGGCTTTACTTGGGGCGGCATCTACATGACCTGGGCCTATGACGGGCGCTCGCGCAGCGAGGGAAAAACGGAGGAGGGGCAGCGGCGGAAAGGTGCCGGCAAGGCTTTCGCGCGGCTTGCGGCCGTGTTGAAGGTACCGGTTGCCTTGCTTGCCCCTTGGCCGGCGTCGCTGTTGCGCCGGGCGGATAGCTGAGATCGCCTGCGCACCGCCGCCAGCGTCCTGTTGGGAACTTCAAATCCACCGCACTAGCCGAACGCGCTATAGTGGCGCGTCCGGGAGGAAGGCCGATGCACGATACGACGGCGATGTTGCAGGCACAGGCCAAGCCGGTCGCCCCCTACAGCCGTAGTCCGCGCTATGCGCAATTCCACCGGCATTATCCCAGCATCGATTATCTGCGGCGGCAGGCTCGCCGCCACATTCCGCATTTCGCGTTCGAATATGCCGACGGCGGCTCCGGAAAGGACGATGCCGGAATCAGACGCAATTGGGTGGCGCTCGACGCCGTCGAGCTGGTGCCGCGCTATGGCGTGATGCCGTCGTTGCCGTCTTGCGAGGTGGAGCTGTTCGGACGCCGCTACAACGCGCCGTTTGGCATTGCGCCGATGGGCGGTCCGTCCATCATCTGGCCGGGCGGCGATCTTCATCTTGCTCGCGCCGCCCAGCGCGCAGGCATTCCCTATACGCTCTCGACTGCCGGCGGCGCCACCATCGAAGAAATAGCGCGCGTTGCACCCGACGTTTTCTGGTTTCAACTTTACCGGCTGGCCGGCAACGGCCACGCCATCGGCCTCGATCTGGTCAAGCGGGCGGAAGCCGCCGGTTGCCGCACGCTGGTGCTGACGCTCGATGTGCCGGTGCGCACCACGCGGCCGCGCGAAGTGGCAACCGGCATCGCTGGCGCCTTCAATGTGAACCTCGCCATTCTTTCGCAGATCGCGCGAGCGCCCGGCTGGGCGGCGGCGATATGGAAGTGCGGTATCCCGCGTTTCGCCAATCTGCGGTCCTATGCTGGCGGCAACCCATCGCTCAACGATGTGATCGCGTTCGCCCAGCGCGAGATGCGCGGCGCCTTCACCTGGGACGAAGTGCACATGTACCGCGACCGCTGGAAAGGCCCGTTGATCGTCAAGGGCATCCTGCATCCGCAGGATGCCGAGAAAGCGGTGTCGCTCGGGGTCGATGGAATTATCGTGTCCAATCACGGCGGGCGCCAGCTGGAGGCGTTGCCGGCGGCGATCGACGCGCTTCCCGCCGTCGTTCGGCAGGTCGGCACGCGGGCCACTGTGCTGATGGATTCGGGTGTGCGCAGCGGAAGCGATGTCGTGCGCGCCTGCGCGCTCGGCGCCGCCGCGGCGTTCGCCGGCAAGGCCTTTTTGTGGGGGTTGGGCGCGTTGGGCGAAAACGGCCCAAGCTACGCCATCGATCTGTTGGTCGAGGAAACGCAGGCCGCGCTTGGTCAACTGGGTGCGCACGGCGTGGCAGCGACCCGCACGCTTACCGTCCGCCATCCCGGCGCGCTGCAATTTTGATCGCGCGCCGCAAAGTCGTGCAATCGCGTGGATTTTCCCTGCTGCTTAGAGCATGATCAGGAAAGTGGAAACCGGTTTTCCGAAAAAGTCATGCTCCACCAAAAACCTAGAGCGCCAATCGATTCAATCTGAAGCGATTGCGCTCTAGTAGCGGCTCCGCAGCAGCGGCGGTGGCGCCGGAATGATGCGCTGCCAGACGCTGCCATTATCGAACTGAACGGTCAGCCCGTCGGCCGAAAATACCGCGCCCTGGCGCCAGTTTTCCGCCCAGAGATGACCGGGATAGTCGACCCATGCCCGTGACGGCAGGCCGGCTTCGTTGACCAGGTTCATGTCCCAGCCTTGCTGCGTAATGAATGCGGGACCTGGCCCAAGGCAATTTTCAACACAATGATATTGGCCGTTCAAATCTGCCCATTGTGCATGAGCATCGCCGACCGCGAGCGCGCTCAATGCCGCCACGACGGCAACGACACCTGCTTTCATCGCACATCTCCCTCAAAACCCTACGCAGCTTCTTCTAGCAGGCCGGGCCAAGGGATATTTGATCGGGATCACATCTTCGCTGATACGCCGCTCAGAAGCCTATGCCGCGCGCGCCGGGCGCTCCAGGCTGGTGACGCAACGTGCTGGCACGTCTCCTGCGCGGGCGAGGCCGCCGAACGCGCCTTCACACCCGACTGGGAGGCGCCGGCCGAGCCTCGATGTCGAGCCGGCCTGGCTGGGCTCCGCCGGGAGGCGCCCGCGCGCCGCCGGTCGCGATGGCTCGGAGCCTGCATCTCGGCCGGTTCCAGCCCCGATGGCGACGGACGCGGCGCCACCGCCGCCGTGGCCGATCTTGCTTTGCGTGATCGAGAGACGGTCGCCCTTCAGCGCGGCATTGCTTGTCGTCGTGGTTGCCGCAATGGGCGACGACTGTGGTGCGGCATTCGCGCTCGCAAGCGACGGGACGGTCATAATCGGCAGGCAAGCCGTCCACGCGGCAATCGCTGAGGCACCCACGACCAAGCCGACCACGGCGAAACCTCTACGCCGATGCGCGTGCGGCAATGGCGACAAAGAATGGCTGCTCGGCATGACCGGTCACTCGCATCTGACCGCCCCTTGTGGAGCCTCACTTTTGTTCATTAGCCGCGTCGCGCGGCCGCTGAAATTCAGGTCTTGTCCGTAAGGACTATTCCTGAGAGCGTCGCTCGTGCAGCGGGCGATCGCCCCGGGGGAACTCTCAATGCCTCTCGAGGCCTGATGCGCGTGGAACACGGGCCGCGGGCGCGATCAGACGTCGACCAACAAGCTTGCCGCGGCGATCTCGCCATCTGTGATGTAGTGATTGACCCGCGTGGCTGAGAGCCGCTGGTGCGGGTAATAGACGTTGATCTCGCCAATGACGCGGATGTCTTTCAGCTCGGCGATGATGTAATCGCGCTCGGCGTTCGTATCCGAATCCGTCGCGTGGGTGATCTGAAATGTCAGTCTGGTCAGCGAAAAGCCGGTATCTCTGGTGCCGGCGCCGACCCAGAAAACCTCGGCTTGATCCGGCGGACGTTCGCTATCGAGCCAGAGGCTCGCTTTTCCCAACATGGCTTCGGTCCGTTCAAGGCTCAGAGCCCAAAAGCGGACGTGGTGGCGCTTGCGCGGGCTGTTATCGATCGGCTTCTGAAAACCGACATCTTGCCCGCGGCCATAGAGATACAGCGTGCTGAAAGGCGCCGTTGGGTAGGGCGAGTTGAGCACGAATGCACGGACCATGCGCCAGGAGCTCGCCAGCGTTAAGGGATCCGCCGGCGTCCAGCCGGCAGCAGCGAAGGCTGCGTCAAGCTGGGCCCGCGTTCCCCGCAGCACCAGATTCACCGGGTCGCCGGGCAAGCCATCGCCGGTGATCGTGTAGCGCGGCACACGTTTGCGCTGAAGGATCTTGAGGCTCATGCGGACGGTACGGGGAAGGATGACATACGCTGCAATTGCGTAGGTGATCGCGACCGCGACAATCCAGGGAAGCCGGTTGTCGACAATTCTGAAGATGACGAAGACGATCAGCCAGACGCTGAAAACGCCGAGCGCCAGCACAAGCACGCGCCGCAAAAACCGCTTCAGCGATCTGACCATCTGGCGACTCTATTCGTCGCCCGGATTCAAGCACCGTTTCGCCAAATGACAAGGTGTGCGCTTCGTTTGCTGGCGCGGCAAGCGAAGGGCGTTGTCACGACTGGAGCTCGTTGGGTGGCAGAACTTTGTGGCCGAGAGGTTCTGATCGCAGCGCGGTTGGCGCCATGTCTTGCAGAACAGCGCCGCTCCCGGCACGACGCCGTTTATCGTAAACGAATTTTGCGGCACTGGAGCGGAGCCTCTCTGTCGACGTTTTTGCAACACGTGGTAGTATTGTCGGCATCCGCGGCGCGGGCTGCGGAGTGTTTTGACGTGTTCAGACATGAGCAAAACCAGCTTACCGCTCAAGAATTTGCGGGGCGTGTTGCTGCTCCTCATCTTGGCCTTCCATTCGTTTTCCGCCTATATCGTTTCGCAGCCGGCGACGCCGCCGGTTTTCGACCTGCCGCCCTACGATTGGCGGGTTTTCCCGATCATCGATAATCAGCGCTGGCTCGGCTTCGATCTTTTTTGCGCGTTTCAATTTCTTTATTTGATGCAATTCATGTTCTTTCTGTCCGGTCTTTTCGTTTGGCCGAGCCTGCGGCGCAAAGGCTGGAAGGGCTTTCTTGCCCACCGTCTGGTGCGCTTGGGGATACCGTTCGTCATCGGTGTCTATTTGCTGATGCCGATTGCGTTCTATCCGGTCTATCGAGTCACGGCCGTTGATCCATCATGGTCGTCGTTCTGGACTCACTGGACGGCGCTGCCGATCACGCCGACCGGCCCGATGTGGTTCTTGTGGTTCTTGATGGCCTTGGATTTCTGCGCAGCTTTTCTTTACAAGCTCGTGCCCGACAGCGACGGCTTGCTCTCGGGTTGGATCGCCAAAGTGGTAGTGCGTCCCGGCACGTTGTTTGTCGCGGTGGTCTGCATCACCGCGCTCGCTTATCTACCGCTCTCGGCGCTCTATTCACCGTGGTATTGGGCCGCGTTCGGACCCTTCGAAGTCCAGGCCACGTTCGCTCCGCAATATGCGATTTACTTCTTCGTAGGTCTCGCCGTCGGCGCCCACGGTTTCGATCGCGGCCTGTTCGATCGCGGCGGCACGCTGGTGCGGCATTGGCCGCTCTGGGCCGGCGGCGCTTTTGCATCCTTCTTTCTCTGGATCATTCCCGCGGCGCTGATCGCCAAAGTGGCGAATGTGCCGGTAACGGCGCTGAGTATTGCCGGCGATTTGGGGCTGGTGATCTTCGCAGCCGCCATCTGCCTCGCCATGACCGGGATCTTTCAGCGCTTTGCGCGGGCGCGGTTGCCCATCATCGATGACATTTCGGCACACGGCTACGGCGTCTATTTCTTCCATTACCCGGTCGTGCTGTGGCTGCAATATGCGCTGCTCGATCAGGCAATGCCGGCGGTGGCCAAGGGCGTGATCGTGCTGACCTGCACTGTGCTCGCGAGTTGGGGGGCAAGCGTACTTACCGACCGCGTTCTCACTGCCTGCCGTCCTTTGTTCACGCGCGGTGTGTTGTTGCTCGGGGCGGATTCGGGCGCCAACGGCCGCTTCGGCGTGAGCAAGCTTTTCGATTAAAGCATGTCCCGGAAAAGTGGAAACCGGTTTTCCGAAAAGGACATGCGACCGCCCAAGAATCCGGAGCACAGCCCGATTCACCAAATCGGGATGTAGTCCGGGAAATTTATCTGATCAGTTGCTGCAAGCGATTTCGGTTTTCCACGTCGGCCGGGCGACTTTTGTCTGTTGATTTTAACTCCAGTCGCAGCACGCTCGGATTATCATGCGCCACGGGTCAATGGCCGCGCAGCAAACAAACCTGTGCTCCCCGGACAAGCGAAGGCTTGTCGGATTCTTCAGTTCAGCTTGGTTTGCACGAACGCGCCGATACGCTCGATCGCGCGCCGCCCCTCCGGAATGATGCGCGCGTAGTGGTGCCAGACATGCGGCATGCGCGGCCATTCCTCGAGCCTCACCTCGCCTCCCGCGGCGCGCAGTTTTTCGGCCATGCGCACCGAATCGTCGCGCAGGATTTCATCGCTGCCGACCTGAATGAGCACGGGTGGGAGCCCGGAGTGGTCGCCGTAAAGCGGCGATGCATAGGGGTGCCGCGGATCAGCGCCGCCGAGATAGTGCGCCGCGAAGGTCGGCAGGTGTCTGACGTCCATCATCGGATCGGATTTGGCGTTCGTGCGCAGCGAGCGGCCGGTCAATGCGAGATCGGTCCAGGGCGAAATGGCAACCGCGGCGCGCGGCAATGCATGGCCCTCGTCGCGCATCTTATGCAATGTTGAGAATACAAGCCCGCCGCCGGCGGAATCGCCGACGAAAACGATGCGAGCGGGATCCATGCGTCTCGCCAGCCAGCGGTACACCTTGCCGGCATCCTCGACGGCCGCCGGGAAGGGGTGCTCGGGCGCCAGCCGATAATCGAAATAAAGCACGCTCGCGCCCGTGGCAGCGCCGATGCGCCAGGTGAAATCGCGCACCAGCGGCTCGGTGCCGAAGGCATAACCGCCGCCGTGAAAATAAAGCACACAGCGGTCGGTCCGCGCGTGCCGCACGACCGTCTCGACCGCGTTGATCCCATCGATGTCGATGGTCGTCGTTTTGGTCCCGGACGGCGGCCGCGGCACAACCGGCTCGATGAGCCTCAGCCGGCGGCGCACCTTCTCCAGCGGGATATCGCGCCGCTTGCGGGCTCTCTTCGCCGTTTTCAGCGCTTTCAGCGACAGCCGCAGGAGTTCGGCTCGCACACTCAAAACTGCACACTCATCACTAAAGACCTCGTCGGGGAACCTGAAGTTCCGTTGCGGGCAAGGAGTTCGTGTCAAAGGCATTCGTGGCGGAACAACCTGCATTCGTCGGCTATTCCGCAGAACGCGGGGGTAGTGGGGCGCGATCAAGTCGGCAGTATCCCTGCGGTCAAATCTTGGATTTATAAAGACCAAAGTCTGGTCCCCAACGGTCCCGCCCGCTACAACGACGGTCGCTGCGGAACCCTTCAATGGCAGTCCTGGCAGAACCTACGACCGAAGTGGCCGATGACCGGCTGGCCAAGCGTAATGCGCTGGTGTTGGCACTGGCGCAGGCCCTGGCCGGCGGCAACAACAGTGTGATCGTGGCGACCGGCGGCATTGCCGGTTCAATTCTCGCGCCCGATCCGGTGCTGGCGACGCTGCCGATCAGCGTCATGGTGGTCGGCATGTGGGCCGGAACTCTTCCCGTCGGCATGCTGGCCAAAGCTTTCGGCCGCCGGTTCGCGCTGCAGGCCGGTTCGATTTTCGGCGTTTTCTCCGGTATTATTTCCTGCCTTGCGATGTTGCGGGGATCGTTTTTGCTGCTGCTTTTGGGCACGCTGTGCGGCGGGCTCTACGCGGCCGCACATCAGTCGTACCGCTTCGCCGCGACCGACACGGCGAGCGCTCATTTCCGTCCCAAGGCCGTGTCCTGGGTCTTGGCGGGCGGCATCTTTGCCGGCGTGATCGGGCCGCAGCTCGTTATTCTCACCAAGGACGCGTGGCCCGCTTATTTGTTCGCTGGAACCTATCTCGCGCAATCGGGCTGCGCGCTGCTTGCCGCCGGCGTGCTGACATTGCTGAAAATTCCGCAGCCTGCGGCAGCGCGCAGCTTCGGCGGTGGCCGGCCGCTCGCCGAAATCGTCTTGCAGCCGCGCTTTGTCGTCGCAGTGGCGTGCGGGCTTGCGAGCTACGGCATGATGAATCTGATGATGACGTCGGCGCCGCTCGCCATGGTGATGTGCAATCACTCGGTCGGCGAGGCAGTCCTTGGCATCCAATGGCATGTGATCGGCATGTATGCGCCGAGCTTCTTCACCGGTGTGCTGATCCTGCGCTTCGGACTGCGCGCCATGATGGCACTCGGCCTTGCGCTGATCATGGCCGCGGCTGCGGTCGGCTATGCGGGCCTGAGCTTATGGAATTTCTGGCTGGCGCTCGTTCTCCTCGGGGTCGGCTGGAATTTCGCCTTCATCGGCGCGACCGCGCTGGTCACCGAGTGTCACGGCCCGGACGAACGCAACAAGGTGCAAGCGGTCAACGACTTTCTGATCTTCGGCTCGATGGCGGTCGCCTCGTTCTCCTCCGGCGCACTGCTCACGCGCTATGGCTGGCAGGCGGTCACCGAGCTCGTCTTCCCCGTCGTCGTCGCAGCCGCGATATTGCTGGCCTGGGGTACACTCACGCGCCGGGCCGAGCCGGTGTGATAACAAAAAGGAAACGGGAGAAACGTTCAGGCCATGACAGCGCCCGCGCCCACAGACGACCTGCGTATGCAAGACTTGCGTACCGAAGACTTGCGTATGCAAGACCTGCGCATGGAAGACCTGCGCAGGGAAGACCCGCCGGCGGAAGATCTGCGCATTCTCGGCGAGCTTGAGCGCAAGGTGCTGTGGCTCGCGAGCTGGACCATTCACCACGCCAACCACCTGCGCGACAATGTCGATGGCCTGAAGGTCGGCGGGCACCAAGCGTCGTCGGCCTCGGTCGCCGCGATCATGACGGCGCTTTACTTCCACACCTTGCGGCCGGCCGACCGCGTCGCGGTCAAGCCGCATGCCGCGCCGATCTATCACGCGATCCAATATCTGTTGGGACGGCAGAGTCGCGACAAGCTGGAAAATTTCCGCGGCTATAAAGGTGCGCAATCCTATCCGTCGCGCACAAAGGATGGCGACGACGTCGATTTCTCGACCGGCTCGGTCGGCCTCGGCGTGGCGCAGACGTTATTTTCCTCGCTGGTGCAGGACTATGTGCGCGCCCACGGCTGGGGACTCGATCGCCCGGAAGGCCGCATGATCGCGCTCCTCGGCGACGCCGAACTCGACGAGGGCAACATCTTCGAGGCCTTGCTCGAGGGCTGGAAACAGGGCCTGCGCAATTGCTGGTGGATCGTCGATTACAACCGGCAAAGCCTCGACGCCGTCGTCCGCGAAGGGTTGTGGGAGCGCTACGAAAATCTGTTCCGCAATTTCGGCTGGGACGTCGTGGTGCTCAAATATGGCTCGCTGCAGCAGGCCGCGTTCGCCGAGCCGGGCGGCGAGGTGCTGCGGCGCTGGATCGATCGCTGTCCGAACCAGCTTTATTCGGCGCTGGTGTTTCAGGGCGGCGCGGCGTGGCGCAAGCGTCTGAGCGACGAGATCGGCGATCAGGGACCCGTCTCCAAGCTGATCGATTCCCGCAGCGACGACGCGTTGGCGCGGCTGATGGGCAATCTCGGCGGCCACGATCTGCGCGCAATCATCGAGGCTTTCGATGCGATCGATCACGACCGGCCGGTCTGTTTCATCGCCTACACGATCAAGGGCGCCGGCCTGCCTTTCGCCGGCCACAAGGACAATCATTCCGGGCTGATGACGCCGGCGCAGATGGAAACCTTCCGCGCCGCCATGAACGTCCGGCCGGGCCACGAATGGGACGCCTTCGAAGGCCTGCGCGAGCCGGCCGAAAATCTGCGCGCATTCCTCGGCCGCGTTGCCTTCGCCGCCGGCGGCGAACGCCGCTTGCAGGCGGCGCGCATTGAGGTGCCGGACGAACTGCCGGTGACGATCCAGCCGAAAATGTCGACACAGGTCGGCTTCGGCGCCTTGCTCAACGAAATAGCGCGCGGCACGAGTGAGCTTGCCGCACGCATCGTCACCGCATCACCCGACGTGACGGTTTCGACCAATCTCGGGCCTTGGGTCAATCGCCGGCGTCTGTTCGCGCGCGAAGCGATGGCGGATACGTTCAAGGGCGAGCGCATCCCGTCCACGTTCACCTGGGAGTTTTCGCCCAGCGGTCAGCATATCGAGCTCGGCATCGCCGAGATGAATTTGTTCATTCTTCTCTCCGCACTCGGCCTCTCGCATGCCATCAACGGCGAGCGGCTCTTGCCGATCGGCACGCTCTACGATCCGTTTATCGCCCGCGGCCTCGATGCGCTCAATTATGCCTGCTATCAGGATGCGCGCTTTATCCTGGTGGCGACTCCATCAGGCATAACGCTTGCGCCGGAGGGCGGCGCGCATCAGTCGATCGCGCAGCCGCTGATCGGACTGGCGCAGGATGGCCTGGCCGCCTTCGAGCCGGCCTTCGTCGATGAGCTTGCCGCGATTCTGAGCTTCTCGCTCGATTACATTCAAAGAGACGGGGAAGGGGAGGCGAGCGAGCGCAACTGGCTGCGCGATGAGACCGGCGGCTCGGTCTATCTGCGGCTCTCCACGCGGCCGATCGAGCAGATCAGCCGCACGATGACGCCGGCGCTGCGGCAGGCGATCGTCGACGGCGCTTATTGGCTGCGCGAGCCCGGGCCCAATTGCCAGGTCGTGGTTGCCTATACCGGCGCCGTCGCGCCGGAAGCGATCCACGCCACCGGCCTCATGGCAGAGGACCGGCGCGATGTGGGGCTTTTGGCGGTGACCTCGGCCGACCGGCTCAATGCCGGCTGGACCGCCGCCTGCCGCGCGCGCGAGCGCGGTCTCGTCCATGCCCGCTCGCATATTGAAAGGCTGTTGGCGGGCCTGCCGCCGCATTGCGGGATTGTCAGCGTGCTCGACGGCCATCCCGCGACGCTGGCGTGGCTCGGCGCCGTCCGTGGCCACAAGGTCCGGCCGCTCGGCGTCGAGCATTTCGGCCAGACCGGTTCGATCCCGGATCTCTACCGGCATTACGGCATCGACGCCAACGCCATCATCGCCGCGGCGCAAGCCATCGCGCCGGGCGGACCGATCCGTTATCTCGGCGTAGCCTGACCGGGCACTTAGACCTACAATCCACAACATCCTGCCGACGGAGAAGTCATATGGACGACCGCACTGCAGATTTAAGTTCGATCGACGACGAGGAGGCGTTGCGCGGCCTTTACGCCGCGCCGATGGAGCTTGCGCTGCTCAAGCAGCTTGACCGGCTCGATCCGCACTGCCGCAATTTCTTGGCGCATTCGCCGTTTTGCGTCATTGCCTCGACGCGGCCCGGGAACGGGGCACTGACGTGAGCCCGCGCGGCGATGCGCCGGGCTTCGCCCGGGCGCTCGACGATTACACCATCGCCATCCCCGACCGGCCCGGCAACAACCGGCTCGATACCATGTCCAATATCGTGGCCGACGCCGAGGTCGGGCTCCTGTTCTTTATTCCAGGGATCGACGAGACGCTGCGCATCAACGGCACGGCGCGGCTGTCGCAGGACCCGGAGCTTCTGGCCGCGGCCGCCGTCAATGGACGCGAGCCGCGCCTCGTCATCCTTGTGACCGTGAAGGAGGCCTTCCTCCATTGCGGCAAGGCGCTCAAGCGTTCCAAGCTGTGGAACGAGGATTACCGGGTCGACAAAAAGTCCTTCCCCTCGCTCGGACGCATGATCGTCGAACAGACCAAGCCGGCCAATGTGACCGTCGAACAGGCGGATGAGGTGGTCGAGGAAGGCTACGCGAAACATCTGTATTAGACGTGGCCGCTCAGCGCAGTTTGCGCTTGCCGAAGGTCGGCTGCACTTCCGGAATAGGCGGCATTTGCCATGTGCCGGTGACCGGTATGCCTGTGTCGCGGTTGATGACCACGTCGAGCACGGTCGGGATGTTTGAGCGGATCGCCTCGCGGTAGGCATCGCCGAATTGATCCGGATGCTCGACGCGGACGCCACGCCCGCCCATGGCTTCTGCCATTTTGGCAAAATCCGGATTCCATAACTGGCCGGTGCGTTCATTGACGAAGCTCGTGCCGATTTCGCGGCCTTCGTGATAAACGCGCTGCAGGTCGCGGATGGTGCCGATAGCGTAATTGTTCTGCAACACCCACACGGCGGGAAGGTTGTATTCGACGGCGGTGGCGACGACATGCGACATCATCATGAAGCTGCCGTCGCCGCACAGCGTCACGCAAGGCGAACTGGGTCGCGCAAGCCTCGCACCGAGGACGCCGCACACGCCGAAGCCCATGGCCGCGAAGCCCCCGGCGGTCAGGTGATTGCCCGGCGTCCGCGGCTTCCAGTATTGCTCCGACCAGACTTGGCAGTTGCCGACGTCGTCGACCATCACCGTATCGGGCGGGGAGATCTTGTTCATTTCCGCCATCATGCGGCGCGGCTCGATCGGCACCTCACCCGAGCGTTCGAAGGGTTCGCAGAAATTGCGCCAGTCCGTGCGCCAACCTTCGATCTCCTTGTGCCAGGCGCTGCCGTAACCTCCGCGCAGTCCCCTGGCGCGCGCGATCCGCACCGCCTGGGCAAGGAAAGCCTTGGCGTCGCCAACCATGCCGATCTCGACCGGATAATTGCGGCCGATTTCCTCGGGATCGATGTCGACCTGGATAAGGCGCGTCGGCGGGATGTTGTAAACGTAGCCCGGAATCCACGAACCGGTGTGAAGATCGTTGAAGCGGGCGCCGATGGCGAGGATCACATCGGCGTTCCGGACGGCTTCGGTGGCGGGATATTCGCCCCAGACTCCGGCGACGCCGAGATTGAGCCGGTGATCGGCGGGCAGCGCGCTCTTGCCCATGAATGACGTATAGACGGGAATGTCGAGTTGCTCGGCGAACGCCCTTAATTCCTCATAGGCGCGGCCGACGCGGACGCCGCCGCCGGCGAGGATCAGCGGCCGATGCGCGCTCGTGAGAAGGTTGAGCGCTTTCTCCACCGTCTCGTCGGCTACGGTCGTCCGCCAGTTGAGCGGCTGTCCATGTGCGTTCGGTTCGGGGGTCGAAACCGCCGCTGTCCTCATATAGAGGTCGTAGGGCATGTCGAAATGCACCGGTCCCGGCCGTCCGCTGCGCATCAGCGAGAAGGCATCGGGCAACGCTTTGACCAGATCCTCGACCTTGCGGATGCGCCAGGATTTCTTGACCACTGGCGCGAACATCGAGGACATGTCGCCATGGTACCGATAATCGTCCTGCAGGGCGCCGGTGCCGAACTGATTTGTCGGCACTTGCCCGGTGATGACGAAGAATGCCGAGCCGTCATAGAAGGCGTTTGTTACCGAGATCAGCATGTTCATCGGCCCGGGACCGGTGGAGGCATAGACGGCAAGCGGCTGGCCGGTGAGGCGGTAATAGACATCGGCCATGAATCCGGCCGTCTGCTCGATGCGCGGCGAGATATGGCGGATGCGGTCGGTCTGCTTGTAGATTCCGTCGAGCAGGCCGATGGCCCCATGCCCGGCATAGCCGAGAATGTAGGGGATTTTCTCCTTGACCAGATACTCCGCGATGATGTCGGCGCCGCGGATCTCATTGGCGCCGGCACGGTAGGCTGAACTGCGCGCCTCAGAGCCACGGGGCGTGTAACTGGAAGATGGCGTGCCGGGCGTTTCATTAGAGCCGCCGCCGAGATAGGTCGACGCTCGTGTTTGCGATCCGTAGGGCGTGTAACCGGACGACGTAGATCGCGACGATCCGGAGCTTTCATACGATCTGGACCGGTCCTGCATGGTAGGTTCCTCCCTTGGCCTCTTTCGAGTCGATGCGCCGCTTCAATGCAGGCGCGCATCGCCAGTTATCTTGAATTTCAGCACCGCTTCCGACGAACAAACCGGTCTGACCCCTGGCCGGCCTTGAACGGCGCCGTATGTTTGGCTTCGCGGAACTGCGGTCATTGATGCAGATCAACGGGCCCGCCGCGCCGAGGGGAAACCCGCGCGGTGCGCAATTCGCGATTGTCTTGCGCTGGCTTTGGCCGGCCCATCCGGAGATGGCCTTCCAGCCTTTATTCCAGGGCGATCGAGATTCCAGGGCGATCGAGGTCCTCCTAATTCCTCCGTTGGCGATCCTGCGGCAAAGAGGCCCTTTAAAGTCTTGGCGGGAGGCAAAGCTTCCAACCATTCGCCGCCGTTGCACCGCCCGTTCATTTTTGGCAATGTCCGCGCCGATTTGCGACGGCCCCGTGACCTGTGCGCGGGCCGCGCCTTCTCTCCTATCGGGCCGGATTAACCACCGGCCTCCATCAACCGGGGTTCCTTCATGACGACCTTGTGGCTCATTGTTCTCTGCGGCGTTTTGGCGATCGTTTACGCCATTTGGGCCACCAGTTCGGTGCTTGGTGCCGATGCCGGCAGCGCCAAGATGCAGGAGATCGCCGCGGCGATCCGCGAAGGTGCGCAGGCCTATCTGCGGCGGCAATACGCTACCATTGCCATCGTCGGCGTCGTGATCTTCGTGATTGTCGGGCTTTTCCTCGGCTGGCTGGTGGCCGTCGGCTTCGCCGTCGGCGCGATCCTCTCGGGCGCAGCCGGCTTTGTCGGCATGAACGTGTCGGTGCGCGCCAATGTGCGGACCGCCCAGGCCGCCATCACATCGCTCGCCAGCGGGCTTGAATTGGCCTTCCGGGCCGGCGCCATTACCGGGCTTCTGGTCGCCGGCCTCGCGCTCCTTGGCGTGACGCTTTACTTCATGTTCCTCACCGGCGCGCTGCACCTCGCGCCCAATGACCGCACGGTGGTCGATTCCATGGTGGCGCTCGGCTTCGGCGCCTCGCTGATCTCGATCTTCGCCCGGCTGGGCGGCGGTATCTTCACCAAGGGCGCCGACGTCGGCGGCGATCTCGTCGGCAAGGTCGAAGCCGGCATCCCCGAGGACGATCCACGCAATCCCGCGACCATCGCCGATAACGTCGGCGACAATGTCGGCGATTGCGCCGGCATGGCCGCCGATCTGTTCGAGACCTATGCGGTGACCACGGTGGCGACCATGGTTCTCGCCGCCATCTTCTTCGGCGCCTCGGCGGATGCCGTGACCAAGATGATGACCTATCCGCTCGCCATCGGCGGCATCTGCATCATCGCCTCGATCATCGGGACCTTCTTCGTGCGCCTTGGCGCCAGCCAGTCGATCATGGGCGCGCTCTATAAGGGCATGATCGCGACCGCGGTGCTGGCGCTGATCGGCATTGCCGGCGTCACGCACTATCTGATCGGCTTCGGTCCGCTTACCGGCGTGAGTTATTCGGGCGCCGATTTGTTTTATTGCGGCATCGTCGGTCTGGTGGTGACCGGGCTGATCATCTGGATCACCGAATATTATACCGGCACAAACTTCCGGCCCGTGCGTTCGATCGCGCTCGCCTCGGTCACCGGCCACGGCACCAACGTGATCCAGGGTCTCGCCGTGTCGCTGGAATCGACGGCGCTGCCGGCGATCGTCATCATTGCCGGCATTCTCGTCGCCTATAATCTCGCCGGCCTGTTCGGCATCGCCATCGCGGTGACCACCATGCTCGCGCTCGCCGGTATCGTCGTTGCGCTCGACGCATTCGGCCCGGTGACCGACAATGCCGGCGGTATCGCCGAGATGGCCGGCTTGCCGAAGGAAGTGCGCAAATCGACCGACGCGCTCGATGCGGTCGGCAACACCACCAAGGCGGTGACCAAGGGCTATGCCATCGGCTCCGCCGGCCTCGGTGCGCTCGTCCTGTTTGCAGCCTACAGCCAGGATCTGCGCTACTTCGTGGCCAGCGCCGACAAGCATCCGTATTTCCAGGGCGTCGCGCCGGATTTCTCGTTGAACAATCCGTATGTCGTGGCCGGGCTCTTGTTCGGCGGTCTGTTGCCCTATCTGTTCGCCTCTATGGGCATGACCGCCGTCGGCCGCGCCGCCTCGTCGATCGTCGAGGAGGTGCGCCGGCAATTCCGCGAGAAGCCGGGCATCATGCAGGGCAAGGACAAGCCCGATTACGGCCGCGCGGTCGACATGCTCACCCGCGCCGCGATCAAGGAGATGATCATCCCGTCACTGCTGCCGGTGCTCTCGCCGATCGCCGGCTACTTCGTCATCTACTTCGTCGCCGGCGGCGGCGCGCAGGGCAAGTCGGCAGCCTTCTCGGCGCTCGGCGCGATGCTGCTGGGCGTGATCGTCAACGGGCTGTTCGTCGCCATCTCGATGACCTCGGGCGGCGGCGCCTGGGACAATGCCAAGAAATACATCGAGGACGGCCACTACGGCGGCAAGGGCTCCGAGGCTCACAAGGCGGCGGTCACCGGCGATACGGTCGGCGATCCCTATAAGGATACGGCCGGCCCCGCGGTCAACCCGATGATCAAGATCACCAACATCGTCGCGCTGTTGCTGCTCGCGGTGCTCGCGCACTAAGGCGCGTCGCAGCGAAGCAAACACTCCGTTCGTCCCCGCTGTGGGGGGGCCCCATCGCGCCAGCGCGATGGGGGTACCCCGCAGGCGGGGACCCAGAGAGGCGGCGGCAAGCGATCGCCTCTGGATTCCCGCTTTCGGAATGAGCGGGGTAAGAACGCGGCGTGCTGGAGACCCGCTGAGTAGCGCGCAACGGCGCGCCGCCATCGCGATCAGAACGGCAGGCCGAAGCGGCCGTTCTGGATCGTCGAGAGGAGTTGCTTGACGAAATTCATGTCCGAGCCGGCGGTCGGCGTCGTGCGGCTGACAAAGTCGAAGATCACGCCGTCCCTGATGCCATAGGAGGCCACGCGCTGGACGCGCCGGTCCCTGTCGAAATAGATCGCCACCACGCGCTGATCGGTGATGGTCGTCGGCATGAATGAAGCGGCCCGGGTGGCCGTTTGCGAGATGTAGTAGAACGCTTCGCCGGAAACCGTGGCGACGGTCGAGGGCGTGCCGAGCACGATCAGCACTTGCTCCTGCGAGGCGCCGAGCCGAATTTGCTCAAGCGCGCCTTCAGGCAGCACATAGCCGCGCTGGAAGGTCTCGCCGAGGCAGCCGGCAAGCGGGAGAGCGAGCGCGATAGCAAGCGCATGCGCCGCCAGCCGCCCCTTTCCCCTATGCCCCCGATTGCCCCACATATCGGTATTCTACCTTGTGTCTCAGCGCCGCCTGCCGTACCCCCGAAATCGGCAAATGGCAATTTGCCAGTCTTTGACGATGTCCGGCTTGGCTTTAGGAAAACAGGCTATCTCTATGATCTTAAGTGCATTTCGGCGCAGTGACCACAATCGCAATATCCAAGGTCTCTATGGCGCCATCGTGGCGCAGGCCCGCTTGCCAGCCTTTTACACCCATTACGGGGTCGCGGACAGCGTCGAGGGCCGCTTCGAGCTGATCGTCCTGCACCTCGTGCTGGTTTTGCGCCGGCTGAGCGGGGAGCAGGTCGCCATTCCACGACGCGGCCTGGCACGAAGTTCCGGCCAGACCATCAGGCAGCAATTGTTCGACGTTTTCTGCCGCGACCTCGACGACAACCTTCGGGAGATGGGCGTCGGGGACCTCGCGGTGCCGCGCAAGATGCGCAAGTTCGGCGAAGCCTTTTACGGCCGCCAGGCGGCCTATGGCGCAGCTCTTGCCGCAGCCGATCCGCGGGAGCTTGAGAAGGCGCTCGCACGGAATATCTTGGGTGAGGCCGAGGCAGGCGAGAAAGGGGCGCAGCTTGCGTGCTATATGCGCGCGGCGACCACGCAATTGGACGCCCAAAGTGAAGACGCGCTGATCGCGGGCAAGGCCGCCTTTCCGAGTCCGGAGATCTTCGTGAATGCGTGAACGAGAGAAAATGTCAGCCTTGCCTTGGCACGTTCCGGTCGCGGTCGACGACGTGCCGGAGGAGGGGCAGCGCTTCGATCTCGCCGCTGACGCGGACACCCGCAGCGCGGTGGCGCGTGTGGCGGGCGTGCGCGACCTGCCGCGCCTGGAGGCGAATTTCGACGTGAGCCGGCACGGCCATGGCGGCTTGCACGTCGCCGGGCGGGTTTCGGCGACGGCCGGTCAGACCTGCGTGGTGACGCTTGAACCGCTTGTCCATGAGGTCACGGAAGACGTCGATCTGTCGTTCGCACCGCCGCCCCCCGAGCCGAAAGTGGCTGCGGCGGGCTTCCAGGAGCGAGGCTTGGACAGGCAGACAGAGCCGCTGGTCGACGGAAAGATCGATCTCGGCGCGCTCGCCATCGAATTCCTGATCCTTGGTCTCGATCCGTACCCTCGGAAGCCGGGCGCGATATTCCAGCCTCCGGCCGACGCGCAGCCGGACGAAGGCCCCTTCGCCGCGCTGGGCGTGCTCAAGAAAGGCCATGATGGCGCCTGATCGGAGTTGTTTCCGGGCGCCGAAACGTTATTCTCCCGCCGCGCTCACCGCCCCCTCTGTCCGGATCTGGAGCATGATTCCGAAAAGTGACCTCGTGCCCCGCTTCCGAAGTTCGTGAGCCATGGCAGCATCCTCCGACACGAACTTCGGAAGCAAAGGGGCACGAGCCGATATATGGGCTCGTGCCGTTTTTCGATTTGAAGTTCCGCAACGCGCGTGCGGCAGCCGGTGCACGAACGTCAAATCGGCGGCACTGGGACTTTCGGAAGGGATCATGCGCCGGCACGAAAATCGGGATCGCGATCCGGGCAAGTCCTATTGGATCAAGGTCTAGGATTGCGGTCAGGCGATGTCGCAAACGGTTCGCATTGCTCTCGATGCGATGGGGGGAGACCATGGCCCGGCCGTGGTCGTCGCCGGCGCGGAGCTGGCGCTGGCGCGCCGTCGCGACAGCGAATTCTTGTTCTTCGGTCATTCCGATCAGGTCACGCCGCTGCTGGCGAAGCATCCCGCGCTGCAGGCGGTGTCGCGGCTCATCCATGCCGATATCGCCGTGCGCATGGAGGACAAGCCAAGCCAGGCGCTGCGCTCCGGTCGGCGCCGATCCTCCATGTGGCTTGCGATCGACGCGGTCAAAAAGAAGGAAGCCGACATGGTCGTGTCGGCGGGTAATACCGGCGCGCTGATGGCGATGTCGAAATTCGAGCTCAAGATGCTGGCCGGCATCGAGCGGCCCGCGATCGCGGCGCTGTGGCCGACTTTGCGCGGTGAATCGGTCGTGCTTGACGTCGGGGCTTCGATCGGGGCCGACGCCGAACACCTGGTCGATCTTGCGGTCATGGGGGCTGCGACCGCGCGCATTCTGCTTGGGCACAAGCGCCCGACCGTCGGCCTGCTCAATATCGGCGTGGAAGAAGTGAAAGGGCTCGAGGAAGTGCGCGAAGCTGGCCGTATCCTGCGCGAGCGGCAGATGCCGGATCTCGATTATGTGGGCTTTGTCGAGGGCGACGACATCGGCATCGGCAAGGTGGATGTGGTGGTGACGGAAGGTTTTGCCGGCAACATCGCGCTCAAGACCGCCGAAGGAACCGCCCGCCAGATCGGCGGCTATCTGCGGGCTGCGATGCAAAGCTCGCTGCGCAGCCGTATCGGCTATCTATTCGCACGCTCTGCCTTCGGGCAGCTGCGCGAGCGGCTGGATCCGCGCCGCGCCAATGGCGGGGTCTTTCTCGGCCTCAACGGTATTGTCATCAAGAGCCACGGCGGCGCCGATGCCGAGGGCTTCGCCGCCGCCATCGAACTCGGTTACGAAGTCGTGCGCGACGAGCTTCTGGCCAAGATCACGGCGGCCCTCGGCCGGGGAGGTGGCGGCGAACCGCAACAGAAGCTGATCGGAGCCGCTTCGTGACCATACGCCGTTCTGTTGTTCTCGGCTGCGGCAGCTATCTGCCGAACCAGGTCCTCACCAATGCCGATCTGGCGCGCAAGGTCGACACCTCCGACGAGTGGATCGTCCAGCGCACCGGCATTCACGAGCGGCGCATCGCCGCCCCCGGCGAGCTGACGTCGCACATGGCCACCCATGCGGCGCGCGCGGCGCTTGCCCATGCCCACCTCGATGCGCAGGCGATCGACCTGATCGTGCTCGCCACCTCGACGCCCGATAATACCTTTCCGGCCAGCGCCGTGGCCGTGCAGAACGAGCTCGGCATCACCCACGGAGCCGCCTTCGACCTTCAGGCGGTGTGCTCCGGATTCGTCTACGGACTGGCGACGGCGGATGCGCTGTTGAAGTCCGGCGCCTTCTCCCGCGCGCTGGTGATCGGGGCGGAAACCTTCTCGCGGCTTCTGGACTGGACCGATCGCACCACATGCGTGCTGTTCGGCGATGGCGCCGGCGCCGTGGTGCTCGAGGCGCAGGACCAGCCGGGCGGCCGCGAAGATCGCGGCATCCTGACGGTGCGGCTGCGCTCCGACGGGCGCCACAAGTCGAAGCTTTATGTGGATGGCGGCCCGTCCTCGACCGGCACCGTCGGTCATCTGCGCATGGAAGGGCGGGAGGTGTTTCGCCATGCGGTGGCGATGATCACCGACGTGGTCGAGGACGCGTTCAAAGCGGCGGGCTATGGCGTCGCCGACATCGACTGGTTCGTGCCGCATCAGGCCAACAAGCGCATCATCGACGGGTCGGCACACAAGCTCGGTATCGACCCTGCGAAGGTCATCACCACGGTCGACCGGCATGGCAATACTTCGGCGGCGTCGATACCGCTGGCGCTTGCAGATGCGGTCGCCGATCGCCGCATCAAGCGCGGCGACCTCATCTTGCTCGAGGCGATGGGCGGCGGTTTTACTTGGGGGGCGGCGCTCGTGCGCTGGTGAAGAGGTGCGCGCAAGGCCGTTGACCGTTTGGCGAGAAGCTAATATCGTTGATAATTCAAAACGATACGATGGTCGATGGGCATCGATCGCCGAGAGTGGGGCTGGCGATGACGAGGAAGACGATCACGCGTGCTGATTTGTGTGAGGCGGTCTATCAGAAAGTCGGTCTGTCGCGCACCGAATCCGCGACGCTCGTCGAGTTGGTTCTCAAGGAAATCACCGATTGTCTGGAGCGCGGGGAAACGGTGAAGTTGTCGTCGTTCGGTTCGTTTGTGGTGCGCAAGAAAGGCCAGCGCATCGGCAGAAATCCGAAGACCGGCAAGGAAGTGCCGATCTCGCCACGCCGCGTGATGGTGTTCAAGCCGTCGGCCATTCTCAAACAGCGCATCAACGCCGGCCCGGACGGCGGCGAGCCGAACCTCGAGTAAAAACGAGCGGGAGAAGGGGCCCTGGAAAAGGCGCCGGATGCATTCCGCACGATCAGCGAAGTTGCTGAGGAGATCAACGTCCCTCAGCACGTGCTGCGGTTTTGGGAAAGCCGCTTCACCCAGATCCGTCCCCTCAAGCGCGGCGGCGGCCGCCGCTATTATCGTCCGGACGACGTCGATTTGCTGCGCGGCGTACGCCACCTGCTTTACGGTGAAGGTTATACGATCCGCGGCGTGCAACGTATTCTGCGCGAAGAAGGCTTGTCGTTCGTTCAGAGCGTCTGGCGCGCCGGCGCCGAGCTGCCGGCGCCCGAGCTGGAGGAAGACGACGACGGCGCGGCGCCGGACGAAGCCGCAAGCCGTCCGCGCGAGCCTTCGTTCTTTGCGGTCGCCTCGGAGTCCGAGGAGCCCCCGGGCGATCACGACGAGGAGCGCCGTGAGCCGAAATTGAAACGGCCGGCCACCGGCGAGCCGGCACCGCCGCGGCTTGCTGCCGACAGCGAAGGCAGGCGCAAGCTGCAGGCGGCGCTCGACGAGCTTGTCGCTTGCCGCGGTCTCATCGAGGCGGCGCTGGCGGACACGCCGGAAGACCGGCGCGACGAGGCAAACTAAGCGCCCGCACTCAATCGCCCTGCTCAGATTTTGCCTTTGCGCTCAGTTGTGACGCGCAGGGAAGTTGCCGGCCTTTTGGTGATGTATGACCCGCTGGGTCTGCACCCGGAAGCAGCCATTGACGCCGCAAACATTCGTGACCTTTTGAATATGGAACGCAGAGCCGGCGCCGAACTGCGCGCCGAAAGGCATGGCCGCATCTGCCTCACGCGCGGCCATTACGCTCAAGAGAACAGCCGCTGCCGCAACAGCGGTGAGAACAAGAGCGGTGAGAAAAAATGTGCGCATGTCGGCTCCCTCAGGCGCGGCGAAGCCGCAGCCTCCGAATCGTCGTGTGTGCGCAATTATATCCGAGTTTTTTGGCACAATCTGACGACGGAGGCGCGGTGCTCAAGCGTCCGGTGCCGAGGCTTGCCGCGGCACGCCAGAGCAAGTCCCGGAAAAAGCCTGCCCCGGACTTGATCCGGGGTGGAGACCGGTTTTCCGAAAACGACAGGCGACCGCGCTAGAATCCAGAGCACAGCCCGATTCAACCAAATCGGGATGTGCTCCAGCGCCAGGCGGACTGCCGTAACACGAATTCGATCTCATAACGGGTGATGCCGATGTCCCGCAGCTCGCGATCGGATAATTGCGCCAGCGCGCGCCGCTGCCGCGCGTGCTCAACCATGGCCCGCCATGCCTGGATGTGGCGCCGCGTCGATCGCTTTCGCCAGCGGACCAGCTGAAGCCTGATCGGGGCGAGCAGAAGTTCCCGCAAATGCATGATCCGTTGCCCGATCCGGATGGCCGCACGCGAGTGCAGCCGACCCGTGAGCCAGAGGGCGTTGTGATGATCGGTTTGCAGGAGAGCCATGGTCGACACCGCTTCTGATACCGACCTGAAAGTGGTCTGCCTTCAGCTTGCCCGCAAACGAGAAAATCTTTGGCGGCGATGAAAGGCATTCATGGGCTCTCACGGCGGCGGAAGGCGGCCGACCGAGCAATCACCGGGGCCGGATCGCCGCGATGAGCTCTATTGTATTTGTGAATAGCTGCCGTAACCTGCCTCGCCTCCCGCCGGAGACGAAGAATGGGTTTCAAGCTTCCACCGTTGAGCGCCGTGCGGGTCTTCGAAGCTGCGGCCCGGCATGACAGCTTCAAGAAAGCGGCCGAGGAGCTCAACATCACCGCGAGTGCCGTCAGCCATGCCGTGCAGAATCTCGAGGATTGGCTCGGCGTCGAGCTGTTTCATCGCAGCGGCGGAAAGCTCGGATTGACCGAGCCCGGCGCCGCCTATGCGGCAGCGGTCGGGGAGGCTTTGAAGGCCGTCGCCGAAGCGACCGCCCGGCTGCCGGGCCGCCGCTCGCAAGGCCGGCTCGCGATCAGCAGTGCGCCCGGTTTCGCCGCGCGCTGGCTGCTGCCGCGCTTGCCGCGTTTCACCGAACGCCATCCGGGCATTTCCATCGACATACAGACGTCGCTTGATCCGGTCGATCTGCCGAAGGAAGGCATCGACGCCGCCATTCGGCTGGCGCCGGGCTCGCGCGCGATGCCGCATTGGACGCAGCTGCTCGAGGAATTGGTGGTTCCGGTTTGCTCGCCCGCGCTGCGGCGGAAATACGCCAAGCTTTCCGGTCTGCAACTGGTCGGCAAGGCCGACCTCATTCACATGACGTCCAGTTCCGCCGACTGGTCGGAATGGTTCAGCCGTGTCGGCGCCGAGCCGCCCGCGACAATTCGGGCCGGTCTGCGCGTGGACACGATCCATATGGCGATCGAGGCGGCGCGCCGCGGGTTTGGGGTGGCGCTCGGCCGAACGCCGCTTTTCGACATGGAGATCGAGACCGGCCAACTGGTCCGCCTGTTCGACGAAAGCGTGCCGAGCGGCTTGAGCTATTGGCTCGTGACCATGGATGCGGACTTTCAGAGCCAAGATGTCAAGACCTTCCGGCAATGGGTGCTGGACGAACTCGGCACCGCGTCGGAGCGGCGCGGCAAGCAACGGCCGCCGCGCAAGATCGCCTGAGCCGTCCGGGTGACGGCGGGGCGCCGGCGCGTGAGCCAAACTCAGCCCGCCGTGAAAAGATCGCGCGTGCATCGGGTCGGTATTTGGGGCCAGCTTTGCGCGCATGAGCGAACTGCCGTCAGCTCCTCGGCTCGGTCGGATACGACCGGCAACCTTCCCCGATGAAACGCAACATGCCCGGCAGCGCGGTGGCGTCCGGTCCGGCGAAATAGTCGTCATTGACCGCGCCCTGACAGCGGACGAGTGGGGCATGGTGCGGGCCTTCGTCCGAAGGACCGAGCGGGAGGCGCTGCGCTTGCGGTTCGGACAAGCGGCCGATTTTGCCGACGATTCCACTCTCAGGCGGTTCTTCGGCATCAAGGACAAGATCGGCGAAATGATCTGGATGCTGGACGAGGATGAAGCGGTCGGCGGAATTTTGCATCGCGTCCTGATATCGCCCACGCAGGCCGAGATCGCTGTGATCGTGCGTTCGGACCGCGCGCGGCGAGGAATCGGACGTGCTTTGCTGCGAACCGCCGTCTCGCGTGCGGCCAGCCAGGATTTGAAAAGGCTGAGCGCGCTGGTTCTCTCTGAAAACGTCGTGATGCTGCGGCTGGCGCGCAGCCTGGGCTTCGCGCCGCGCAAATCTTTCGGACTGGCCGTCGAGTTGGAGCTCGATCTCGGACAGACAATCGGGTGCAGCACCGGCACTGCTTCCGCCGCTGCCTGCGCGCCGATCGTTTCAACGTGAAGCGAAGGCGCGCTGGCGATTTGGGTCGTAATTCTGCAGCCGGTACGGCGCCCGCGCCGGCCACGCGCGTTCGACGTTCTCAGAAGCAATCAGCCGTCAGAGTTCATGGCGGTTGGCGGCCGCCGTTCGCTTCGATGACGGCGCCGGTGATGTAGCCGGCGCGCGGCGAGGCGAGAAAGGCAATCGTTTCGGCGATGTCCTCCGGCTTGCCCAGTCTGCCGATCGGAATGGCCCGCCGCGCCGCCTCGATCTGCTCCGCTGTCAGGTCGCCGCGCACGGCAGGCGTATCGGTCAATCCGGGCGCGACGGTGTTGGCGGTGATGCCGAGCGGCGCCGCCTCAAGCGCTGCGTAGCGCGTCAGATGAATGACGGCCGCCTTGGCCGCCGAATAGGCGGGGCCGGTCGGGCTCTCGGCGGTAATGCCGGACATCGACGAGACGGTGATGATGCGGCCATCCGCGACGGCAGTCTTCGCCCGGCGCCGGAGCATCGCACGGATGCAGAGGAAGGGACCGCGGGCATTGAGCGCCTCGGTTCGTATCCAGTTGTCGATCGTCGTCTCGACGATGCTGGGCCGGCGGCCGGGCGTCAGAAATGGCCCTCCGGCCACGCACGCGAGCACCGCGACCGGCCCAAGGCGTGCTTCGACCGCGTCAAAAAGCTCCTCGACCGAGCGCTCATCCACGACGTCGACTTGGAAGGCGGCGTGGCCGTCGCCGGGAAGCGTCCCGGCGGCGCGGCGCGCCTCGGCGAGATTAAGGTCGGCCAGCGCAATCGTGTGACCATCGCGCGCCAGCATGCGCGCCGTGGCTTCGCCAATGCCGCGGCCCGCTCCGGTAACAATTGCAACCCGTTTCACGTATTTCCCCGTATGCCCGCGCGCAGCATAGCCGCAGATGCGGCGGTCTTCGGCAAGATTCATCTCGTTATTTTGGGTCTATGTCAGCGACAGGCGGGGATTTGCAGAGTCGACATACCGCAAATGTCGCGCTCCGCTTGCGAAATCGCGGGCGCACGCCGTAGAGCCACAGAACCATGGAGCCTGAAGCAATTGCGCTCCGGAAAGCTGCTGACTATAGTCCGGCCGCATTGACGGAGCGTAGCGCAGCCCGGTTAGCGCACCAGTCTGGGGGACTGGGGGTCGCGAGTTCAAATCTCGCCGCTCCGACCAAAAACGCCAGTAAAAACAACGCTCAATCGCTGACTCTGGTCCGCCCGCCGACCACCCGTTTGCAAGCGCAAGTTCAAAGTCATTGACGCCAAGTATTGAAGCCCCAACGTCGGCTTTTGGACCGATTCTGTTGAAAAAGTCGTTCTGTTGAAAAAGTCGTTCTGTTGAAAAAGTCGCAAGTCTAAAGTCGTTGCAAATCTGCCGAAATAGCAACGACATCTTCGATTGACGCTAATTGCCGTCGCAGACCGATTTGGAACTGTCTCGGTTGAGTCAGAAGTGGATTATGAGGTCCTCCACGTCCGCGTCTGAAAACCGCACCTATGGCGCTGAAAGAATTTGATCGGGTCGATACTCGGGCTTTTTCAACAAAATCGGACCCAAACCGGACTCTGCAGAAAGCCGTCTATCACTCGTCCGTAGCCGCGCTGGCAAAGCCGATCAGCCGAGTCATTGCCTGCCCGAAATATAAAGGCGTCCTCGCTCTGGCGTATTTGTCGTCACTGCGCGCCATACCACCCGCCGGCGGGTATCTTCAGCTGGCGGCAGCCATCGCGCCACGCTGTCGCAGCGCCATCTCGATCACTTGGCGAAAGTCGCCGGCGCTCAAGCTGAGAAAATCGGTCGCAGTACGAGCAAAGAAGCTTTCGACGGCGCGCCCGGCGTCCGCGACATTCAGGCCGCGCAGCGAGGCTTCCAGATCGAACACGACGCGGGGCGGCGTGATGAAGAAGTCGCCGGTGATTAAGGCTTCACGTATGCGGTCGCGGTGCGGTCCTTCAAGACGGATATCGGCGCGCACGGTGCCGCCGCGGCCGGTCAGCGATGCGCTGACCATCGCGTCGTCCGCCGGTGGAGCATCCAGCATGGTGACGTAGGCTTCGTTTCCGATCTCCTCGCGAAACGCGCGCTCCGCCAACTCCTCCTCGTAGTCCGTGATCTGCCCCCATGTGGGCGCAATGCCGAGGCCTTCGGCAAATCCAGCGACGAGACCCTGATAAATAGCTTCAAGATCCGGCAAAGCGTTGCCCAACACTTCGCGCATCGTGATGATGCGTTGCGCAGCGGAGTTGATTGCTCGCTTGGCAAGCTTTTCCGCCGGTACGTTGAGGCAAGCGAGCATTTTGGCGGAGTCGAAATCAATCAGCAGAGTGCCCTGATAGAAAATGAGGTTGCCGTCGAAGAAGCCGCCGGTGCCGCTGATCTTGCGGCCGTCGACCTCGATATCATTGCGCGGCCGATAGTGCGCGGGGACGCCGAGCTTTTGTAAGCCGAGCGCCGCCGCCTCGCAGATGCGTCGTGTCACTTCGGCAAGGTCAATCGCGCCCAAGGCCGCGCGATCGAAGACAAGCTCCCAGCCGATTTGGCCTTCGTCGAAATAAAGGCCGCCGCCGCCGGTGATCCGCCGTACGGTCTCGATGCCGTGCGCTTTGCAGTAATCGAGCTTGAGCTCGTGGCGGAGGTATTGATGGATGCCGATCAGGGCAGAGGGACGAAAGCGCAGGAAGCGGATCGTATCGGGAATCTTTCCTTCCCGGCGGGCTTCGATCAGCGCTTGATCGAAGGCGATGTTGGCGCGTCCGCCGCGCAGGCTCGTGGCAATGATGCGAAACCGTTTGTCTGTGGCGGGCATCTCGCTCTTCCTCGTCAGTCGTTCTAGTCGTTGCCAGAACTGGAAGGCGTGGACGTGCCAACCATGCCGGCGTCGAGCTGCCGGCGCGCTTTGCGAATATCGCTGCGGTCCAGCTTGAACGGGTACGATGCGATGTCGCGGGGAGGCGAGTTGCCGTAGGGCCGGTCGCAGGCGGAGACGTCGTCGGCTTCCTTGCCCGGGCAACCCGATGTTCGGAATGCCGTGCCGGCCTCGATCACGGTATCGATCTCGTCCTGCGGCAGGCCGAAATCCGTCAGCACGCCCTTGCTATCGAAGCGCATCCGCTCCAGACGATGGCCGCGATAGTCGATAAGGTAACGCGCCAGCTGGATCCGTCGCCACTGCGGCCGCGGCGCCGGCGGCAGGTGGTCCATCAGCGAGCCGCGCTCGGGAAAAAACGCGAACATGTGGCTATGGCCGCCCAGGTCGCGGATTTTCTGCACCTGCGTCAGCACATCGTGATCGCTTTCGCCCATGCCAACGATCAAATGCGCGCCAAAACGCTGGGGTCCGAATATTTCCGCGGCGGCATGCATGATGTCCCAGTATTTTTCCCAGCTGTGCGGCGATTGCACGCCCGAGCCGCGCGTCCGCTCGAACACTTCGCGATTGCAGGCGTCGAGCGCGACGGTGAAGATGTCGGCACCGAGGTCTTTTAGCTCCTGCACGTCCTGACGCGTCATCGTCGTCGGATTGGAGAGGATCGACACCGGCACATGCTTGATGCGCTCGACCCATTTCTTCAGCACGATCCTGGTGTCCGCATCGGAGCGCGGATGGGTGATCATGCTGATGCACATGCGATGGAAGCGTCCGCCATCCGCACCGGACGCGACGATATCGATCACATGGTCGTAGGGCACCGCCGGCCAATCGACGCGGATGAAGTTGCGGTCGGCATAGTTGCGCTCCGCCTCACGATGGCGGGCGAGGCCGCAGTAAGCGCAGTTGGCGCGGCAGCCTTCGGGATAGGTGAGCAGCAAATTCAGGCAGCGCGTGCAGCTGGTGCGGTGCATGTAGCCGCCCATGACCCCGAGCGTGATCGCCGCCGCCGTCGACATTTGCACGTAATCCGGCGAGCGCATGTTGGGTGTGAGAAAATTGTAGTTGGGCCGATAAACGCCCTCGGGCTGCACGTCCCGGGTTTTCACCCGCGCCCCGTTGCGCGCGTCGGCCGGCACCGCTGCCGGCGCGCGCGGCTGCATCGTTTCCGCATCGTTGAAGGTGCGCCGCTCTTCGCCGAGAAAATCCGGCACCGGACTGCGCGGCATTTCGAGACAGCTCATGACGTCTCCTTCATCTGCGCGTGGACTTTATGCGGCCCAATAATGCGGCGAGGCGATCCAGCCGTCGCTCAACGCGCGCGTGTCCGGCCGTCCGCCGCCGGCGTAACACGCCAGCACGTCGCGTCGGCGACGCAGCGCGCGGTTCAACGCCGCGTCGAAAATGTCGCCCAGCTCTTCGTCGTAAGCCTCGATCGCGCCCGGGCAGTCGCCGAGAAAATCGGCCGCCGCGCGCCCCGCGAGTGTTCCCGATTGTACCGCCGAGGCGATACCGGCGCCGGTCACCGGATTGGTGAGCCCCGCAGCATCACCGGCCAGCAATACGGCGGTACGCCCCAGATGGCCTACCGATCGCAAGCGCCCGCCCACCGGTATGGCGCCGCCGGTAAGAGCCAGCGTTCTCGTCCCGATGCGGCGTTCATTGCCGAGCTTTTCGCAAAGCGCGGCGAGTAACGGTTTGAGTAATCGTCGCGACTCGATACTGACACCTAGACCGATATTGGCGACGGCCCCTTTGGGAAACAGCCATGCATAGCCGCCGTGGTAGTCGGGGCTGAGGAAAATGTCGGTCGCATCGTGCGGCAGTATCAAAGGCACAGTGACCTGCCGTGTATCGACGAGCTCGCGATTGATCTGCCCGATCGCGGCGCCAACTGGCGAGCGTGGACCATCTGCGCCGATCAAGACTTTGGGTCGCAGGTGTGCGCCGATCGAAGTCGTCACCGCACCGTCCGCGTCGACGGATAAAACCGTCTCGCTGTAGCGGCATTCGGCTCCGTCGCGTGCCGCTTCCTGCGCCAGCAAGCGGTCGAAAGCGCCGCGGTCGATCATGAGACCTTGGAAATGCTCGGTGACCTTCGGCCGATGCGCGCCGGCAAAGGTCAACATGCGCGTCACTTTCTGTGCTGTCACAGCGCGCACGGCTGGAACGTCGTGCTCGATCAAGGCCGGCACGAATTCTGCGCATTGCACGGGGGAGCCGGCGGACTTGCGCCGCTCCAGCGCGATGACGCTAAGACCGGCGGATGCCGCGACGGCTGCGGCGCGGCTTCCCGCCGGCCCGAGCCCCACCACAAGAACGTCTGGCGTTTCGATCGGCATGAACATCCTTACGCGGCGCAGGCCTGCCGGCCGCTCAAGCCGTTGAGCGCAATCGAGCAGCAGGCGTGCTCCTGCTCGATCGGTCGGCCGATCGCGCGCGCGAGCGCAACAATCCCTTCGGCCGGATAAGCGATACCGTCGAACCCGGCCATGACGGCATAGGCATCGGTGACGAGCTTGTGGCGGCCAGGCGGGCGGATGCAGCCAAGCTGCACCGGCGCGTGTCGGATGCGCCTGCGCGCGGCAACGAAGACTTTGGCGACGTCGTCGGTCGAGACCGTCGCGAACGGCTTTTCCGCCGGCGCATAGATCGGTGTCACCACGACCAGCACCAGCGCGGCAACGGGATACCGCGCAACGATATCGAGCGCGTTTTCCTCACCGAGCAGGCGGCCGTAATGCAGCCCGATCACGATATGCGGCACGACCTCCATCGAGGTCGCGGTCAGCGCGGCGAGCGTGGCTTCGAAGTCGGCGACCGGGCGGTCGAGATGATAGACGTCGCGGATGGTCGCCTGCGCTCCGATCACATCCGTCATCGCCACGTCGATGCCGGCGGCCTCCATCTGCCTGGCCCGGCCTTCGTCCAGCAGCGCCGAATGCGCCGCGATACGGAGATAGGGGAACTCGTGTTTGAGCTTTTCGATGGTCGGGTAGTAACGCTCGTAGGGCACCTCGTTGCGGCGGTTGGATCCACCGGAAAGCAGAAAACCGCGCAGGTCCTTGAGCAAAATCAGATCGTGCACCTTGCGCTCAAGCTCGGCCGGGCTGGTGGCGGCAATCATCGGTTCGAGGATTTTCGCCCGGCAATGGTCGCAATTGAGCGCGCAGGCGCCGCCGGTAATCGAGAAGGCGGGGAAACTTGCCTTGCCGCAGCCTTTCAACTCCTCGCTGGCATAAGAACGGAAGGTAGGGGTGAAAAACCGCAATACGCCAAGCGGTTGCTCGCGGGCGGTCGCCTCCAACGCTTCGACAAGCGAGCGATCGAATGGCAGCTCGTCGAACGGTTCGATCTCGTTGAGCAGCTCGAACCAGGCCATCGTCTCCCCATTTACTTTGGTCGTTAGTTTCTCATATTCAGAAACTCATATATGTTTTTTGCGCGCGGCGCTAGTGTCTAACGGCACCGGTGCACAAATCGGGCGGATCTCCGCATGAAAACACTGTGTGTGCTCCAGCACGTGGAAGCCGAATATCTCGGCCTGCTGGAAGATCATCTCGAAGGCCGCAATATCCGCTTCCGCTATTGCCGGCCGTTCGCGCCGGGCGTTCAGATCCCGTCGGGCACCGAAGACTTCGACGGCCTCATTCTCCTCGGCGCCGGGCCAAAAGGTATTGTCAGCGGGAATTTAGTCCCAAGCCTCGGCGCGGAACTGCGTCTGACCAAAGACTTCCTCGATCGCGGATTGCCTGTCATCGGCATCGGTATCGGCTCTTGCATGCTCAGCAGCGCGGCGGGTGGCGGGGCAGAGGAGAAACCGCTTCGCATGACACTCGAAAATGCTCGCTGCGTACTTCCCGGCGCGCTCAGCGGGCATTTGCCGCAAACTTTTCCGGTCGCCGTTTATATGCGCGATCGTCCAATTTTACCGGGCGACGCCAAAGTCTTGGCTGTCGGCCGTGATGGCGAGCCGCTCGTCTTCCAGATACGCGATAACAGCTTCGGCTTTGTCGGCCATCCCGGCATCAAGTCGGCCATGATCGAGGATCTGATCATGGAATTCGACGAAGTGCCTGAAGGAACGCCGGAAATGCTTTTGCGCTTGCGCGCAGAGCAGGGGGATATCGCCGCCGCTTTGGCCGAGATCATGGTCGGCTTGGTCGAGGTAACGCATCTGATGGGACCGTCGCGCTGATCCCGGCGCCGGAACACATTCAAATTTTTCTAATGACCCTATGGCATTCATTCACGTTTTGGAATATGAATGGCGAACGGCCGTTTTCATTGATCCAGCTCAATGAGCCGGTCCGCAGCGCGCGAGAAACTCCGCGACGCACAAAAGTAATGAGCAGGGACGGCCCAAGGACCGGCAACAAGAATGGCCAAGAAGCTTATCATCATCATGGTCAATACTGACCCTCGCAACGGCGAGGAGCTCGGTGCGCCGTTCTTTCAGGCGACGGTCGCGGCGGCGATGGACTATGACGTCGAAGTCGTCTGCACGGCCACTGCCGGTCAGCTCATGAAGAAGGGCGTCGCTGAAAAGCTCGTGGTCAAGCCGGGATCGCCGAAGACCGTCTACGATTTCATCAAGGATGCGCACGGCGCCGGCGTAAAATTCTATTGCTGCTCCCCCAATCTCGACCTCTTCGACATGACCGAGGCGGATCTGATTCCTGAATGCGAAGGCATCGTGGGTGGAGCGAAGGTGATCGAAGAGGTCATGGAGGACGATGAAGCCAGGGTGCTGACTTACTGATGAGCGCGAACCTAGTCCACACGGCCGAACATAGCGATCTCATCGGCGATCCGGTGTCGCCGACGCCCGTCGTTCCTTACGAAAAACTCGAAGAAGTCTTCGACGATATCCGCTCGCACGTCCTGTACGACCACGAGCTGCACGGTTGCCTCAACTGCGGCATTTGCACCGCGACCTGCCCGTCGGCGCATTACTACGACTACTCGCCGCGCGAGATTGTTCAGCTGCTTTGGACCGAGAATCTCGAAGGCATCTACGATGCCATGCAGGAAAAGATCTGGTCCTGCGCCCAGTGCTACACCTGCGCCGCGCGCTGTCCCTTTAGCAACTCGCCGGGCGGCCTCGTCATGATCATGCGCGAGGTCGCGATCAAGCACGGCATGCAGTCGGCCAAGGACGTGCTGCGGCCGTTTTCGCGCGTGCTGCTCAAGGTGATCTCCACGGGTAACCAGCTCGCGCCCAACATGATCACGCGCGACGCGTTTCCCGATTGGGGGCCGAACGTTACCAAGGTCGACGCGCCGCTCAACATCCTGCGCAAAGCTATTCCCGTGCCGACCATGCACACCATGGATACGGCGTGGGAAGTGAATCTGAAAACTTCGGTTGAGCTTTACACCATCTGGGAAGCGACCGGCGTGCTCGATCAGCTCGAGCAGGTGGACGAGAACCTGTTCGATGTCGTGCGCGACGTGATGGACGAGAAGCGAGAAGAATACAACGAGTGGCTCGAAGAACAAGAAGAGCAGGAACAAGACGCCGGCGAGTGATTTTGATCCGGTTCGCGATGGAGGAAGTCTTGGATATATCCGACAAGAATTTGGATAAGTCCGACAAAAACCAGCCCGCCTTTACCGGCTTTGGCGCCGAGTGGCGTCCTTCCAACCTGACGCCGAGCGAGGCGCGCGCCGCTACGTCCTGGGTGGAGGCGAAAATCGACCGCCGCTCGATGCTGACCAACAAAGATCGCGTCGCCGACATCCGCGACGCCATGTGGCAGCTCGAGAAGGACGGCGAGATCCTCGTCCACCGGATCGATGACCGGCACGAGCCGGTGGCGGCGCGGACTCTCTATGGCTGGGAAAAGCGCATCCCCACCACCAACTTGTGGCACCACAAGTCGTGCGGCCAATGCGGCAACATCCCCGGCTATCCGTCGAGCGTGATGTGGCTGATGAACAAGCTCAACGTCCGCTACATCGACGAGACCGATCAGACCTCCTGCACGGCCTGGAATTATCACGGCTCCGGCATCGGCAACGTCGTCAGCCTGGCCGCGGTGTTTCTGCGTAACTTCCACCAGGCCTACGTGTCGGCGAAGGCGCAAGGCCTGCCGGTCGGCACCTATTATCCGCTGGTGCATTGCGGCACCTCCTTCGGCAACTACAAGGAGATGCGCATCTTTCTCATGCACTCGGCCGAGCTGCGCGAGCAGGTAAAAAAGATCCTCGGCAAGCTCGGCCGTCTGGTCGACGGCAAGCTGCTCATCCCCGAGGAGGTGGTGCACTATTCGGAATGGCTGCACGTGATGCGCGACCGCATCAAGCAGCAACAAGTGATCGACGTCGGCAAAATCCGCGCCACCATCCATCCGGCCTGCCACGTCTACAAGATGGTGCCCGAGGACGTGATCTACGACGAGACGGTGATGGACGGCAATCGCGTCGCCGTGTCCACCGGCCTGATGCAGACGCTCGGCGCGCAAGTGATCGACTATTCGACGTGGTACGATTGTTGCGGCTTCGGCTTCCGCCACATCATCGGCGAGCGCGAGTTCACGCGTTCATTCGCCATCGACCGCAAAATCAAGGTGGCGGTGGAGGAAGCAAAGGCCGACGTGATGATCGGCCACGACACCGGCTGCATCACCACGCTCGATAAAAATCAGTGGATCGGCAAGGCGGTGGATAAAGTCTACGCGCTGCCGATCATGGCGGATTGCCAATTTGCCGCGCTCGCGCTCGGCGCCCATCCCTACAAGCTCGCGCAACTGCACTGGCACGCCTCGCCGTTCGAGGGGCTGCTGGAGAAACTGGGCATCGATTGGCAGAAGGCCAAGATCGAGTTCGAGCAGTATCTCGACGAGGTTAAGGCCGGCCGCATCGAGACTCTCTATGATCCTAAGCGCGCGATCACCTCGGGCCCGGGCTACGTCAAGCTCAAGGCCGTCGCGGCACTTCCGGGAGCTGCGCCATGAATCGGCCAGTCCTCATCGTCGGTGGCGGTCCATCCGGATTGTCGGCCGCACATGCGCTGGCTGCCGCCGGGCAGCGCGTCGTGCTGGTCGATAAAGCCGACCGACTCGGCGGCGCACCGATCCTGTCTGGCTATGCCAAATTGGTGCCGAGCGGCGAGTGGGCCAAGGATGCGATCGGCGGCATGGTCAGGCGGATCGAGAGCAACAAGCTCGTCGACGTCAGAAAGAATGCGACGGTCAAGTCCTTCGTCGGCGGGCCCGGTGATTTCCACGCGACGCTGACCGACGGGACGCAGGTCGAGGCAGGGGCCGCGATCCTGTGCACCGGCTTCACGCACTTCGACTCGGTCAACAAGCCGGAATGGGGCTTCGGCACCTATCCCGACGTCGTCACCACGACCCAGGTCGAGCAGATGTTCTCCTCCGGCAAGGGCGTGCGTTGCCCGTCCGATGGGCGCGAGCCGCAGCGGGTTGCCATTCTCCTCTGCGTCGGCTCGCGCGACCGTCAGATCGGCCGTGAATGGTGTTCGAAAATCTGCTGTACGGTCTCTTCGAACCTGGCGATGGAGATCCGCGAGGCGCTGCCGCAATGCAGCGTCTACATCTACTACATGGATATCCGCACCTTCGGTCTCTACGAGGACCTCTATTACTGGGAGAGCCAGGAGAAGCATAAGGTCAAATACATCAAAGCGCGTATCGCGGAGGTGACGTCGGACGGCAAACGGTTGATCGTGAAGGGCGAGGACACGCTGGTGAAGCGGCCGATTACGATTCCGTTCGACATGGTGGTGCATGCCATCGGCATGGATCCGAACGTCGACAACATGACGTTGTCGGCGGTGTTCGACGTCAAGCTGGAGAAGCATGGCCACATCCAGAAGGCGTCCACCTATTCCAACATGTCGGCGACGTCGCGGGCCGGCGTCTTCGTGGCCGGCGCGGCGACGGGACCCGAGACCATCGACGATTCCATCGCGCAAGGCCAATCCGCGGCGATGGTGGCGCTGACGCTTGTTCGCAGCGCGCTGCTGGAGGCGGCCGAGTGATGTGGGCGATCGGCAGCCATAAGGCCAAAGCGGCGCCCGTACCGGCGCGGCCGGTGCTCGATCTGTCCGGTCCGAAGCTGCGGCGCGCGTTCGAGAACCTGGTGGAGTCCGCCGAGGACACGGGCGGCGTCGAGCGCTATGTCGGCGCGCTGGCGCTCAAGGCCTCCCTGTTCGAGGAGGTGCTCGGCAAGGGCCAGGTTAGCGAGTTGACCGAACCCGAATTCTACGATCTCGCCGCCTTTATCACGCCGGTGCGCCGGCGCATCGGTACTTGGCTCGGCCGCAACGGTTTTGCCGCCATGCGCGGCCGTTTGGTCACGCTGCTCCACGGCTGGTCCGATCTTGGTACCACCGATCAACGGCTCAACGCTTTTGTCGCCAGCTTTCCCGCCGACCGCGAGCACCGCTGGTCGCGCGATCTCGCCGCCGAGGTGCTGCATTTCACGGCGCCCGACCGCTACCCGCTGATGACGCGTTGGATGTGGGACGCCCGCGTCAACACCGGCGTGCTGCGCGAAATTTGGCACAGCGACAATAACGTCGAGGCCGGCACCATCGCAGTCGGCGACCGTTTTGCCACCTTCGCGACGCTGCGCGAGGAATTGCAAGGCTTTCTACAGGAGAACGGCGTGTTCCGCGACGTGGCGCTCTACACCGATCTGCTCTGCGCCCACATCTATGCCGCCTACATCAACGACAGGGGCGGCCAATATCTCCATGCGGATTTCTGCGGCGGCGCCAAGGCCGATGCGATGGCGCATACGCGCCGCCTCCTGGGACTTGATGCAGTCGATACCGAATCCGGCCGTACCCGCCTCAAGCTGATCGACGGCGAAGCCTATGTGCTCGGCGAGCCGCGCCGCCTGAGCTCGTGAAGGAGCGACCATGCCAATTCACGAAAAATCACTGATCCGCCCCGAGAACCTCGTCACGCACGAGCACTTGGAGATCGAAGGCGTCGACGTCTCCGGGCACTGGAGCACGTTCATCAACTCGCGCGCCGTGACCGACTACAACGAGCAGATGGAGGAAGAGATCGCCGCGCTGCCGGGCGGCGAGTTCATCCATCGTTGCTGGCAATGCGGCTCCTGCACCAATTCCTGCACGGTGAACGCCATCAATCCGGACTTCAACCCGCGCTATTGGATCTACCTGATCCGCATGGGTTTCGAAGAAGAGCTGCTGCGCGACAAGGATATCATCTGGCAGTGCGTCTCGTGCAACAAATGCACTTATGCCTGTCCGCGCGACGTCAACCCGGAAGGGGTGATGAAGGCGACCGCCCACTGGCTCGAGCTCAAAGGCCATACCGAGAAAAAGCCGTCGATGACGTTCGACGAAATCTTCTCTGACCAGGTCTTCGCCACCGGGAAGATCGAGGACGGACTGGTGTTGCGCGAGTTCTTCGCGCGCACCAAGCAGCCGCTGTTCCAGGACTGGCTCATCGCGATGGTGCGTGGCCTGGCGATGCGGTTGCCAGTCGGCTTGTTGATGAAGCTCGGCCTCGCCACGCTGTTTCGCCCGCGCACGCGCGGCTGGCGCCGGGCGCGTGCGGCAATCGCTGAATACGTCGATGAGCGCAAGGCTGCGGATCGCCATGCCTTGGGTCTGCCTGTGCAAGGAGCGGAGTGATGAGCGGCAGATACAAGAACGTCGCCTACTATCCGGGCTGCGCGCTGGAAGGAACCGGCCACGCCTACAACCGCTCCACCAAGGAGCTTGGTAGGGCGCTCGGCCTTGAGCTCACCGAGCTCAGGAACTGGAACTGCTGCGGCGCCATGGAAGTCAAGAATATCGATCCAAAGCTGCAGACCTATCTCTCCGCGCGCAATCTCTCGATCGCGGAAGAGATGGGCTTCAACACGGTCATGGCGCCCTGCAATGGCTGCTATCACAATCTGAAAAAGGCCGAATACGACCTCGCTCACGACCCCGGCTCGCGCGAGGTCAATCAGCGGCTGTCCCAGAAGGCGGGGCACAACAGCTACCAGGCCGGCAAGGTCGAGACCATCCACGCGCTCGACTGGATCAAGCAGGCCATCGGCGAAGAAGGCCTGAAAGCGCGCGTGAAAAACTCGCTAAAGGGCCTCAAGGTCGCCAACTATTACGGCTGCATGTACACGCGGCCCCGCCACATCTTTCCGGAGAAAGACCAGGGACCTGGTTCGGAATCCACGGCCAAACCGCATTTCATGGACGATCTGCTGGCGGCGGCCGGTGCCGAGAATGTGGATTATCCGCTCAAGACGGCGTGCTGCGGCGGCGCCCACACGCTTTCCGATTGCGACACGTCGACCAAGCTGGTGCTCAATCTTCTGACCACCGCGGAGGCGTGCGGCGCCGACGTCATCGCCACCGAATGCCCGACTTGCCACACCGGGCTGGAGATGCATCAGGTGCGCGCCGAAAAAGTCCTTGGCCGCAAGACCTCGGTGAAAATTCTCTACTTCACGCAGCTGCTCGGCATGGCGCTCGGGCTCTCGGCGCGCAAGGTCGGCGTGCACGAGAATTTCTCCGACTCTTCCGACTTGCTGCGCGCAAAAGGTCTTGGCTGATGACGAAGGCTTCCGTCAAAGGCTTCGACGATATCGCCAGTCGTCTGGACGCCGTTGTCGCGTCGCCGGACTCTGAACTCGTTACGGCTGCGCCGGAAATTGCCGATGAACTCTTGGCCATTGGCGAAATGATCTTGGAGATCTGGCTTTCGGCGCACGGCAAGACGCCGACGACGCATACGGTCGAAGGGTTCCGTCTGCTGGCCCTTCATCGCCAAGGAGCGCGGGGCGATGCGAGCTTCAACGCCTGCCGCGAGACCTGTCGGGAGCTTGTCTATCACCGCAACGTTGTTTGCCTCGATCCTGTTCATGCGGAGACGGCACGCCGGCTTCGGCTCGGCGCGATGGTCGCGAGACATCTGGCGCTGTTCATCGGCGGCAAGCTTGAGGTAGCGGGGCTCGGCGAATTTTGTTGCTCCTCGCGCCCGCTTCGCCAGCACGAGACAAACACACAGCCTGAACTGGCTTGACTGTAAGGAGAATGAAATGCCGACCGTTCGTGGCTGCCAGCTTCCAGACGAACTCCTCTACGACGTCGAGAACAACATTTGGTACCGGGAAAATGCCGATGGCACGGTCACGCTCGGCATGACGGCGGTTGCTGCCGCCATGGCCGGCCAGCTCGTGGCATTCACCGCAAAGAAGGCGGGGCGTGCAGTTCAGAGCGGAAAGTCATGCGCCACGGTCGAGTCCGGGAAGTGGGTCGGTCCGGCGAAGATCGCCTTCGACGCCGAAGTGATTGAGGTCAACGACGCGCTGACGGGAACGCCCAAGCTTGCTAACGACGATCCGTATGGCGGAGGCTGGATGGTCAAGGTCCGTCCCAAGGATTGGGCCGCCGGCAAAGCGGCTCTTATTCCGGGCACGGCGGTCGCGGCGCCGTACGAGGCAAAAATGACCGCCGACAATTTTGCCGGCTGCGCTTGAGATGAGGATCGGCCGCCGGTGAGCGAAATCGCAGACGACAAGCCGACATTGATGAGCCGCGGCCTCGGCGCAATCGTCGCCGCTAAACTCTATTTCCCGGGCGTGCTGGTCAGCTTGATCATCGCCGTCGCCGCCACCTTCCTGTCCGAGCACTATGGCGGGCCGGTGATGCTGTTCGCGCTTTTGCTCGGCATGGCCTTCTATTTTCTGTCGCAGGAAGGGCCGTGCGTCGCCGGTATCGAATTTGCCTCGAAGCGCGTACTGCGCGTCGCGGTCGGCCTGCTCGGAGCGCAGATCACGATATCCGAGATCATGAAGCTTGGCCCGACTCCTGTTGTCATGGTGATCGCCGCCGTCACGCTGACCATTCTGTTCGGCGTCGCGGGGGCGCGCGTTGCCGGGCTCAGCCGCCCGTTCGGCATCTTGACGGCGGGTGCGGTGGCGATCTGTGGCGCGTCCGCGGCGCTGGCGATTTCCTCGGTCCTGCCCAAGAGCGAAAACCACGAGCGCGATACGGTTTTTACGGTCATCGGCGTGACCGCGCTGAGCACGATCGCGATGATCGTCTATCCGTTGATCATTGCGCTCTTTCATCTCGATCACGCGGCGATCGGCGTCTTCCTCGGCGGCACCATTCACGACGTGGCCCAGGTTGTCGGCGCCGGTTTCAGCGTGTCCGATGAGACCGGCAACGTCGCCACATTCACGAAACTGCTGCGGGTGGCGATGCTCCTGCCCGTGGTAGTGACACTGTCATTCGTCTACCACGCCCACAGCACGACCAAGGCCGGGCGGCAATTGCCGGGCTTCCTCATCGTTTTTGCGGTGCTGGTGGTGGTCAACAGCCTGGGCATCATTCCGGCGCCGGCGCTCGCCGCGCTTAAAAGCATCTCTCGTTGGTGCCTGGTGACGGCGATCGCCGCGCTTGGGATGAAAACGTCGCTGAAGGCGATGGCGGAAGTAGGCGGACGGGCGATCGGGCTGATCGTCGCCGAGACACTATTCCTGGCGGTTCTCGTCCTGGCGATTGTGCTGTGGAAATTCTGAAGCGGCAGGATGCCGCCGCGGCCCATGGGCCGAAAAGGGAGGTAATGCGATGAGCAAAGACACCAACACCAAACGCATGTCGATGATCGTCACCAAAGGGACGTTGGATTGGGCCTATCCGCCCTTCATTCTGGCCACCACGGCGGCCGCCATGGGCCTCGACGTGACGATGTTCTTCACTTTCTACGGCTTGGGACTGCTGAAGAAGAAGCTCAACTTGAAAGTCTCGCCGCTTGGCAACGCAGCGATGGAGATGCCGATGTTCGGGATGCACATCGGTATGCCGAACATGGTCGCCGCCATACCTGGTGTGGACGCGGCGGCAACCGCGATGATGAAAGGCCTGATCAAGAAAAAAGGCGTCGCCTCGATCGAAGATCTGCGCAGCATGGCGTTGGAATCGGATGTCAAGATGATCGCCTGCCAGATGACCATGGATCTGTTCGAGTACAAGCTCGAGGACATGATCGAGGGGCCGGTCCTCGGCGGCGCCGCCACTTACATCGAAAATGCCACCAAGTGCGACATCAATTTGTTCATCTGAGCGAGAAAGCAAATGGCCGATCAACTGTTGGATGCAAAAGGACTGAATTGCCCATTGCCGATCTTGCGCGCCAAGAAGGCGCTCAAGGACGTGGCGATGGGAGGCACGCTTGAGGTGCTCGCAACCGATCCGGGCGCGGTTAAAGATTTCGAAGCTTTCTGCCGGGCGACGGGCAACGAGCTGCTGGCTTCCAATGTCGACGGCAAGGTGTTCAGTTTCGTCATCAAGCGCCTGTCATAGGGTGGAGTGTGCCGATCAGCGAGCCGGCGGCGTCGCCTTTCCTCGTCCCTGGAGGGCTTGTAACCGGATTGCATTCCCGGCGGACAGGTGCTTTATGCGGCATGCGGCGAAATATGAAAGCATGAGCAACAGCACTTCTATGAAACCGCGCCCCTCGTCTTCTTCGCGCGAAGACCATTTTGACCTCGACGCAATGATTGACAGTGCGCATGAGGCCAGCGGGTTCCTGAAAGCCTTGGCGCACGAAGGACGGCTCTTGATCCTCTGTCTGCTCATCGGGGGGGAAAAGTCGGTGACCGAGATTGAGGATATGCTCAGCCTGCGTCAGCCGGCGATCTCGCAGCAATTGGCGCGGCTGCGCGCCGACGGACTGGTTGAAACCCGGCGTGAGGGAAAGAATATTTTCTATTCCTTGGCGCGCTCCGAAGTTCGCGACATCGTCGGCACGCTGCATCGTTCCTTCTGCGAGGCGCCGCCGGCGCGATCACGCGCGAGCTACAGCCGTCCGACCGCTCGCGCCGCAGCCAAATCGAAAGGGGCCGGTCGTCGTGTCCATTCGCCCGCGAAACGGTCTCGCTGAAGCCGCAACAAGCCTTACGCTGCGCCGCCTCGACGGAAAACTCGAAATGACCGCGGCCCGTCCAGCGATAGTCACCGAGGCCCTCGGCATGTCGGCTCTTGGCTATTCGCGGACGTGCCCCTAGGGCTGGTGAACTTCGCCTTTGTGAGGAGGAGCGGACACAAACGGAGCTGCGGACAACTAGGGTGCACGGCCTAGCCCGTTTGCAAACCTGGTCCTAACTCATTGATGCGCCGTCGCCCAAAAAGAAGCCCGTTTGCAAAATTGCCTAATGATTTCCGGGGGCCACCCCGATCTGGGGGGCTGGGGGGTCGCGAGTTCAAATCTCGCCGCTCCGACCATTACTTAGCCCAGACTTTTGTTCGGCAAGAAAGCTCAGGGTAACGCCCTGGGTAACAGGTCTGCTTATCAGATCGAGCGGCCGCATAATGACGGAAAAGGCTGCGCGTCTCGCGTCCAATTGCCTGGTGCTGTTCGGCGCCATTGCAGCCGTAATAGCCCGGTGCGCAAATCTATTGCTCTTTGTTCTGCCGATCGTCGGCGGGTTTCCAGCCCAGCGGGACTGGCTCTCGATGTTGGCGAGGCGAAGGAAGACCGCAGCCGATGACTTCCGATGACTGGTTTTATCGGAAGTAAAATGTTGGCTACATCAGCCAACAGCAGCGTACCGGTGTCAACGAGGACCAGCGGCAAAACGCGCTCCGTCGCCGATGGCCCACGACGATGAGACGAGGCCTTCACGGAGGCGATCAAGATAGGTCCCGACAATGCCGAAGCCTACTAGTGTCGCGGCGTGGCCAAGCAACAGAAAGGCGGAACGAACGGCGGTGCGGACGACATCGTGGCTGCAAAGAAATTAGCCCCGAGTCCCCGACTAGATTGCCGTTGCGGGCGCATATGCGCCGGCGCCATTTCCGATTTGGTCACGGTTCAGCCGCTATTGCTCGTCAGGTTTCCTAGTTGGCGGGGATTTCAGCATGTCGTCCATCGGCTTGCGAAGCGGCGGTGCTGCTCGCGCTCCCGGCGCGAACTCCATTAGACAGTGCCTGCGACGTGTTTTGGTGCTGTTGATGGCTTCGGTGATGATGACGCCCGCCGGCGCTAAAGGGTCTTCTACGCCGGATCACCGGCATGTTCCCCCGCACCGGAGCGGGTCCTCCGAGGCGAAACATCATACGCACGGATCGGCGTCTGAAACCAAGCGATCGGAACGAGCGGTCAGATCGAGGATTTTGCCGGAACGCGAATCAGGTCAGGAACCTGAACCAGCCCCACAGCTGTCGCCGGATCTTACGGCGACCAGGCAGGCCATCGAGCTGGTGCGGCGCCACAAGTTTAGCGAGGCCGCCGCGCTGGCGGCGACGATTGACGATCCGATCGCCCGAAAACTCGTCGAATGGACGCTGCTGCGCGACCCCGACAGCCCGGCCGGCTTCGATCGCTACGCCGCCTTCATCCAGACGAATGCTGACTGGCCGAGCATATCCATGCTGCGTCGGCGCGCGGAGGCAAGGATGTGGCAGGAGCGGCGGGACGCCGCCACCGTACGCCGCTTCCTTGACGGGCGACCAGTCAGCGCTCTTGGCCGGCTCGCGTTCGCACGTGTGTTGCAGGGTGAGCGCGACCGCGCTGGCGCCGAGCGCGAAGTTCGCACGGTTTGGCATTCGGCGGAAATGTCGGCTGAACTAGAAACCGCCGTGTCTAACGAGTTCCCCGGTGCTTTGACCTCCACCGACGATGTCGCGCGCATGGACCGGCGCATCGGCACTAAGGACTTCGGCGCGGCGATGCGTGCTGCCAAACGTCTTGGTCCCGGTCGAGTTGCGATCGTTAAGGCTTGCGCGGCTGCCGAAACGAATTCCAGCAAAAGTCGGGCACTACTTGGGGAGGTTCCCGATGAGTTACGGGGAGATTTGGGCTATGTGCTGTGCCGCCTTCATTGGCTGCAAGTACACGATGACGTCCCAGCAGCGGCCAAGCTCCTGACCGAATCCTCACGTGAGGGGATGGAGCGGCAGGACGTAGATGAATGGTGGCGCGAGCGTCGCTTCCTGGCTCGCAGGCTCATCGATCTCGGCGATCCACAGACCGCGTATCGTATCGTGCGCGACGCGGCGGTCCCTTCCAATCCTTACTACCGCTCCGAATACCACTTCATGGCCGGCTGGATTGCGTTGCGCTTTCTGAACGATCCACCGACGGCGCTGACGCACTTCACCCGCGTTGACGAGGGTTCGAGCGATCCCATTGTGCTGGCGCGCGCCGCCTATTGGCGTGGCCGAACGGCCGAGGCGACTGGCCAGTTTGATGAAATGCGCGTGCAGTATCAGGCCGCGGCGGCCTACCCAACTGCTTATTACGGTCAGCTCGCTCGCGCTCGAATCGGTCTCAGTCAAATTGCGGTACTTTCTCCGCCGCCGCCGGCGGATGCCACGCCGAGCGATGTGCTGCATGCCGCAGACATTCTTTATGCGATCGGCGAGTTCGACCTGGTATTGTCATTCGTTAGCGACTTTGCAGAAACCAGCGCCGATATCGCGACGCTTACAGCGCTCGGCGAACTCACCGCGCGTCACAACGATGCGCAGGCGATGCTGGCTATCGGTAAGACAGCGCTTGCGAGAGGTCTGCCGACGGAACGATACGCCTTTCCTGGGATCGGCGTGCCCTCCTACAAACCGATCGCTCCCCCAATTGATCATTGTGTGATCTACTCGGTCGTGCGCACGGAAAGCGCCTTCAATCAAGGAGACATTTCGCCGGCCAAAGCGGTTGGCTTGATGCAGGTTACCCCGGAAGCGGCTCGTGACACTGCCAAACGCTTCGGTGTCGCCTACGATTGGAAACGTCTCGTGTCCGATCCGGTCTACAATACCCAGATGGGCGCGGCCGAGATCAGCGCGTTGTTCAAGGAGTATGCCGGTTCCTATGTTATGACGTTTGCCGGCTACAATGCTGGCCGTGGCCGGGTCCGGCAATGGGTGGCGCAGCATGGTGATCCGCGCGATCCCAAGATCGATGCAGTCGACTGGATAGAACGCATCCCGATCGCCGAGACGCGCAACTACGTACAGCGCGTCACGGAGAATCTTCAAGTGTACGGCGTGCGCTTCGACGCAAGCGTCGCCACGGTGGAGCCCAACCTGCACCGCGAAGCAGACGTCGAGCCGCGCCCCAAGCCAGCTTGGGTGAACGCGATACCCGACTGATTGCCTAAAGCGCAAGGGGTGAATTCAAGCTGCGGTGATGGCATCGGCGTAGCCGGCAAACCATCCTTCGTAAGCGCGAGCGACTCGACCCGGAGTCGCCAACGATCCATCGCGATCGGGGTCGTCGCCCGCCCGCCGAATAAGCGTACTTACCGCCTGCTCGACGTCCTTGCGCGACGGCCGGTTTGTCCGTGCTGCAAGTTTGGAAGCGAGTCCACCGTTGATCTTGGCAAGCCTGTTCATACCATGTCCCTATGGAACGCTTCGTATCAAAGTTGAGCATTAGATAGCGGCCGACGGGAATAGGTTCCCGCTTGTTCCCACAAGGACGGGAACTTCTTTGGGAATGATGAATCTATGCCTTAGGCGGCCTCGAATTGAGCTCCCGGAGAAATCCAATGGGACTAGCGCAGACAAATCGTCCCGGTCCGGACCTGACACAGGGTGTTTCGGTCAACGATCTCGCCTCCGGGCAGATGATCCTTGGGCACGTCGACCAAGACCCCGTGCTGCTTGCGCGGCGCGGTGATGAATTCTTCGCGATTGGTGCCACCTGCTCGCATTATGGCGGACCGCTGGCCGAAGGCTTGATCGTCGGCCATACCGTCCGATGCCCCTGGCATCATGCGCGTTTCAGCCTGCGCACCGGCGAAGCGATTGGAGCGCCCGCCTTCAATCCGATGTCATGTTGGCGCGTAGAAAAACTGGACGATAAAGTGTTCGTGCGTGAAAGGATGAAAACGGCTGATCAGGACAAGCCCCGCAAAGCGCAAACTCCTGGTCGCAAGCCAGAGCGCATTGTGATCGTAGGCGGCGGCGCGGCCGGATTTGCCGCGGCGGAAATGCTGCGGCGAGAAGGATTTGCCGGCAGTGTGACGATGCTTTCCGCTGACGTCGATGCCCCCTACGACCGGCCTAATTGCTCCAAGGACTATCTTGCGGGAAATGCACCGGAAGACTGGATGCCGCTCAGGCCATCCGACTTCTACGAACAACAGTCGATCGACCTCTTGCTTGGCGCCGAAGTCACCGCGATCGACGCCAAGGCACGACAGGTGGCCCTCGCGAGCGGACGGAATATCCCATTCGACAAACTGCTGCTCGCGACCGGCGCCGAGCCGGTGCGTCTCGACATTCCGGGCGCGGATCAACCGCATGTCCAAGTGCTTCGCTCGCTTGGCGACTCGCGGGCGATCATTGCCAAAGCAAAAGTGGCGCGGCAGGCCGTTGTGATCGGCGCGAGCTTCATCGGGCTTGAGGTTGCTGCTGCGCTGCGGGCACGCGAAGTGGAGGTTCATGTCGTGGCGCCGGAACGCCGGCCGTTGGAGCGCGTCCTCGGCCGCGCATATGGCGATTTCATAAGAGAAATCCACGAAGAACACGGCGTCGTGTTCCATCTTGAGGAGACCGCAACTGCAATCGATGGAGCAAGCGTCAAGCTCAAAGGCGGGGCAATGCTGCCGGCCGACCTAGTGGTCGTGGGTATTGGCGTACGGCCGCGGCTGCAATTGGCCGAGAGTACTGGGCTGACGATTGACCGGGGCGTCGTCGTGAACGAATACCTTGAAACCAGTATACCGCAAATCTTTGCCGCCGGTGACATCGCACGTTGGCCCGACCCGCATACAAGGGAGAATCTCCGGATCGAGCATTGGGTTGTGGCTGAGCGCCAGGGCCAGACCGTGGCGCGAAACATGCTCGGAGAGGGACAACGTTTCTCTGAGGTTCCCTTCTTTTGGAGCCAGCACTACGACGTGCCGATCAATTATCTCGGGCATGCAGAAAAGTGGGACGAAGTTGAGGTCGAGGGGAACATCAAGTCACGCGATTGTTTGGTTCGCTATCGCCGCAATGGCAGGGTGCTGGCGGTGGCCTCGATCTTCCGGGATGTCGATAATCTCAAGGAGGAGGTATCCATGGAACACGCAGGCCTACGCGGCGACGGCCGCAAGGGAGTTGCTTCTCTTGCGTGATTCGGGCGCCTGACTAACGTCGATCTTGGTCAGATAGTAAGCTGACTGGTTGGCCTCACGATGATGAGAGCACCGCGAGCGAGACGGCGGGTGCGCAATGGCATGCGGCGGCTCGCGCTTCAGGCACGACTTCGCATAACTCATCAAAGCCGATGCAGGCGCAGCCCAGTCGACGCGCTATCTCTTCCACAAGCGGGCGGCCAATACCGGCCGCAACAATTGTGGTGAACGACGGCACAGCTCCGGTCGACAACACCAGACTCTGCGGCATCGCATATGGCGCGCGTCTGCGCTTCCGCGAACCATCTCGCAACCAATGTCCAGGTCTCATCGCCAGCATCGGATGCATCAGTTCCGAGCATGCGGGCAAGCCGGGCTCGGGATGCATCAATCGTCTTTTGGCGCCCGTCGGCGGTAGCCATCAAATCAACGTCCGGCGGCAGCGTGCCGAGGATGCGATGAACGTCGGCCATCGTAGCAAAGTTCTCGTTGACCAAAGGCGTCCAGGCCCCTCGAAACGGTGCGCGGTCTGCCGTCGCCATGACAAAGCCGCGAATAATGCCCGTATACACAAGCTCTCCTGCCGCTAATCGTTGTGCATCAGTGTAACCGCGGGCTATCGTCTTCCCCTCAAAGATCGGAACGATGTCTGTCGTTGTCGAACCCACGTCAATCAGGAGTGCATGATCGCATTTGCGCGCGATCAAGGTAGCACACGCGTGCCAATTGGCCGACGCAACGTCAGCATAGTGCTTTTGGGCATCCTCCGGACGGACGCAGCCTGCTGGGCCGGCATAGATCAACGTGCTGCCGAGTTCGCGCGCCGCCAACTTTGCGAGTTGCTCCACGCCCTCCATGCGTGAGGAGAAGGTGTCGGCTAGTTCGCCGGTCATTGTAACAACGTGGCAATCTGCACGGCCCATATCCCTTCGGGCTTCGGCAAATGCCTGCAAAAGACGCTCAGTTCCGGATCGCAGCGGGGAGGCGTATTGCGCGGCTTTGGTTACACGCCCGTCCTCGGCGCGGGCCGCCTTGAGATGAACGCCGCCAATGTCCCATCCGATGACAACGCTCATAGAGCCTCCCGCGCGATCGTTAGCTGATATATACATTGGCTCTGATCGATTGGCGCACACAAGGATCTGGCATGGAGGTTATTCCGGTCCTTGATCTCAAGGACGGAGCTGTCGTGCATGCTCGTATGGGGCAACGCGACCAATACCGTCCGATCACGACGCCGCTCTCTTCCACCAGCAACCCGATAGAGGTCGCCCGCGGCCTGTTGGCGGTTTATCCTTTTAGGACCTTCTACATAGCGGACCTCGATGCAATCGCCGGCGCCGGGGATAACAATGCAGCGGTGGCGCAGCTCAAGGCCGAATTTCCCGGTCTAACATTCTGGGTCGATAATGGCGTGGCCGATTGGGCCAGCGCACAACGATGGCTTGACGCGGACCTCGGACACCTCGTGTTGGGCAGCGAGACGCAAAGAGACGAGGCGCTCGTCCGCAAGTTATCCAGAGATGACCGGATCATTCTGTCGCTCGACTACAGAGGGGATGCTTTTGTTGGTCCGGAAGCATTGCTGAGCGACATTGATGCCTGGCCAAGCCGAGTAATAGGAATGACGCTTGCGCGGGTCGGCAGCGCAATGGGTCCTGATTGGAACAGACTTGCGGCGATCAAAAGCTCCGGCCGCGGAAGGTGTGTGTACGCAGCCGGAGGCGTGCGCGATGCGGACGATTTGATTGCGCTTGCGGAGCGTGGAATCGCAGGCGCGCTCGTCGCCTCCTGCTTGCACAATGGTACACTCGCGGGTGCGCAAATTGCGCGCCTGCAAATGGTCTGAATTAGGCACCTGCTTCGCCTTCGAGCGACGACCGGTAGAAACTTCGAAATTTAATCTAGCAAGGACCGTCGCTCGCCGGACGATGGCTACGCGGCGGCGAACGGATGCTTGACCAGATCGCGCTTGGCAACGACCTCCGCAGGCTTTGGTTCGCCATTAACGGCACGTGCGATGGACTCTTTCACGGCGCGATAATTATAATCTTGAATCTTCTTGTCGTCCGTCGCCTCCCAGTGAATGAAGACGCCGACGCAGATGAAGACGTTGTCGGCCTCATCCAGAGGAATGACGCCCTCGGCCACGCTGTCGGCAACCGCCTTGGCGACGGCATGCTGCGCTGGGCCGAACATCTGAACGGCCTGCTTGGCGCCTTTGATTGTTACCTTATTGAACAGAACGGTCGCCGGCTTGCAAAGCAAATTCGGCGCTACCACGGCAAGCAGTGACGTAAAACCGTCCTTGTTGTTGGTGAGGCAGTTCGCGAATGCCGTCTCGGCCGCGCTTCCGCGCGGGCCCATGATGAGATCGATATGGGCCACTTCATTGCCATCACCGACGAGTGATTCACCGACGCAGAGTTGATTGATCTTTGCCATCGCCATCTCCTCCCAAGGAAATCACAGCACGCAACGCCTTACGGCGCTGGTGGCGCGGTTAAAATTTCTACCCTTGTTGTCAGCATCCGGCATGGACTAGCCGGACCGGTTTGCCAGATAGCCGCGGGAACCCGTCCCGCATCACAAGTCAATCACTGTTGCGCTTCGACGGCAAGACGACCTTTAAGTCGTTGCGCGAACAATGTGGCCACTGTCAGGTCGGCGCTGGTTCCGGGATTGATGCCAGCGGTTTTCAGTTCGGCATCCCAAGCCAAAAGTTCCGGAAGCAAAGTGGCAGGACGCTCCGTCGCTTGGAGGGATTTCTGCAACGCCGCCGCGGTTTGCCGAACCTCGTCGGCAGCGCGGGAACCGTATTTCCGCAAAATGTGTGTGTCGGGGAAAGCTGAAAGAAACTCGAGATAAGTCGCAAGCGTCGCCCACTTCAGATCGGTGTATCGCCGGGTAGCCGCATCGAGGCATGGCAGGCCGATGTCGAAGACGTCGGAAAATCCTGTGACATATTGCCTTGCGATCCGATCACGGTCGGCGGCCTCGGTCATCGCTTGCAGCAGACTGACCGCCGCCGGTTCAAAAACGTCGTAGCGTGCGCTGCGGCCGAGCCCGGCGGGGGCGGCCCGTACAATAGCGCGATACGCAAGCTCTGCGTCTTTCGTATCAAGGCTTTGGAGCACTTTGCTGAGCGAAGTGCGCAGGTCGGAAATTTCGTCCTCGGCCGCCGCGGCGAGAGGTGCGCAGAGCAGGATAATGCCGAGATTGGTATTGGCGCCAATGGCCTCGGACGTGGCCTCGACGGCGCCGAGAATGCGCGCGCCGACCGGCGTCCCTGCGGCGGATAAGCGCGGGGCGGCAGCATTGGCGCTGGCGACGAACTCGCTCGCCGTCATGCGATGACCAGCGGCAAAAACATGCACATTGCCGGGCTTTGGTGCATCGAGCTCGGCAATGCAGGCCCACTTGAAGGCTTCCGCGATCAACTCTGGGCGCGTGGTCACGCCATCGCCCCGCGCAGCGGGTGCTCGGCCAGAGCATCAACGAGGGCCGCGACAAGGGTGGAGGCGATATTGGCCGACGACACCTTTTGCAGCCCTGACCAGGCGGGCATGCTGTTGACCTCAAGCACCGTCGGCTGCTGATCCGACCCATAAAGAATATCGACCCCGGCAAAATCTGCCCCGACGGCCGTCGCGGCACTGACCGCCAGAGCCTTTAATTCATCGTTGATCAGTGCAGCTACCGGACGACCGCCACGCTTGATGTTGGTAATCCACTGCGGGGAATGTCTTTGCATCGCGGCGACCACGCGCCCCCGTGCGACGAGCAAACGGAAATCGTGGAAACCGTCGCGCTCGACGGCCACAAAGCGTTGGAGATAGTACACCCCGCCTGCCACGTCGCCGGGCGGCGGCAGGTCGTCCGGTTTGCGGACCAGGCGCAGCCCGCGGCCCTGCGAGCCGAACAGCGGCTTGAGAACCAAAGCCGTCTCTTTCGTCTGGGCTTGCGCGATGGCCCGGGCCTGATCGTATGATCCAACCGCCCAGGTCGGCGGGGTCGCGATACCCGCGCGAGCGAGCAAAAAGCTCGTCATCGATTTGTCCACGCAGCGCTCGATGGCCCGGGCATCATTCCAGACCATGACGCCGCATTCTCGCAACGCGTGAAGAATGCCGAGCCGTAATGTGACGGCTTCGAACGTTCCGCCTGACATCGAGCGTACAATGACCGCGTCTGGGAGACGCTCTCCGAAACCGTCGATCTGCAATCCGCCGGCGCTTTGCGTTTCGAATCCGCATAGGTGCAGGCGAATGGGGGCGGTGCCGAAGCCGCGGGCGGCGAGTGCGGAGGCAACCTGGCGCGCGTGCCAGTCCATGCGATCGACCACGAGGCCAACGATCGGTCTCGATGCTTGACCGTCGATGCCGGAACGCTTAGGCGAAAGAGGCATCGAGCAGGTCCAGGTCAATGTCTCCGGATTGGAAGCTTTCGCCGGTTTCCAGTGCGGTAACGATGACCTTTGCCGGACTGAACAGCATTGGATCGATAGCGTAGAAGTCACCGTTCACTGCTTTAAAGATTTCCGCGAAAGGACGGCCGTAGTCGCGTGACGCTCTGCTCGAAAGCCTGTCAGCCAGCGTGCGTGCTTCGCTGGCCGGGCCTGTGACGAACAGCTGCACCTGTCCGGCAAAGATGATTGCGTCGTTCGTTCGACCCATCGCAGTGACGAAATCCGGGTGCGGCGGGCACAGCGGGGCCGCGCCGACGCCCTCGATGATGCGCTCGAGCGGGAAGTGCAGTTCATGAGTTTTATGAAGGGCGACTTCGAGGGAGCGCGCAATGATTTGGGTGCTGCCGGCCAGACTTTGCGTCGGCGCGAAGATGATCGTCAGATCCTCTGGTTTGACGCGGCAATCGCGCGCGACCTCGGCAACGATCGTCGCCGGGGGAGGGCGGTTGCTTTCGATCACAAGGATCGCGTTCGTTGCCGAGTCGGCGTATGTGAGCACTTGGAACAGCGGTTCTCGTCGCGCCAGCGCGCGCGCCGGCCCCGAACCGAGAGCGAAAAACGAGTCGTTGCCGTCCTTCAGCGACAGACGCCAGCCGGCATATTGGCTGGCAAGGCAGGCGACCACCGGCTGCGACGACCGCACCACGATCGTCCACGGCCAGCGCGGCGCCAGTGTTGACGGCACAAGGCTCACGTCCGCCAGCCCGCCCGTGCAGATTTCCGCTATGCGCAGGCCGGCGGCGATGCTGCCGACGTTCCTGCTGCCTGAATCGATCAGCGTTTCGCCAAGGTCGCCGCGGCCAATCCCGATCCTCAGTTCAGCGGCATCCGCGATCAATCGCGTGACGAGCTTTGCGGCCCGCTCATTCACACTGATCGCTTGCGGTGTATTCATGAATTCCTCGCGCGCGTCCACGAGAGAACCGTCTCGCGCCTTTCTTCGGCAAGCGCTCTTGCGCCCGCTGCCGCAAAACCGCAGCCGTAAACCGTACAAAGGGGCTCACCGGCCTTGAACGCGCTTCCCGCAACAGGCCGATCGGCAGTCCAGTCTGGCCAGTCCGGCACGGAAAAAGACGCGATGTCATCTTCGGCGTAGACGATGCCGGCGGCTTTCGCATCTGCCGGGCAACCCGATGCCGGGGCAAGCCTCCCGGAGCAGGCCTCGACGTGTTGTGCAAACAGTGACGCTTCTTTTGTTTCGAATATGTCGAGGGTCGCGCCGGGCCGGGGATTGATTTCCAGCAACCAAAAGCGTTCTCCGTCGACGAGAAAATCGGCACTGTTCAATCCCATAAGTGAAGTTGCAGCGACAATCCGATGAACGACTGCGGTGAGCTTATCGGCGGCACTCGGCGCCAGCGGCGCAGGTTGAACCGCTCCGCCATAGCGATATGGCTGACGCGGCGTGGGCGATGACCATTGTGCGCTAAATCCAAGAACCAGAGCGCGTTCTCCGTCAGCTAAAAAGGAAGCCGAAATTGGCGTGCCCGACACTTTTCGCTGGTAGTAAACATTCCCTCCTGCGCCTGCGGACTTCCGGGCCGGTTTGATATGAGCGCCTCCGGCACCTCCTTGGCGCTTAATCAGCCAGCCGGTTGCGGTTGTGGGTGCGGACAGGGATATTTCGGGAAGCGGAATGTCCAAATCCGAACATATCGAGGAAAAGACTTTAGGATCTTTGAGTCTCGCAACGACATCGGCGCTGTTGCCGAGCAATTGCCAACGCTCGGCGATGCGTCGCAGAAGCAGCGTCCTATCCTCGAATCCGCTGCCACACACGACGCCGACGGGCTTTTGCTCCTGCCCCAACGTTTGCAAAGCATCAATAAGGGTCTGCTCCTCAATTCCCATTGCAAGCCCGCTGGTGAGCCGGACATGCTTGTGCGCTGCCTTGAGCGTGTCCACATCGCCAAACATATCCGCCACCAGAGGCAAGTAACCGCCACGGCGAGCCGAGACGGCGAGGGCGCGGCCGGAAAGAGCGACAATGAGAACGGCGGCCTCGTTACCCATTGAGTTCGCGTGCAAGGGCAAATGCGCCGCGAAAATCGAAGTCGATGGGCTTGGTGGCCGAGATCATTTTCTGAAATAGACCGAATTCGGTCTTGTACTTGATATTGCCGATGGCCAGCGGGCCCAAGCCCAGCGTGCCGTGGGGCGTGATCTCACTGCCGTTTGCCTGCATGTCCAAGCCTTCGATCCCGGGCGGCGGGACCGCATTAACGTCGGCGGCGATCAGCAATTGCTTTGCCGCGGCAAGCTGGGCGGAACTCAGAATCTGAACGCCGGCGCGACCGGCGCATAATACCACCTCCGCGTCGGCGAGGATTGCCGACTTCCTGCCGTCGTCGCTGCCGTCGGCTGCGCGCACGTCAACGTTGAACCTTGTCTTGATTTCCTTGGCGCTGGCGCTGACGCGTTCGATGCCGTCGTAGCCGACCAGTGTGACATTGGCCGCTTCGAGCGCGGCGATGACCCCAGCCGCATAGCCGACGACACCGGTGGCGCCGAACACGGCTACTTTCCGCCCCCGCAGATCGCGATGCTTCTTTTCCTTCAGGAGTTTTTCGACGCAAGCGAGCATCGCCGCCGCAGTCGTGAAAGAGCCGGCCGGATCGGCAAAAAACGAAATACCAAATGGTGGCACCAGCGCCTTCTTGGCCTTCGCCAGCATGTCAAGAGCAAGGCTCGCGTTCTTGCCGCCGAAAAACATTCCTGTTCGAGCGCCAACCTTCGGCGGCCGCGAGAATATCGCGTCTTGTACCAGGCCCGTCACCTCGTCCAGCGTCACGTTGTTGTAGGTCAGGACTGCATCGTAACCCGCGTCGAGCGCCATGTTCACATCGAACGGGCTCGTATGTTTCGTGGGTGTCAGCATATGAAGGATGTTTTTTTCCGGCATGACCGCCTCACAAGGTTCCAACACTACCTGTCGGACTCGGTCGGGTGCGCATGGGCGACGATCTGCGCTCCGCGATTGAGCCCCTCGCAAATGCGGATGTCCAGACCCTCGCCGCGCGCATGTCGCCGCGCGATCGTCGCAAGACGCGCGGCTTCGTCCGGGCTCGCTGCAAAGGCGAAGCCCGTCGGTCCCCAGGAGCTTTGGCCGACGCCGAATGCGCCGGCGCTGTCGAGAACATCGAGAACGGCGGCAACGTCGGGGCTCATGAAACGGGCGCCGCCCTGGGCGGGGGCAAAATAATCGCCAAGGCCGATTTGCAGTTCCTTGATGGCATTGCCGAAGTTCGCAAGGTCGTGATCGGCAAGAGCCGGCAGAGCCTGCATCAGGACCAAACGGCAAAAGCGGGCGGCGTCAGCCGCGCACATGGGCGGAAGACTAGCCATAGTCGTTCCTTCCTCGGATCCGTGGATACCCTGACGTTGCGGGTCGAGAATCACCAAGATGCGCCATTTGTCCGGAACCGGCAGACGGCTGATGATTGGGGCGAGCCCAGGCTCGTTTCTACGGCCGCCGTCGACGACGAACCCGCCGCGGGAAAAAAGACCGACGCCGATGCCCGAACGCGCTCCCCGCCCAAGCTGCAACGCATCACCTTCCACGTCGAGAGGCAGATTGTGGAGGCGGCGCAACCCGGCAGCGATGGCAAGCGCAAGCTGAGTGCCGGAACCCAGACCGGCGTGAGCAGGAACAACGTCCGAAAGTTTCACTCGATGTCCGTCGCGAAGCCCCAGCAATCGCTCCATTTTTTGCAAATGCTGCAAGGCCCGGTCGGCCTCGGGGCCGGAAACTTCGCTGACGTTTGCTCTTTCGATCGTAAGGCTTGTTCCTAAATCACTGATCGCAACTCCAATGCCGCCGAAACGGCGGCCAAGCTCGCCATTGAGATCGAGAAATCCAAGGTGCAACCGTGCGGGAACTTTCGCGGTAATAGCGCACGGCTTGAAAACGCCATCGTTCAAGAGCCGGCTCCCGAAATTGTGCACGCGCCGGGTTTTTCGAACGCAGAGACAAGTCTAGACTGCGTCATCCTATGCCGATTGGCAATCGGGATGGATCATTGACACCGAGAAGGGGACGCCCATGGCCGAAGCTAACAATGAGCGAACCTATTCTGAAGAAGAGATACAACAGCGCCTAAAGCGCGACTTGCCGCACTGGTATTTCGAGAACGGTTGGATACGCCGGAAATATCGCACCAACAGCTGGAAAGGCACGCTGATGGTGATCAATACCGTTGGTCATCTTGCCGAAGCCGCATGGCACCACCCGGATATCACCGCGTCCTACGCCTGGGTCGAAGTCCGGCTGCAAAATCATGCAGCCAAAGGAATTACCGATAAAGACTTCGAGCTGGCGAAAAAAATAGAAGAGGTCATCCACTGGCAACCGGCGAAAGAAGGAGGCGCACTCGAAGGCACGCCGGAAAAGGACCAACGCTTCGCCTATATCAAATACGACAGCTGATCGGCCGGCGACCTTGTCCGTGTTCGATGGAGAATCCGGGAAATGGAGCACGCGTGGATCGCAGGCCGGCCCGCATCACTCGATGCCGCTATCGGCGAGGCGACGAAGCTCCTTTCGTTGAGCCGTTACCCTCTCATCGCAGGGCTGGGAACGGATGTCGCCGGGACGCGCGCCGCGATAATGCTGGCGCACCGTGTTGGCGGGCTCATCGATCACATGAATTCGGATGCTTTGTTGCGTGATTTGGACGTCATGCGCTCGTCCGGTATGTTGATCACGACCCCCAGCGAGGCGCACGTTCGCGCCGACACGTTGCTTTTAGTCGGGCCTGGGCTTGGCGGAACCTGGTCGGAACTGCCGCGAGGTTTGTTTGAGGCAACGCAGCAGAGCCGGAGCGGCAACGCGATCGAGCGCTGCATCTACTGCTTATGTCCCGGCAGAGACTGGACAATACCGGCATCTGCCGCGAAGGCGGCCGTGGTCATTGGGGGACAGGGCGGGGAAATACCGGCGCTCCTCGCCGCTTTGCGTGCGCGCGCAGCGGGCAGGCCCATCGGCAGGACACGCGGTTCATCGAGCAAGCTGGACCAAGTCGCGACCGGTCTAAAGGCGGCACGGTTTGGCGTTGCCGTCTGGTCGGCGGCCGCGCTCGATGCGCCTGCTATTGAGATGCTGTGCGGTTTGCTAAACGATCTGAACGCTGCAACCCGCTTTTCCGGCCTGCCGCTGGCGCCTCCTGATAATGCCATTGGCGTCACGCAGACCTGCGCCTGGATGACGGGATTGCCGGTTCGCACAGGATTTGCGCGCGCATCGCCAGAGCATGATCCTTGGCTTTTTGACGGTAAGCGCGTCATCGCCGATGGAGAAGCGGATTGTCTGCTTTGGGTATCCGCGTACCGTGCGAGTGCGCTTCCGTGGCGCACCGCGACCCCGACGATCGCGCTGACGGCTCGCGACGCGAACTTTCACAAGCCGCCGCGCGTTCACATCGCCGTTGGTTGCCCCGGCGTCGACCACGCCAGTGTCGAACATCTGCCCTCCACCGGTACCCTGGCATTGGTTGAAGCAAAAAGGCCGAGTGATACGATGTCCGTAGCCGACGTGCTTACGCGCATTATCGCGGCCTTGCCCGGTGCTGGAGAGCCAGCATGCTGACCCGCATTGCCGGCGGACGAGTCATTGATCCAGCCAACGGGCGCGACGAGGTTGGCGATATCTGGATGCGCGACGGTAGAATCGTGGAAACCCCCGCGGGCGCGCGCGCCGATGCGACCTATGATGCGGCGGGGAAGATCGTCATGGCGGGCGCCATCGACATTCACTCCCACATTGCCGGGTGGAATGTGAATACAGCGAGGCTGTTATTGTCCGAGCAGCGTCAGCCGGCGGCACCCTTCGCCGCGACGGTGCCGCTGGCCAGCGCGCCAAGCTCGACGTTTGCAACCGGATACCTGTACGCAGCCATGGGGTTTACCACCGTGGTCGAGCCTGCCGTGGCTCCGCATTATGCGTTGCATGCGCATCTTGAGCTTGCCGACACGCCGATCATTGACAAGGCAATCCTCACTATCCTCGGCAACGACGATTATCTGCTTGGCCTGCTGCAGGCCAAAGAAGGCGATGCTGCAATCGAAGATTACGTTGCCTGGACGCTCGAAATGTCCCGCGGGCTCGGCATCAAAGTTGTCAATGCCGGCGGCGCCGCCGCCTTCAAGGAAAACGTGCGTTCGTTTTCGTTCGACGACACCGTGCCGTCCTATGGCGTCTCGTCGCGTACGATCGTCAAGGCTCTCCAGCGCGCTGTGAATGCGCTCGCCGTTCCGCATCCGCTCCACGTTCATTGCAACAACCTCGGACTTGCGGGAAACGTCGAGACCGCGTTGACAACTATCGCTGCCGCCGAAGGTTTACCGCTTCATCTCGCCCATTTGCAGTTCTATGGCTATGGCAAGGAGGGTGACCGCGGATTCTCGTCCGCCGCCGCGCCATTGGCGGAAGCGGTGAACGCAACTGCAAGCGTAACGATCGATGTCGGCCAAGTTATGTTTGGACAGACCGTGACGATATCGTCCGATGTGCTCCGTCAGTTTAACGCGCGTCGTCAGGCCAGCCCCCGAAAGTGGCTCGTTCTGGACGGCGACTCGAATGGCGCGGGTATTGTTCCTTATAATTACCGGCGCAACGACTTCTACAACGCGGTGCAATGGGCGGTCGGTCTCGAGTTGTTCTTGTTGATTGAGAATCCTTCGCGTGTTTTCTTCACGACCGATCATCCGAATGGTGCGCATTTCACGACCTATCCGGAAATTTTCGCGCTGCTGATGAGCAGGGACTTGCGCGCGCAATGGATATCGCAGCTGCCGCCGGAGGCAATGGCGGTGACCACGCTACCGTCGATCACGCGGGAATACACATTGCCTGAGATCGCAACCATGACCCGTTCAGCGCCGGCAAAGTTGCTTGGCTTGACCGATCGCGGCCGTCTTGACCCGGGCGCCGTGGCGGATGTTGCGGTGTACGAAGATACGAAAGATCGCGCCAAAATGTTTCGCGCCGCTGTCTACGTGTTCAAGGACGGGGAGCTTGTCGTTCGTGACGGCAGCATCACGCGCTGCCGCTTCGGCCGCGCGCTTACGGTGCAGCCCGAGCGCGACCGTGCTGTCGAGCGCCGAATGCTGGCATATTATGAGGGACGCTACGGGCTTGCTCTGGAGTTTCTTAAAGTTCCCGAACATGCGCTTGGGAGGCCCGAGCCGTTCGAATTTGTGCCATGCGCGTCCTGACCGTGAAAGGTGTGCGGATCGACAATACGTTCGCGGAAGCCTTCGGCATGCGAGCGACGGCGCTGACGATTACTGCCGATACGGCCCGCTGGGCTCGTCAAGCGGCCGTAACGATGACCGGCTTTGCGACTTCAGTGATCGGCTGTGGATGCGAGGCCGGCATCGATTGCGAACTGACTGTGAAACAAACTCCCGACCGGCGCCCGGGCGTGCGGGTTTTGGTTTTTGCGACTTCGACCGCTGAGTTGCAGAGGCAGCTGCAGACGCGTGTCGCACAATGTGTGCTCACAAGCCCTGGTTCGGCCTGCTACGCCGGGATCGAGGGGGAAGAGGCGCTCAAGCTAGGGAATGCGTTGCGTTATTTTGGTGATGGCTGGCAGGTTTCCAAGCGCTTTGGCGCCAAGCACTTCTGGCGCATTCCCGTGATGGACGGCGAGTTTGTCTGCGAAGCGACTACGGCCGTTACAAAAAGAGCAGTCGGTGGCGGCAACCTTATCATTATCGGCCGCACATCGCAGACGACCCGGGCCGCAGCGGAAGCGGCGGCGGCGGCTATCGCCCGTGTCCCAGATGTGATCGCGCCCTTTCCCGGCGGGATCGCGCGGTCCGGTTCCAAGGTAGGCTCAAAGTACAAAGGTGTGCCGGCGTCGACCAACGACGCTTATTGCCCGACGCTGCGCGGCGCGGTGAAGACGTCGCTCGATGCCGACGCGGGTTCGGTGCTGGAGATCGTCATCGATGGGCTGACATCCGAAGCAGTCGCAGCCGCCATGCGAGCCGGCATTGCCGCGATCGTCAAACTTGGTCCCAAGCGCGGTGCCATGCGGATCAGCGCCGGAAACTACGGAGGAAAGCTCGGGCCACACCACTATCATTTGCGGGATCTGTTGCCATGAAGCCGCTTACGTTCACCTTGCGGCAGCGTCCCGATCAGCGGCTCGACCTTTCACCGCTCGTGCCACACTTGATTTCCGGCAGGACCACAGCACAGATTGAACGCATCGAGCTGCAGACGACCCGTCGGCGCGTGAGCGTCGGCGATATATTCCGTCTGCGCATGGGCGATGCGGATCGAATTCGCATCGAGGAGTCCTGCGATCGGCTCGACCGTATCGGTTACGCCATGACCGGCGGCGAAATTTTCGTCGATGGTGATGTCGGTGTCCAGGCGGGACGATTGATGGCCGGAGGCAGCCTGACCCTCAGGGGCAACACGGGTCCGTGGGCTGCATCGGGCATGAAGGGCGGTTTGCTGGAAATTCTCGGCGCGACGGACGCTTTTCTCGCGGCGCCGCTCGCAGGAGAAATGGTCGGCATGCGCGGCGGTCTTGTTATCGTTCGCGGCCGCGCCGGCGAGCGCGCCGGCGATCGCATGCGCCGCGGGACGATCGTCATTGAAGGTGAAGCGGGCGCCTATGCCGGCAGCCGCATGATCGCCGGCTCGCTCATTGTCGGGAGGAAGGCTGGACCGCTTCCCGGCTTCCTCATGAAGCGCGGCAGCATCGTTCTTGGGGACGGTTGCGCCGTGATGTCGCCGACGTTCGTGGATTGCGGCTATCACGAGCTTCTGGCGATGCGCCTATGGGCGGGAATTGTTGATCCCCATAGCAGAAAGGCCGCTGCGCTGCTGCGGCGGCCGCTGCAGCGGCTGGCTGGGGATATGGCTGTTCTTGGGAAAGGGGAGATATTTATCGGAAGCCGGAACTAGTATTTGCTAAAGTTATTGCATGACGGCATCTCGTGACCGGATCAGGAGATCCATCCGATCTTGGCGGAGCAAACCATGGAACTGATAGCGATCGTGGTCACAGTCTGTGCTCTGGCGCATCCGGACCAGTGCGAAGAGCAGCGTCTTGAATTTAGCTCGCAATACTCGCTGCGACAGTGCGTGATGAACGCTCAGCCGTACTTGGCCCAATGGATTGGCGAGCATCCCAAGTGGAGCATCAAGAGCTATCATTGCGAATACCCGCATACGAAAGAAAAGGCCGATGCGCGCCGACCAGTGCGCCAGACGTGACGCATTTCTCGCCAAGATCGGCGTCCGTCCGGTCGTCATGGGTATCCTCAACCTGACGCCGGATTCCTTCTCAGACGGCAATCAGTTTGTGACGATCGATGCGGCGCTGGCGCAAGCGAGAAGAATGGCTGCCGAAGGTTGCGACATCATCGATGTCGGCGGCGAGTCGACCCGGCCCGGCGCGCTCGCAGTCACAGAAGCAGAGGAACTTGCTCGGATCGAACATGTCCTTGCAATACTCGGCCGCAGCCAGATGCCGCTTTCTATCGATACTTACAAAGCAAATGTCGCCGCCCGGGCAATCGAGCTCGGCGCCGTTCTCGTAAACGACGTTTGGGGCCTGCAGAAGGATCCGGCCATGGCCGAGGCCGTTGCCGCCGCCGAGGCGGCGATCGTGGTCATGCATAATCGGACTGAAAAGGATGCTTCGATCGATATTGTCGCCGATATCCGCCGTTTTTTCGCTCGTTCACTGATGCTGGCGAAGAAGGCGGGTATTCCCCGGACGCGCATTATCCTTGATCCCGGAATTGCATTCGGAAAGACTGCGCTGCAGAACGTTGAGGTGATTACCCGGCTTGGCGAGCTCCTGGATTTCGGCTGTCCAATCCTTATCGGCGTCTCGCGCAAGACTTTTCTAGGCTCGTTGGTCGAAGGCGGGGTTGAGGGCACGCTCGTCGGCACGATCGCCGCTAGCCTTGCGGCACTGGCTGCCGGAGCTTCGCTCTTTCGCGTTCACGACGTAGCGGAGCACGTCGCGGCGCTCAAAGTCTTTCATGCTATCTGGGGCATAAAGACCGCGCCGCCCGGTTGTCGCTCACAAAGGGAGTTTTTACCTTGAGGCTCTCCGGGTGCTGCTTGCAAGTGGGTCCATCCAGGCACACGCTCGGCCGGAGTGATGTAGGCTCGCAAAGAGCATCGAAACCTCGCTTTCGGAGGTCCCCATGCGTATTGCAGCAAGTCCGCTGGCGGTCGCTTTGCTGCTCGTCACGATCGGTGGTGTGAACTCATTCGTCAGCGCCGACGATGTCAACGACTATCCGACCAGCGCCCGCGTTGACTACGTGTTCGGATGCATGAAAGCCAATGGCGAGACGCAGCATTCACTCGAGCAGTGTTCATGCTCGATCGATATTATAGCCTCGATTATTCCTTACCAGCGCTACGTCACTGCGGAAACCGTGTTGAGAATGGCACAAGTGCGCGGCAATCTCGGCGGAGAGTTTCGCTCGACCGAGCAGGCCAAGGCGGCCGTCGACGATCTGCGGCGTGCGCAGGCGGAAGCTGAGATACGCTGCTTTTGAAAGGTTGGCTTGAATTTTTGAAGGGTGAGCTTCTAGCCAGCCGGTTCGACAGGCCATTCGCCCTTGAAAACGTTGCCCTCGGTGTCTACCGCTTCGACGCGGAAAGTCGCGGCGCCATTTGGTCGATAGGAAAACCGGAAGTTGGGATTTTCGGAGATTGATATGCCGCCATCCATTTGCAGCAAAAGTTGATCGCCCAGCCAGACGCGCAATTCGCGGACGATGAAAACCGGAATGTAAAGAAGCGAGAGCTGGTCGCGCTGCAATCCGGAATTGTTCGGATGGCGGATCATGATCTGCGCCTCCGGGCTCATGTTGGCGGAGCCGGTATTTGCTCCTGGAAACTGCCGGAACCGCATCTGCCCCAATTGCGCCTTCGCCTCTTCGGGGTTCTTCGCCATAGGTGCAGAACAGCCGCCCGAAGCCTTGACATACGTGCTCACGACGTAAAGCAGGCCGTCGCTCATTTCCGCGACGGCGTGGACGTTGGTATAGGCATTCACGCGCACGCGCGTGGAGATCATGGTGACGCCGGCGCCGAGCTTGAACGTCGCGGCAACCGGCGCCGGGTTCTCGTCGATGACCAACGTAAACGCCACCGGGACGCGCTTGTCGCCTGGCGGCAGTGTTGCCCGTAACATAACTGGAACGATGCCGGCATCCTCGGCGCGCACGGGCATCTCGATCGCGATCAGGCCTCTGCCGTCGGCAAGAGGCTGTCCGTTGAAGACATCGCGCACGAGATCAGGCCAAGGGTCGCCGGATTCGGCTGCGACGGGCGACTCCACGGCCGCAAATGACATCACGCCGACAAGACCCAAAACGCACAATCCTCGCACGCCGATGCTGATCATGGATCTCGCTCCGCTCGCCTGCGGTGGTGCAGAACGTATTTATTCCCATTCCAGCTCGGAATAGGCCGCAGTCGCATTTCGCGCATTATACTCCTCGAAAAGCGCCCAATTGGCTTTTTGCGAGGCTCCTGCAATTTGCGCGGCGTCCGCGAGGGGCACTCCGCGCTTGATCAACTCTCGGCAATCGGCTGCCAATTGTTCGAGGTAGATCCGTTCGTCCGCAAGCTCGCCCGGCCAAGCGGTTCCTCTGCCATGTCTTCCTCGACCATGTCCTGGAACAACCTGTGTTGCCGGAACCCGGGCGAGCTCTTCGATCGTCTTGAGCCAGCCGCGGATGCTGCCGTCGAGGACCGGGATATGCCGCACGAACAGCAGGTCGCCGGCAAACAGCACCCCGGTAGCCTCGTCGAAGACGGTCAGGTCGTTATCGGTGTGCGATGTCCGCCATGCTTTGAGAACGAGGCTTCGATGCCCGAGATCGAGCTTGACCTCGTCATCCACCGTAAGGGACGGCGGCACGATTTTCACGTCATCAAGTGCCGATTTCATTTCTCGTCGGAATGCCTCGAGGTAGAAAGTTCCATGGGTCGCGAGCGCTCTGGGCAGGTTGTGGTGACCGACAAACACAGTCCCCGCTTCGAATGCTGCATTGCCGAAGACATGATCCGGGTGGGCATGCGTGTTTATGACGTACCGGATTGGCTTGTTGGTGGCACGTTGCACGGCCGCCCGAAGGCGCCGGCCCTCGCGCACGCTGCCGCCCGTATCGATAACCGCGACGGAATCGCCACCAACAACGAACCCGACGTTGGCAATCGCGCCCTCGTTCTCGGCGTTCATCAATTCATTCGCGCCGAAGTGAACGTAGACGCCGGGTGCGAGCTCGCTGACCGAAAGCGGCTCAAAGCTCTCCTGCGAATAGGTCAGTGTTGCTGTCTTGCCGAACGCGAGCGCTGTTACTGCAAGCGCGGTACCGAACAGCGTCAACCGATTGATGCGACGCACAAAGTGCATTGAAATCTCGGTCCTTGTGTCGGTTCGCTAGCGGTGCCGTTTGCCGTTTCAGATGAAATATATCCGGGAACAAATCTCGAGGTTGCGAATTGGCGAACACGGGCGTAACATAATCTTTGGTTTCCGACTTCAAGGACGCCAGTCGTTAGGGACGGCTGACAATTCTTCGCAGGTTAGGCTGTCACGAGAGAAAAACATTTCCTCGCGACCAGCTGATGCCGTGACACGCTGTCGGAGATCTGTTCCCAAGCACGGGTTTGCGCCGAGAGGCCAGGCTTGCATTGGGCTTGTTCGCATCGGTGCACCCCCTAAACCGTCGCAGGGAGGACACACGATGCGTTATTTGCTGCTCAAACTAAGCACTGTTGGCGCGGTTGCGGCGCTCGCCGCCGGCTCCGCCTATGCCGATGACGCTCTCATCAAAATGTCGGAAAACCCGAAAGACTGGGTTATGCCGGCCCGGACTTATGACGCCCAACGGTATTCGCCGCTCAAGCAGATCAATACCGGGAACGTCGGCAAGCTGCAGGCGGCCTGGTCGTTCTCGACCGGCGTTTTGCGCGGTCACGAAGGCGCGCCCCTGGTGGTCGGCAACGTGATGTACGTGCACACACCGTTCCCGAACAACGTGTTTGCGCTCGATCTCGATCACGATGGCAAGATTCTTTGGAAATATGAGCCGAAGCAGGATCCAAATGTCATTCCAGTGATGTGCTGCGACACGGTCAATCGCGGCCTGTCGTATGGCAATGGCAAGATTTTCCTGCATCAGGCCGACACCACATTGGTTGCGCTCGACGCCAAGACAGGGAAGGTCGCCTGGTCGGTGAAGAACGGCGATCCATCAAAGGGCCAGACGGGGACTTCAGCGCCCTTCGTCATCAAGGACAAGGTTCTGGTCGGCATTTCCGGGGGCGAGTTTGGCGTGCAGTGTCACGTCACCGCCTACGACATCAACGACGGAAAGCGGTTATGGCGTGCCTTCTCGGAAGGACCGGACAGCGAAATCATGGTCGATCCGCAGAAGACGACTGACCTCGGCAAGCCGGTCGGCAAGGATTCAAGCGTTAAAACCTGGCAAGGCGATCAGTGGAAGATCGGCGGCGGCTGCACGTGGGGCTGGATGGCCTACGATCCGCAGCTGAATCTCGTCTATTACGGTTCGGGCAATCCCTCCACCTGGAACCCCAGTCAGCGGCCGGGCGACAACAAGTGGTCGATGACCATCTGGGCGCGCGACCCCGACAACGGCATGGCCAAATGGGTCTATCAAATGACGCCTCACGACCAGTGGGACTATGACGGCGTCAATGAGATGATCCTCACGGACCAGGCGATCGACGGCCGCCAGCGCAAGCTGTTGACGCATTTCGATCGCAACGGCCTGGGCTACACGCTCGATCGCGAGACCGGCGAATTGCTCGTTGCCCAGAAGTACGATCCGAAGGTCAACTGGACCAGCGGCGTCGACATGAACAAAAACTCGGCCAACTACGGACGCCCGACGGTCGTGGCCGAGTATTCGACCGAGAAGCCGGACGTAAACCACACCAACATCTGCCCGGCTGCCCTCGGAACGAAAGACGAGCAGCCTGCGGCGTATTCGCCTGATACGCAGTTGTTCTATGTGCCGACAAATCACGTCTGCATGGACTACGAGCCGTTCAAGGTGAGCTACACGGCGGGTCAGCCCTATGTCGGGGCGACGCTCTCGATGTTCCCGCCCAAAGGCGACTCGAACATGGGCAACTTCATCGCTTGGGACGGCAAGACCGGAAAGATCGTCTGGTCGGATCCTGAGCAGTTCTCGGTGTGGTCGGGCGCGCTGGCGACTGCCGGCGGCGTCGTCTTCTACGGAACGCTCGAAGGATACCTGAAGGCGGTTGACGCCAAGACGGGCAAGGAGCTCTACAAGTTCAAAACCCCGTCTGGCATCATTGGTAACGTCATGACTTACGAGCATGGCGGCAAACAATACGTCGCGGTGTTGTCAGGCGTCGGCGGATGGGCTGGAATCGGCCTCGCGGCCGGCCTCACCGATCCGCACGCAGGCTTGGGTGCGGTCGGAGGCTACGCAGCGCTCTCCAATTACACCTCCCTTGGTGGGCAGCTCACGGTCTTCGCGTTGCCGGAGTAAAGGCTGAAGCGACGCTGATGACAAATCGCTCCGGCGTGCCGCCACAACGGCGCGCCGGAGCGGTCGTTCCGCCTATCTTGGCCGCGCGAGGGATTTTTCCGTGAGAGCATCTTTTGGCGCGGCAGCGTCCGCGCTCGTCGTTGCGTTCATTTGGAGCGCTGTGGCACTTGCCGACGGTTCAGGAGATCCCGCCGCCGTCAAGCAAGAAGACGGCAAATACTTCGACAAGGATGGCGATCCGACATACAAGATCGGGCCCGACGGCACAGTCGATTGGTATACGTATTCCGGCTTTCGCCGCTACAATTCCGAATGTCTGCGCTGCCACGGGCCGGATGGTTCGGGCTCTTCTTATGCGCCGGCGCTGACGGAGTCGCTCAAGACTCTTGGCTACAATGACTTCCTGGGCATCGTCGCGGGCGGCAAGAAAGCCGTGAATACCGCTCAGGATCTTGTGATGCCTTCGCTCGGCGACGACAAAAATGTCATGTGCTATATCGATGATATTTATGTGTATCTGCGGGCGCGCGCCGACGGCGCTATCGGTCGCGATCGGCCCGCCAAACACGCAGAAAAGCCGGACGCCGCCACGAAGTGGGAGAATTCCTGCATGGGCGATAGCGGTTGAAGGTCAAGCGCGATGAGGAGAGCAAACAGAAATAACGTGCTGGCGTGGGTGACAGCGTGCTGCGCCATGATTGTCCTGGTAATCCCGGTCGTGTCGCGAGGGCAGGGACGCGGCGCCGGGGAAGAAGGCCTCGAACTCGTCGATCCCGATGTGCTGCGCGTCTGCGCCGATCCGAATAATTTGCCATTCTCCAACGACAAGGGCGAAGGATTTGAAAACAAGCTTGCAGAGTTGTTCGCAGCGAAACTCGGCAAGAAGCTGGCCTATACCTACTATCCGCAGGCCACGGGCTTCGTGCGCATGACTTCTTGGTTCGCACCGTTGCGACGTCATCATGGGCTATCCCCAGGGCGACGACATGGTGCAAAACACAAATCCCTATTATCAAACCGCGTACGCGCTGGTGACCAAGCGGGACGGTCCGCTCGACGGCGTCGATACGCTGGCCGACCCGCGTCTTCAGGGTAAGCGCATCGGTATCGTCGCTGGCACGCCGCCGGCAACGTATCTTGTCGCAGATGGACTGATGGCGAATGCCAAGCCATACCCGCTGGTCGTCGACACCCGATTCAATTCGTCGGGCGCCGCGATGATGAACGACCTTGCGTCGGGCGAGATCGACGCTGGCGTGTTGTGGGGGCCGATCGCCGGATACCGCGCTTCGCGAGCCGATCAGCCGATGCACGTGCGTTTGCTGCTGAAGGACACCGACGGCCCACGTTTAATCTACCGTATCACGATGGGCGTCCGTCCATCGGATCAAAACTGGAAGAGACAATTGAACACTTTGATAGCCCAAAACCAGCCGGCTATCGACAAAGTGCTTCTCGACTTCGGAGTTCCTCTGCTCGATGGGAGCGATCGGCCGATGACCGATGACGCGGCGTCGCACAAGCGGTGATCCGGACCTTTGTCGTAGCGATATGTTTCGTGACGTTCACCGGCCTGAACGCGTGGAGCCAGACGCGCGTGGCCGAGCCGCCTGGTTATCGTCTTGAGGATTACCGCGCACCGACGCCGGCGACGCTCGCCGGCGCCCGCGTGATCACGTCTGTGGAAGCGGAAGACTACTGGAAAAAGGGTGCAGCTTTTGTCGACGTGCTTGGGCATATACCGCGGCCGGTCAATCTGCCGAGCGGAACGATCTGGCGCGAGAAGGTGCGAATGGATATTTCGGGCAGCATCTGGTTGCCGGATACCGGATATGGCGCACTCGCCGCGGAAACGGAATCATACCTGCGCCTCGGCCTTGAACGGGTCACCCAGGGAGATCGTGCAAAATTGGTGGTGATCTATTGCCGCCGTGACTGCTGGATGTCCTGGAACGCCGCCAAGCGTGCCCTGACGATGGGATACACAAATGTCGCATGGTATCCGGAAGGCACTGATGGCTGGGAAGCGGCCGGACTGCCTCTGCAAGAGGCGAAACCTGAACCAATGAACGCGGAATAGGCCGACCCGGATCCGCGCCTTATGGAACGGTTTTCAGTCGAGGGCCTGCCGGATGGTGCGCGCCAGCGCAAATGCGCGTTGTTCAATGACCGTGGGCACCTCGCAGACGTACCGGATCGTCTTGCGCCGCTCTTCAAAGATCCGGGTGCTCCATTCAACTTCGCTGGCGAGCGCATTGATTTTCGATTGATCCTGCTCCGGTTTGTCCTCCAGTTCACGCAGTGCCGCCACGTCGGATCTGATTTTGTCGGCTAGTTCCTTTTGTTTCCGGTCAACCCGCTCAATGCCTCTTATGACTTCGCTGCGCTGCTGGTTCAGTGTGTCAAATAGGCCGGCGAGCAGCTTTTTCGCCTTGTCTTGCTTTTCCGCGGGATCGCCGATGATGAACCCGGTAATGTCCTTTTGCGCCGCATCCAGCGGCGTGCGCCGCGCCGCCAGCCGCACGACGAGATCCTTGATCCTGGGATCGTCTTCCCATGTATTGCCAATATCGGCAATTGAGGGGCCATCCCAGATCGCCGTGATCGACATCTGCGGTACTTTGGGCTGCGCGCACGGCCAGTTCGGGTCGGGTCGGCCGGCGGCGCGTGCGGGCGACAGCGAGAGCGATGCCTCGACTATCAAAAGAACGGAAAGGGCAATAAAGATCTTCATTCGTTCTCTCGCGCCCCCTAACTCAGTGCTGGGAGATCGTGACGCCCCAAGGCAATTGCCCAACCTGGATCGTGTTGATGACCTTGAGCGATGTCACGTCGATAACAGAGATATCGTTCGACACGCCGTTTGTCGTGAGAAGATATTTTTCATCGGGTGTGAACGCCATGTGCCAGACGCGTTGCCCAACCAAAAGGTATTTCACGACCTGATGCGTGGTGCCATCGATGACAGCCACGTGGTTTGAAGGTCCCAGCGCCACGAAGCCGGTTTTGCCGTCGCGCGTGATATTGATGCCAACCGGCTGGATCGGCTCCGGCCGCATGCCGGCGATTTTGAATTCGATCTTTTGCTGAACGACACGCTTGACTGGATCGATGACGCTTACGGTTCCGCCCACCTCCGAGGAGACCCAAAGCTCCGAACCGTCTTGCTTGAACGCCGCAAAACGCGGCCGCGCATCGACAAGAACGCTGCTCACGACCTTGCGCGTCGAGGTGTCGATGAAGTGCGCCATGTTCGTGGTTTCGGAGGTATTTACCAGCACCTTTCCGTCCGGGCTTATTCCCATTCCTTCGGGCTCCACGCCGACCTGAATGTCGCCGACCTGCTTGCGGTGCTCGATATCGATGATCGTTACGGTATTGTCGTCCTCGTTGGCGACGTAAAGCATCTTGCCGTCTGGATCCTCGATAAAGAGCTCGGGGTCGCGGCCGGACGGCAATGTGCCGACCACTTGATTTGTGCCGGTATCGATCATCTGGATGGTATCGTCGTCGCCGACCGCCACGAGCACATATTTCTGATCCTTGGTGTAGGCGATGCCGCGCGGCCGCTGGCCGACCTTGATCGTCGTTACGACCTCCCACTTGTTCGTATCGATGACGGATACCGTGTTGCTTTTCTCGTTGGACACGTACGCGGTGTAGGCGCCGGCCTCGCTGGCTAGCGTGATCGACAGGCTCAGCACGAGCATCAGCCGCGGCCACATGGGTCTGGTCTCCCCGATGGTCATTTAAGGCGACACTTTGTCTCCGGACGATCAAAGCCCAACGTGTCGAGTTCCGAATACTGATGCAGGAAGCCCTCCTGCGGAGAAACGGAGACGACCAGGCGCCCGTCGGCGAGAAGGATCGGCTGGCGCAACTGAAGATCCCAATCGCGCACCGTGAGCTTTCGGCCCTTGAAGCCCGCAAGCGCGAAATCCGGTCCCTTGATGTAGTCGAGGGTCTTCCTCGGGTCCGCCGATTGTATCCTTCCCGCCGCTTCGCCGATCATGCGGACTGCCGTCCATGCCTGCATGTCGAGCGCCGTCATTCGTCGTGAAAACGAGCGCCCGAACCGGTTCTGCAATTGAATTGCGCCCCATTGATCATGCGCGGCGTCCCAACTCGTCGGTAGGAGCCCGGCGGAACCGGCAACGAGCTTGGGCTCGCTGGTCCGGTAGGGCAGGTATGGGGCGAAGACCTGGCTTTCGTCAGCCGCAACGAGGACGTCGTAATCCGGCGCCGACTTGGTGAACAGGGGTATTTGACTTTGAATTTGCACAAGTCCGGTATCGGAGCGTCGTGCGCCACCGGTGTCCTCGAACACTCGCTCCTGGACGATCTTCGCCCCGAAACGTCCGGCCGCTCGGCGCAGTGCCTCGGCATAAAGCTTGTCCGGCTCGTGGGAGCCGACGACAAGCAGCCAGCGCCGCCAGTGCTTCCAGATGAGATATTGTCCGAGCCCATCGGCAAGCATGGCACGGGATGGCGCAACATGGATTATGTTGGCTCGGCAGTCTTCCTGGCGCAGCCGGTCGTCGGTTGCTGCAGCATTGAAGAATATCAGGCCATGGTCCCGTCCCGCGTCGGCCGCTCTCAGCAGCGCGTCAGCCGGGAGATCCGTGATGAAAAACGAGACGCCGCGGTCGGCCAGCTGCATCAACGCTGATGCGGGATCAGCTTCGTTCTTAAACCGTATCGATTCGAGCGAGAATGACTGGTTGAGAAACGAGCCGGTCGTATTGTTGTCTTGAATGGCGAGTTGCGCGCCGGCAGTTCCGTTATTCGCCGCGGGCTGATCGAGCAGCGAGATCGTTTCAACCGTTTCCGAGCGGGCCAGATATCCAATTGGAACTTTTAAGGGCTCGGCGGCCGGCGCCGGCTGGAGCACCGCACAGAGGAAGAAGAAGGCGACAAAAACAGCGCGGATCAAGCGTCCACTCCCGTCGTCGTCCCCCTGTTGGATCTTTAAGTGATTGGAACTCTAACCCGTTTCAGGTACAATTTAAACATAGGCTGTCCCGCCGATCGAAAAAGACAAAAACGGCAGATCGAAAGGGCGCGGATGTGGAACCGTTCGAAAACGCTGATCGCCCTGACGCTCGCCTCGACGGTGACGACCGCCGTTCATGCTGCGGAGCACAAGGTTGCAGTTTTCGACTTCGAGTTCGTCGACACAAGCCTCGAAGGTGCGGCAAACGGTCCGCGGATTGATGAAAAAGAACGCCTCGCGTGGCTCGGCAGTGAAATGCGGCGGCGATTGGCGCAGTCCGGACGAGCCGAAATTGTCGACGTTGCGAGTATTGCCGGCCGCGTGCACGCCAGAAATCTGCGGACCTGTGGCGGCTGTGATGCCGATTTCGCGAGCGAGCTGGGGGCAAGGTATTCGATCACGGGATGGGTGCAGAAAGTTTCCAACCTCATTCTCAACATGAACATCCTTGTGCGCGATGTCGGGACTGGAGACGTGGTCTTGAGCAAGAGCGTGGACATGCGAGGCAACACGGATGAATCGTGGTCCCGCGCCCTCGATTGGCTTGTCCGCAGATACCTCTTGGCGCCCAACGAGGGGGTCTTTTGATGACTCTCATGCTCGCGAGCGTGACCGGCGTGGAAGAGGCGGAAGTCGCCGTCCGGCACGGCGCCGACATCATTGATCTAAAGGACGTCAATAGCGCTTTCGGCGCAATAGCTACGTCGGTGATAAGGGCAACCGTCGATTTGCTGGCGCGCCGAAGACCGGTGAGCGCAGTAGCCGGAGAACTCGAGATGGATCCCGAGGCCATCGCAAGAGCGGTGGCGACGATCGCTGACGCGGGAGTAAGCTATATCAAGGTCGGATTGTATCCCGACCGCAGGCGAGAGGACTGTGTGCGCGCGCTCGCCCCGTTGGCACGCGGCGCCAGCCTGATTGGCGTCATGTTCGCGGACCATGGCGGCGCCGACGAGGCTCTTATTGCGCTCATGGCAGAGAGCGGCTTCTCCGGCGCGATGATCGATACGGCCAACAAGACCGATGGCCGCCTGCTGGATCACATGAACATTGCCTCGATCGGGCGGTTCGTCCAGGCGGCACGGACCCGCGGCCTGATGGCGGGGCTCGCCGGCTCGCTTGAGCCGCCCGATATACCGCGCCTCATGCTGCTCGCACCTGATGTGCTCGGGTTTCGTCGCGCGCTTTGCAGCAACAAGGACAGAACTGCTTCCATTAGCGGCGATGCAGCGGATGTCGTGCGGGCGCTCATTCCGGCAGATTCGCGTGCCCTCGCCGCGAGCGAGAGGGCATCGGCTAAAATAGACTATCGATTTCTCGCAGCGCGCGGTTATTCGCCCGGCAAGGACGACGTCGAGACAGATCGGGTGTTCGTGCGGGATTTCGTATTGCCCATTCGAATCGGCGCATACGCCCACGAGAGGCACAGGACGCAAGACGTTCGTTTCAACGTCGACGTTAGCGTGCTCCGCTCTGATCGAGCCGCGGCGGATATTCGCGACGTGTTTTCCTATGACCTGATTACCGACTCGATCCGAATGATTGTCGCCGATGAGCATTTCCCGCTCGTCGAGATGCTGGCCGAGCGCATTTCCAGCGTCCTGTTGAGTCATCCTCGGGTGACAGGTGTGACCGTCCGGGTGGAAAAACTCGAGGTAGGGCCGGGCGGAACCGGCGTTGAGATTGTGCGCCGCAAGGCCGCGGAAGTGGCCAAGGTCCACCATCTTTATCCGGCAATCGGCGAAGCCGATCCGAATACGGCAAGGTAGATGGGCGGTAACCGTCCAATCGTCGTCAAGCTCGGCGGCAGCTTTGCCTATTCCGAGCATTTGCAAGATTGGATCGACGCTTTGGCAGCCTGCGCCGGTCGGGTCGTCATCGTGCCCGGGGGTGGTCCATTTGCTGATGTGGTGCGACTGGCTCAAATACGAATGAGATTTGACGATAAAGCGGCGCATCACATGGCCATCCTCGCCATGGAACAATACGGGCGGGCACTGGCGAGCTTCAATAGCGCGCTATCGTTGGCCGACTCGGCGGATGCCATCCATCGCGATCGTATGGAAAATCGAGTTCCAGTATGGATGCCGGCGCCGATGGTCCTTACCGCAACGGAAATTGCGCAATCCTGGAATGTTACGTCCGACAGCCTGGCTGCTTGGCTGGCCGGCAAGATCGGCGCCGATCGGCTGCTGCTCGTCAAGCACGCCAAATTGCCGCCCGGCTGCGCACGGCTCCAGGACTTGATTGCGGCGGGAATAGTGGATGATGAGTTCGCGCGCTTTCTTCGGTTGAGCGCGCTCCCCGCCTACATTTTAGGGCCGTCGGACCACAACGCCGCCGTCGCCGCGATCCGCGAGGGCACGAGCGTGGGAATTCCGGTCCAATAAAGCTGCGGCCGGCGGAACCGGATCAAGAACCGAAACGATGGCCAAGATCAACACGCCGCGCTGGGGTTGGGCACTGACCGGGTCCGGGCATTTCTTCAAAGAATGTCTGCGGATGGTCGGCGACCTCGACGAGGTCGATTTATTCGTGAGCAGGGCGGCAGGCGAAGTTGTACGGATGTATCGGCAGGAGTTCAAGCTGCCTGCGACCGCACGGATTTTTCGCGATACTACGGCGAGCGCCGCGCCGGTCGGATTGTTCTATTATGGGGTTTATCACACGCTGATTTTGGCGCCGGCAACGTCCAACACGGTGGCAAAATGTGTTTTCGGCATCTCCGATACGCTTGTTACGAACGTCTTTGCTCAAGCGGGAAAATGCCGTGTACCCGTGGTCGTTTTTGCCTGCGACACCGCGCCGGAGCTCGAGACAGAGGCGCCTAAGGGTGTGGTCAAGGTGTATCCACGCAATATCGACCTCGAGAACACCGCCCGTTTAAATTCATTCGAGAAGACACAGGTCGTCGAATTGCTTGAGGGCCTCGAGCTCGCCCTGGCGCAGCGCAAACGCGAGCTGCATGGCTGACCGCATCCTTTTCCTAACAGGGCATCTCGCCCGTCCGCGGCTGGAAAAGATCCTCGCCGACGGCGCTCTCGGTTTCGAGTGGTCCGTGATCGACGTTGGGGTGAAGGTGGCAGCGCTGATGACCGAGGCGATTATCCTGCGCCGGCTGCCACGCCCCATCGATGCGGATCAGGTCATGATACCCGGTCGTTGCCGAGCGGATCTCCAGCGCCTTACAACGGAACTCGGCGTCCCGTTCGTTCGCGGCCCCGATGAATTGCAGGATTTGCCGGGATTTTTCGGACGAAATGGCCACGGTGTCGATTTGTCGCGATACGACATACGGATTTTCGCGGAAATCGTCGATGCGTCGGCTCTCGATGTCGACACGATTATTGCGCGCGCGGCGTCAATGCGGGCAGCCGGCGCGGACGTTGTCGATCTTGGCTGTCTGCCGGATACACCATTCCCGCACCTCGAGGACGCGGTCCGGGCGGTGCAGGGAATTGGCTGTGACGTTAGCGTTGACTCGGCCAACATTGAGGAATTGCGCCGCGGCGGTAAGGCCGGGGCGCGTTTCCTGCTCAGCTTGACGGAAGCAACTTTAGACCTCGCCAGCGAAACAGGCGCGGTTCCGGTTCTGGTACCGGACCATCATGGCGAACTGGACTCGCTGTTGCGAGCCGCCGAAGCCGCCGACAAACGCGGGATTTCGGCGATACTCGATCCTGTTCTCGATCCCATCCATTTTGGATTCATGAGTTCGCTCGGCCGCTACGCGGAGCTTCGGCGAAGACTCCCTGCCGCGGAGATGCTGATGGGTACAGGAAATCTGACGGAATTGACCGACACGGATTCTGTCGGCGTCACGGCCGCACTGCTCGGGATTTGCTCGGAGCTGTTCATCCGCAATGTACTCGTTGTGCAAGTCAGTCCCCACACGCGCCGCACGATTCAGGAGCATGATGCGGCAAGACGCATCATGTTCGCTGCTCGGACGGACGCAAGTCTTCCCAAGGGCTACGGATCCGCTTTGCTCGTTTTGCATGATCGAAAACCGTTTCCCAGTTCGCCGACCGAGATTGCCGAACTAGCCAGCCAGGTTAAGGACGCCAACTTCCGCATCGAAGTCGCCGAGGACGGTATTCACGTCTTCAATCGTAAGATTCATCGGGTCGCGCAGAACGCGATGGCACTGTTCGCCGAACTGGACGTTGAGCGCGACGGCCCCCACGCCTTTTACCTCGGCACCGAATTGATGAAGGCGGAGATCGCCTGGCGTCTCGGCAAACGCTACGCGCAGGATTCGCCGCTCGATTGGGGATGTGCCGCTGATCGCCTTGATGAAGATCTCACGCGCTTGGCTGAACCCGGGCACACCTTACGTGCGAGAAAGAGGTAGCGTGATGCCGATGATACGCGAGACCATCGTTTCGACGATGAACAGGGCAGGGCAGGTCCATTTCGCCCCGATCGGCCTCATCGGGGAAGACAATGGCTGGATCGTTGCGCCCTTCCGCCCCTCGGTCACGCTCGACAATCTGCGTGACGTTCCATTCGCGGTCGCAAATTTCACCGATGACGTTCGTGTGTTTGCCGGCTGTCTAACGGGGCGCGCTAGTCGGTGGCCTACGGCCCCATGTAGCGAAATTAGTGTTCCCCGTTTTGCCGGGGCGCTCGCTCACGCAGAGCTCGCAGTGACCCACATGACGGAGGATGAACAGAGGCCCCGCTTCCACTGTCGCGTCCTTCGTAATGTCAGCCACTCGCCCTTCCAGGGTTTCAACCGCGCCAAGGCAGCCGTGATCGAGGCCTCAATCCTGGTGAGCCGCTTACACATGTTGCCGCGCGACAAAATCGAGCGGGAAATAGCCTACCTGGAAATTGCGATCAGCAAGACCGCCTCAGCTGCTGAGGAAGAGGCTTGGGCTTGGTTAATGGAGCGAATTCGGCAATTTTACGCGTCCAGCGGACAACCGGCGGCATAAGAAAGCCCCGCGCCAGTAGACGGCGGCAACCGTCTGCCAGCGTGAGGTATGGTAGTCCCAATTCCGACTAGAACTCAGCCGGCAGATAGCCGTTAATCTCGAGACCAATGCAGATCTCGACAAGGATTGGGGTGGTCCAGGCCATTGATTTCCTCCTCTTGCGACGGCGTTTGCATGGGTTGTTGTTCGCCCCTGAGAAGCTTTTACCATAGCCATCGGAGGGCCGAAACGTTCCATCAGAAATTTTTCGTTGTCGATTTGGCGTGCGTTCTTTGGGCAAGCGAGTCCGCCGCGGACTGGCCGCACGGTGTGTGAGTCTCAACCAAAACAGAAAGGCCAGGTTCGAAACCCACTCATTGCCAGTCGCGCCTGTGAAGAAAGAGTCCGTCAATGCACACTCCGTATCGTTCGAAATTCGGAACCGCGAAGTGCTTGTGGGCGAGCCGAATGCAGATTGGGAAGCACGATAACAGCGAGGCGGCTAGACCCGTTCTGCGCTGCCTCTGCGCCGCGATCGTCGGCGTGGTGGCCATCGGCTCGTCCAGTGCAGGAGCCGCCGATCACATTCGCGTTGCCACCTTGAAGACGGGAACGCTTGCTTGGGAGCTCGAAGTCGTCCGCGCCCATGGCCTCGATGGGCAGGCCAATCTTGCGATTGACACGACCGAACTCGGCAGCACCGAAAGCGGCAAAATCGCCCTGAAGGGTGGCTCGGCGGACCTGATCGTCTCCGACTGGCTGTGGGTCGCACGCGAGCGCGCTCTAGGCGACAATCTCATGTTCTATCCATACTCGAGCGCGCTCGGTGCCGTCATGGTGTCCGCGGATTCGCCGATTAAGAGTGTCGCCGATCTGAAGGGCAAAAAGCTCGGCGTCGCCGGCGGGCCGCTCGATAAGAGTTGGTTGCTGCTGCAGGCATTGGCGCGGCGATCCGGGATTGACCTTAAAACCCAGGCGTCGATCGCCTACGGGGCGCCGCCACTCCTTGCGCAAAAGGCCTTGCAGGGTGAGACCGATGCCACGCTGACGTTTTGGAACTTTTGCGCCGCGCTCGAGGCAAACGGCATGCGCCCGGCAATTCCCATGCAGGACGTCGTGAAGAGCCTCGGCGCTGCCGGCGAGGTCGCCATGGTAGGCTACGTATTCGACGGCGATTGGGCGCTGCGCAACCGGGCGGTGCTCGACCGTTTTTTTGCGGTTATGCGCAAGGCCGAATGGATTCTCGCCGATACGCCTGCGGAATGGCAGCGTCTTGCCGCGCGCATCGGGGTGAGCGAGCCGAACGCACTTGAGGTCTATCGTCGGCGCTTTCGGCAAGGCATTCCCAGGCGGCCTCTGGCCGAAGAATTCGCCGATGCGCGCTCTCTCTATCGCGTATTGGCTGCAATCGGCGGGGCGGATCTTGTGGGCCCGTCGCCCGATCTCGATCCCGGCGCGTTTTACGCCGCGGGGCCAAGCGAATGAATCTGGCGCTGCGGCTTGTCTCGATCATCCTCCTGCTGGCGGCTTGGCTCGCGGCCTCGCATTTTGTCGGAACACGCCTTTTGCCGGAGCCGCAAACGGTTTGGCTCGCTATTGTTCGCGAGGCAGGCTCCGGCGCACTTGCCTTTAACCTCGGCATCACGCTTGCGCGCGTCGCCATATCGTTCGCGATCGCAATGACGCTTGGGACCGTCATTGGCCTCGCCATGGGCCGTATTCCGGTATTTGATCAGCTTGCCGATCCCTGGCTGGTGGTATTGCTCAACTTACCGGCGCTGGTGATCATCGTGCTGGCCTATGTGTGGGTGGGGCTAACCGAAACGGCCGCAATCGTGGCGGTTGCCCTTAACAAACTGCCGATCGCAACAGTTACCGTGCGCGAAGGCGCACGCGCGCTCGATCAAACGCTCAGCGAGATGGCGATCGTATTCCGCATGAGCAGGTGGCTCCAGCTGCGTCACCTCGTTTTGCCGCAGCTTGCGCCCTATCTCGCGGCAGCCGCTCGCTCCGGTCTTTCGCTGGTTTGGAAGATTGTGCTGATCGTGGAATTGCTTGGTCGGCCGAATGGCGTAGGCTTCGAGATCGGCGTGGCGTTTCAATTATTCGACGTCACGCGCATCCTGGCCTATGCGTTGGTCTTCATCGCGGTGATGCTGGCCATCGAAACGTTTCTGGTGCAGCCGATTGAACGACGTGTCTCGCGCTGGCGTCTCAAACCAGCTTGATGTGAACATCAAGCACAAGTGTTATCGCGCCGCTTCTGGTGCCCGTCTGCACGTTCTCGGCGAGATTTCGCTCGCTTTGCTCAATGGCGAGGTCGCCGCTTTGGTCGGTCCTTCGGGGTGCGGCAAGACGACATTGTTGCGCATCATTGTCGGATTAGACAGTGATTTCGAGGGTAGCGTGCGGTTGCCCGCGCACGGCAAGCTGGGCGTCGTTTTCCAGGAGCCTCGCCTGCTGCCTTGGCGTTCCGTCGAAGAAAACGTGAGGCTCGTGGCGCCGCACGTAAGCGATACAGAAATGAGCGCGCTATTCGCTACACTTGGCCTGTCCGAGCATCGTCGCCATTATCCCGGCGAGCTCTCGCTCGGCCTTGCCCGGCGCGTCGCGCTGGCGCGCGCGTTTGCCGTCAATCCGGATCTATTGGCGCTCGACGAGCCATTCGTCTCGCTCGATGCGAAGCTTGCAGCGCGGATGCGCGCTGAACTTGTCGAGTTGGTTTCCCGCCAGCCCGTGACTACTCTTCTCGTTACGCACAGCATTGACGAGGCAATTGGACTCGCTGACCGGATCATACTGCTCTCTCCGTCGCCCGCGCGCGTGGTCGCTGACGTGCGGCTTCAATGTCCACGCAGTACCCGTTCGGCGGAACAGATTGCCGCCATCCGCCACGAGATCGCACAAAAGATCGATGTTGCCGACTGCTAGAGCGCAATCGCTTCAGATTGAATCGATTGGCGCTCTAATTTTTTGGTGGAGCATGATCCCCCGGGCCAAGCCCGAGGGCATGCCTTTCGGAAAACCGGTTTCCACTTTTCCGGATCATGCTCTAAGCCAAAAGCCGGACAAGGGCGCGACCGGCCGGCGTCTCGAATTCAGCCGCGTTGACGCTGCCATCCCCGTCCGCATCGGCGGATTTGAACCGCCGTTCGACGAGGGCGAGATACTCATCCTTGCTCAGCGTCTTGTCGTTGTCTCCGTCGGCGGCGGCGAATTCCTTGCGGCTTAGACGGCCGTGCAGCTCGCTCAGGTCGAGCGTGCCATCCTTGTCGGTGTCGAGTTTATCGAAGGCGACGAGCGCGGCCTTCTTCGCTTCTGCAAGGTCTACCGTGCTATCGTGGTCCACATCGAAGCGCGTCACAGGGGAGGGCTTATTGCTTCGTGCGAAAGCCTGGTTCAGCCCACCAATCAAACCTATGGCGGCACTCGCGAGCACTTTGCGTCGGGAGATCATGGGAGACCCTCGCTGAAAGGTCTTGAGAAGTTAGGCTATCCCTCCACAACCGCCGTGGCAATCTTGGCGGATCGATTGTATGCCGCGGCAAGAGTTAAGTCGCTCATCCGACAAACGCTCAGCGATCACAGGATGTCAGATCTTTCTCCTCGATCGAAAAGACTGCGCCCGCCTCGACTTTGATGTCGCGGACGATGCACACCCGGCCCGTAACGTCAGAGAATCTTGCGTCATAATTTCCCGAGGCCAAGCCGATGATGCGTAAACGCTCATCCGGCTCGACACTGCCATCTTTGTCGTTCTTGCACTGGTCCGGACCCCAATTCGACGTACCGGCCGGCGCCAAACGAAACTCCGAAATTGTATTCTTGGTCAGGTTCCAAAATCGCGTCGGACGGCTCTCGGCTTCCGCTGCCGCCGCCGTTGCGGTGAGAGCGATAAGAAGGACCAGTCGCGAGAGACCTCTGACCATCTCCAGTTTCATTCGGCCAAACTTACGAGGGGGCGGTGCATTGTGTCTGTTCCCCTGGCAACGTCACCGTGATGACAATCCTTTCACCCCCGTGAGGGACGCGCTGGTGAAATTTGCTCCGGTCGTTTTGGCGTCGGTCAGATTGGCGTCGGTCAGATCGGCGCCCGCCAGATCCGCGTCCGACAGATCCGCTCCTGAGAAATTGGCGCCCTGAAGTTTGGCGAATTCGAAGTTTACATGGGCCAATTCCGCACCTTCGAAATTGGCGTCGGCCAGATTGGCGCGTGAAAAATCGGTACGGATCAAGCCCATGGACTGGTTGCGCATATCTGCGGATGATTTCAAATGGGAGAAATTCGCTCCACGCATATCGTCGAGGCTAAAGCGCGCGGTCACCTTGGCGCCGGAGAGATTGGCGCCGACGAACTTGGCGGCTTCATCTGGCAGGGTTTCCATGCCAGCCGAGGCGACGAGCGTCTCGAGAATGGCGTAGGATAGGTCGGCGTGCGAAAAATCCGCGCGCATGATCCAGGCCAGATTGAGCTTCGCCCGGCGCAGCTTGGCGCCGGTGAGTTTCGCCGCGACGAACTTGGCGCCGCGCAGATCAGCATCGGAGAGATCCGCCCCCGACAGGTCGGCAGCCGTAAAGTCGACCCCATGAAAGTCGACCTCGTGGAGATCCAATCCGGCCAACGACCGGCCGGCGAAGCTCGGCCGCGGCGCTTCCGGCGCAGCCGCCAGCATGGACAGCACTTCAGCGCGTGTGAAATCGGCGCTGAAAGCGCCTGACGCCGCCAATAGCAGGGGAACGATCGATAACGCGATCGATGCGAGTCGCATCGGCGTCCCTCCGCAAGCAAATCTGCACCGGACTTCCGGAGAAGGCTGACAGAATTATAGGCTTAAAAACGTTTATCGCACAGGCAAATCGGGCTGTACTTCAGCCGTTTTGGTCGTGAAGAGAATGTTGCAAACGCGCGTGTCAAAGCGGCGCGGAACAAACTTATGATAGTGTTTGCGGAGCGCGGCAGCGGCGTTATCGGCCGATGCCTATTTGCGGCCGTCCAGCGTTGCGCGCCAATCGCAGCTTGATGCGTCCAAGCGATGGCGCAGATAATTTGATCGTGCACATCCTGATGCTCTAATGCTTCGGGTTCCCTATCATCGTACCTCCCGCATAAGTTGTTGCTTCCGTCCGATCAGCATCTCGTCCAGCTCGGCGCCGTGTATCGAAACGGGCAAGTTGGCGTGTTTCTTGCTTTAGCCGGTGTGGCCCGCGTCCTCGCGGTCTTTCAAAGAACAACCGCCCCCCCAACACCGATGGGAACAAGATGTTGACTGCTTTGATTTTGATTTGCTCGCTCACTTCTGTCTCGGATGTCGCGGCCTGCACGGAGGATAACGCCTTGCAAGTGCTACGCAGTCCCGAGACGTTCGCAAGCCCGGTTACATGCCTTATGCACGGCCAAGCTTACGTAGCCAATAGCGCTATCGGACGTGATTTGAATGCGGGGGAGACCGTCAAGGTGATCTGCAAGCGAAATCGGATCGTCGTTGCGCCGCCGGCGGAAACCGGCGGGATCAATACCGCTCAAGAAGCTTTTACCCGGCAATAGTGGGGCCTTCATCTCACTCGGCATTGATGGCCCTCGATGCGACAGCCACAGCGTTCACGTGCGACTGAGGTTGCGCAAGGATTGAGGTGGCCCACGCGCTCAAAATGGGATAGCATTGAGCCAGAGTTGGGAAACGCGTCATGTCCAGATCCGCGACGGTTCAGTTCTTCAAGTGCCCAAGCTGCGACGGACTGTATCAAGTCGTCAAAGTCGAAGCCGGACCGGAGACCATCGACGGCGAAATAGCGTGCCGGGTTTGCCATGCGCCGCTTGCTCCCCGCGACGGCGAATTCGTTCTGAAATATTTTCTGTTGCGAGAAGGCGGCCGCCAACAGGCGTGGCAAAGGCCGCGGCCCGTTACTCGCAATGTGAGTCCTGCGGGCGCCTGATCCGGCCGCGCGGCGAAGCTGCGCGGCGCACCATCGCCGAACGTCGCCAAGCTGCCGGACTTGTTGCGGCGCCAAAGCCCCGCTGAAAATTATCTAGGGAGAGGAGAACATGGCGAACGTCTATATTGAGGCGCGTCCCAAAGGTCGCCCTGAGGGCAGCCATATCGACGGTTATGTGGTCGAAGACCATGCAGACCACGTGCTCGCCACTTTCAAAACGCAGCGGGAAGCGATCGATTGGGCGAAGAATAATAACCACAGCCCCCATGTCGCTCGCGTCCGGCACCTAAACGACAAAATGAAGGCCGATCACTGGCGCTCGGCTTAAAGGCGAACCTCCCAGAGAGCGAGACGACGTCCGCGCGCGGGGCTCTCTGCCCCGGGGGATTGAACCGCTTTTGACCCCTTCCGGGTGCCTCGCGCATGGCGCGCTAGGCCAAAAAGCCGCAATCCCGGAACGTTCGCTCGCGCGAATCCGCGCAATCCCCTAGAGTGCGCCCCGCCTTCCTGCCACGGCTGCCCAACCGGATTTCATCGTGAAACGGCTCTTCAGCGCGACCATCAATTCGCTGCGTGCCATCGGCTACGGCTTTCGCAGCGAGCCGGCGCTCCGCGAGGAAATGATCGCCCTGGTGGCAGGGCTGCTTGCGGCATTCTTCATCGCGCCGACGGTCGCTTGGTACGTGGCAATGATCGCCTCCCTTCTCGTGCTCCTGGCGGTCGAATTCCTCAACACCGCGATTGAAAAGCTATCCGACCACGTCACTCCAGAGCACCACAAGGCCATCGGTCGTATCAAGGACTATGGCTCCGCGGGGGTGTTCTGCGCCATCTGCCTCGCCGGCCTCGTTTGGCTCGGCGCGCTCGCCGTGCGCTGCGGACTGATCTGAACGCGCAAGGTGGCGGCTGCGACCCGCAGACCTCCCAAAAACCGCCCTTTGTCATAACGCGATCTTAATGCTCCCGGCGCTAACAGGTGCCTTTCACCGGCATCTCGAATTTTCGACGGACGAGGGTTCATCATGGCATACACATCGGCAAATGCGGGGCAGGTCGCACCCGCGCGCGGCGTGAGCCTCGACCGGGCGCTGCGCAAGCTGTTCCCCTCGACGTCCAAACTGACATTCAATCCCGTGTTCCGCGTGGCGGTGAACGCGTTCGACGTCCTTCCGCGGCTGGTTTTCCCAGAGTTCCGCGCGCTCCCGCCCAATCACCTGCGCATTCGCGTCGGCGTCGGCAACCGCATTCTCAACAATCAAACCCATTTTCTGCTGCACGCACGCGATTTCTGGATGTTCGTGTTCAGCGAGGGCATTGCCACCATGGACGCGGACATTTTGGATATCGGCGTCGGCTGCGGACGCTGGGCGCACTGGCTGCGCGACTACAATTTCCGCGGCCGGCGATTTACCGGCAGCTATGTCGGCGTCGATATCGACGAGGAAGCGATCGCCTGGTGCCAGAAGAACTATGACGCCGAGCGCTTCCGCTTTTACGTGTCGAGCGACACCAGCGTCTCCTACAATCACACCGCCGGCGGCCAATCGGTCTATCGCATTCCGCTGGCGGACGGCTCGTTCGATCTGGTCTTCTCCAATTCGCTCTTGACACATCTCTTGGAGAACGAGCTCGAGAATTATCTGCGCGAGTCCTACCGGCTTCTGAAAGCCGGCGGCGCCATGATGCATTCGCATTTCAATATCGAGCATCCGCCCGAGACCTACGGCACCCGCCACACGTTCCAGCATCGTCTCGGCAATGCGCTGATCGAATCGGAAGCCCAGCCGGAGGCGGCGGTCGCCTATCACACCGATTTCCTCTTCGGCCTGTGCCGGCGCATCGGCTTTTCGTCGTGCGAGATTGTGCACATGCCGGGCGGGGCGCAGCACCAGCCGATCCTGCTCTGCCGCAAATAGCGGGCAAAGCCTTTCACTATTGTCGGCGTCATCATCGTTGGGCCGGTTGCCGCTGCCTGGACTGAAACGGCATTCCTCCGGCAAGGCGCTGACCGGCGGCGTCGACGCCAACGCGCTGCAGCGTCCGACTGCCGGAGAACCAAGCGGACGGACCAGGCAGGCATGGCGCACGGGTTTCGGGGCGGACTGCGCGCCATATTCTTCGGGGGTACTTCTTCGTAGGTACGTTGGGGTGCGCTGAACCAGCTTGAACCGCCCGACCAATATTGGACAATTTCTTCCGGCTTGCAAAACCGCTGCCGAGAAATTCGAGAGCCGCCCTGCAGAGGCGGCGCTGAGCCTGACCTTGGAGCAAGCGCCCGTCGCTCTTCCTGCTGCTGAAACAGGCGCCGGACTGTCAGGGGGCGGCTCGTGATCAGCTCGATACGGTGTTTCCCTGCACGAGCGAACAAGCGAGGCGATCATGTTCAAGAAGCAAATCGCTGCCGGCGTGTCCTCTGCTGAGGATTTGCGCACCTGGCTGCTCGGCCAGCAATGGTTCTCCAGCGTTTTGCTTCCCGCTCTGCCGCGATGGTTACGGTGGGCCTTGCGCAAGCTTTATCTGGCGCCGCTCGACCTCGCCGACCAATTGGCCGGCCGGCGCGAACTCGATGACTCCTCCGCGGAGCGCCAATTTCTCCGGCGCCGTCAGCGATTTCAGGGCGAGCGGCGATTCGCTGGCGCAGACTTTGTGCGACGTCGCGGGCCTTACTCCGACGTCGCGGGTGCTCGACGTCGGCTGCGGCCTTGGTCGCCTCGGCGCCGCGATGACACGATACCTCGACGCCGACGGCGCCTATTACGGGCTCGACATCGTTCCCGATGGCATCAAGTGGTGCACGGACAACGTGACCGGCCCCCATGGCAACGTCCGTTTCATCCTCGCCGACATATTTAATCGAGAATACAATCCGCACGGCGTCGTGAAACCGTCCGCGTATCGATTCCCATTCGACGATGCGACGTTCGACGTTGTCGTGCTGATCTCGGTTTTCACGCACATGCTGCCTGCGGAAGTCGAGAATTACGTCGGCGAGATCGCGCGTGTGCTCAGGCCGAATGGACGTTGCTTCGCGTCGTATTTCCTGCTGACGCCGGAATCACGACGCCTCATGTCGTCCGAGCGATCGTCGATGAAATTCAAGTATGATCTCGGCACGCATTGGCTCATGAGCACGAAAGTGCCTGAGTATGGTGTGGCATATGAGGAAGATTTCGTGCGCGCGCTCTATGCGAAAAATGGGCTGTCGGGCGAATTCCATCCGGGGCGTTGGTACAACGGCGGGGGGCTGGGCGATCAGGACGTGCTGGTCGGGCGCAAGTCTTGATCAGCAACCACTTGGGCAACCACTTGCGAAGCAGCGATCAATTGCGTGAGGTGTTTGCAATTCTGCGCTGCCCGCGCTGCCGCGGTCCGCTTGTAGCCGCACAGCCACCTGCCGACGGCGACCGGCCGATTCATTGCTCAAATCGTGACTGCAAATATGCGGACCATGGCTTTCCCGTCATCAGCCGTCAGCCGGTCTTGATTGATTTCGACGACAGTATCTTCGAGGAGAAGGAATTCCTTTTTAGAAATGGCAATTCGATCATCCCGCGCGACGACGCGGCCGCCAGATGGACGACGCGGCTGAGCGCGCTTATGGAGGGAAGGAACCGGGTTGCCGAACGATACTGCGAAAAGTTCATTCACGACGTGAAGGCGCAATCGGATCGGCCCAGTGTTCTTGTCGTTGGCGGCGGCGCGATCGGCAGCGGCGCGGAGCGGATTTATTCCGAGCCGACCCTCCGCGTTTTAGGCACGGATGTCTATGCGTCGCCTAACACCTTGGTCATGGCCGATGCGCATCGTCTGCCCTTCTGCGACAACAGCTTTGACGGAGTTCTGGATACAGGCGGTGCTCGAACACGTCCTCAACCCCGACACCGTGGTGGCCGAAATACACAGAGTGTTGAAACCGCACGGCGTGGTGTACGCGGACACGCCGTTCATGCAGCAGGTCCATGAAGGGGCGTATGACTTCACGCGTTTCACCGTGAGCGGACACCGCTGGCTGTTCCGCAAGTTTGAGCACACGGCATCGGGGACGGTCAAAGGCGCGGGATCCGCCTTGGTGTGGTCAATACGGTACTTTGTGCGCGCCCTGACCGGCAGCGGCAGGATCGCATCCTCGGTTGGGTTGGCTTTGTTTTGGCTGCGCTACTTCGACGGCCTGACGAGAGAACGTCCCAATGCCGATGCAGCTTCCGCCGTTTTTTTCTACGGAAGAAAATCGTCCAGTGAAGTGCGCCCGCGAGAAATAGTTGATTATTACAGTCGACAAGCCTCCCCAGTCTGATCACGCACGCGGCCGTGGCCGTCGTAGGAACCGCCGTACACGCGCTTCTTTAGTTTGCGGCTGCATTCCAACCGCAATTAGGTCGCCATCGACGTCAAAGAGCCACCTTGCGAGATTCCGCCGCGCGTTTACGAGTCGATGCCGTCGCTACAGGCCACAGAACGCGGCGTGCATCAAAATCGGAGCTCCACGCTTCGCTGCGGCGCAGATTGATCGAGGCGTGCGAATGAACTTTCGTCGAACCGCTCGGCAAATTTGCGCTCGATGGCGAGGGCGCGCGCCCTTTCGCAACCGCCGCCTTGTTGGCTGCCTTCGCGTTGGCCTGCGTATGCTCAGGGCGCTTCAACCACTTTTCGGCACTCTTTTGGCATGGCCGCAAGTGTGAAGTTGTGTTTTGGCTTCGCGCCGGTCGCCGGTGGATGCACGATGGATTCCTTGAGCCAGGAGTTGAGCTCGTGTCCGCATCCGTCGCCAGCGGCCGTCGGCGGTTGCGGCTTGCATTGCGGGCTGTCGGATGGACAAGCGATCCGGATGTGAAAGTGCTCGTCGTGCCCCCACCATGGCCGCACCTTCGCTAACCAGGACCGATCCGGCCCGGCCTCGCGGCACATGGCCTTTTTGATCGCCGGATTGACGAAGATGCGGGTGACGACCGGGTCTTGCGCGGCAGTGCGGACAACCGCGGTGCGCTCATGCGTCCACAGCTTTGGATCGACGTCGGGCCGGTCCTTTGCGACCATGTTCGCCGCCATGTCGAACTCGCGCTGCTCTGGCGAGAGCTCATGATCGGGCATCGGCGTGAACCAGATATCGACGTCGAGCCCGACCTGATGGCTGGAATGGCCGGTGAGCAACGGGCCGCCACGTGGTTGCGACATATCGCCGATCAACAGCCCGTTCCATCCGACCTTCTTGGCCTGCTCAGCCAGCCTCTCAATAAAGGCCACCAGGCTGGGATTTCCCCAATAGCGGTTGCGCGATACGCGCATCACTTGCCAGGTGGGCCCAGTGATTGGCAGTGCGGCAGCGCCCGCAAGACAGCCATCGGCATACGAGCCGATCGACCGCGCAGGACCGGGCAGCGGCGTGGTTTTGCGGGCGAAAAGTTCCTTGGCCGGAATCGTCAGGGAGCTGGGATTCGCGAGCGGCGGCAGCGGCTCCGGGTTCAGTGTGCCCGGATCTTGCGCGTGGGCGGGCAGCGCCGCTATGGCGAGCAGGCAAAGAGCCGAGCGAAGCCACTGAACCGCTCTTTGCTTTCCGTGCAGCAATCGCAGGCGACGTCCACTGTGGGAGAGGGGTTGAAGCGACATGTCCGCCTTCACCTCTTTCAGAAGCCAACCATCCGCTCGCTCACCATGTAGCCGGTGAGCAAAAGGACGCCGAAGGCGAGCACGAGTGCTGCCGCTCCAACTTCGGCGCCGCGTACCAACACGCTCCCATAGCCAATGCGGTCGCTCGCAAACCGCTTGGCAAGCGCTTTCGCACCGATCGCCAGCGTCGCAATTGTGCCGACCGTGATGGCGGTGCCGATCCCCATGACGAAGGTCGAGGCGACGCCCGCCCAAAACATCCCCTGCGCCAGCGCGAAAACCAAGACGATGATTGCGCCCGAGCATGGTCGGAGACCCACGGAGATGACGGCCGATACGCCGCGGTGCCAGCCGCCCGGCCCCGCCAACTCATCCGGCTCCGGACCGTGCGCATGGCCCCATGGCAGTACGTCAGGCTCCTCGTCGTGAAGATGGTCATGGCAGTGGTCGCGATGTTCGCCTTCTGCATGGGAAAGGTCATGTGTATGTGAATGGTCATGTGCATGGTCATGATGATGGCATTGCTCATCGTCGTTATGGTGACTATGCACATGATCGTGCAGTTCGATGCTGCCGGCGGTTTTGTCTCCAATCCGCAGCGCGCGGATCGCTTTGAGCAAGCCAAGTCCCTTGACCCATATCAGCCGCGCACCGAGAAGCGCGATGAGACCGTAACTGACGATCTCAATGACTCGCACGGTGTCACCCATCAGTTTTGCGGTTGCTCCGAGAAGAACGGCGGCAACGCCGACGATGGCAACGGCCGTCAATGCTTGCATGACGGCGGCGGCGAAAGACAGCGTGATGCCGCGGCGCCAGGTCTCCTCGTTGGCAAATAGGTAGGAAGAGATCACTGCCTTGCCGTGCCCGGGCCCTGCCGCATGGAAAATGCCGTAGGCAAACGAGATGCCAAGCAGCCCCCACAACGCCGAACCGTCGGTTTTGGCCGAGCGGATCATGCCCGCCAGCGCACGATAGAAGATCGCCTGTTTGGCGATCAGCCAACCGCCGATGCCACCGGCCGCGGGTGGTCGCAGTCCACCGAATGGACCCGTTTGCGCCAATGCGGAATGGCCTGCGACGACAAGGATCAGAATCGCAACGGAGGTTGCAACGATTGCAGAAAGGACAAGCGGCCCCGTGTGGCTGGCTTTTCTCATGGGCAAGTCACCGAGATCTTGTTGGCGAAACTCATGCCCATCCCGATATTGGCTTCGGAGGTCATGAACGATTTGTCGAGCTTTAACGTCGATGAAAAAAAGCCGTCATGCGGCTTCTCGTCGGTGAACCTGCATTGCGGCGGCGCACCGACAAGCTTAACCGGATTCCTGTCGGCAAAACCAAAGTCGATGAAAAATTCAGGATCGTAGATTTCGACCGAGAGTCGCGTTGCCTTTACCGGCTTTTTGAATGGCAGGGTGAAGTGAAGCGTGAGCACCGTGCCCTTGGGATCGTAATCGAGCCAATAGTCTGCCGGGCTGCTGAACGCATCCTTCTGCGTCCGCCCGTCGATTTTGGCATAGGTGAAGTAGGCGTATTCCTTAAGCGAGTCGATGTTGACCTGCGCGAGCGGTTGTAACTCGGCGCGGGTAAACTGGCCCTTTGTACGTGCCGCGATCCCCTGCGTCGCGAAAGCCGAGAACATGTCATCGAAGGTCCAGGCGTGCCGCACGGCCGTCACCGAACCATCCGGCGCATAGACCAATTCGGTTGTCATGGTCACCCAGACATGAGGGTGCGCCTGTACATCTGTTGTGACGAGACCGGCACACGCAACGATGAGGAGCGGGAGAACGAACCGAATGGCTGAACGGCGCAATGTTGATCGCCGAGCAGGGCGCGCGTGTACTGATCGGTTGGCCGCGGCGAAAGCCGGTGCGCCCGGCCTCGCGCGGCAGAATCGCGCATGATTCATCGATGAACTCCGATTTCGAGTCGGATGCGTCGCCCGGCCTCAAACGAAAGAAGGGACAGGCGGGTGATGTGCTGCCGGCTCTTTGAGAGGACGACCGGCAGACCGAAGATGAAGCTAAATGATCGGGGGGCCGCGCGCCTGAAATGAAGGCGTGAACTGCGGCCGCGGGAGATAGGCCGCCTTTTCGGGCGGTGAAAAGCGAACAATGGAGGTTGGCACAATGAGGACCGGCGCCAATGCAGGCGCTCCGGTCCCGATCAGCGCCAAGCTCGCGCAGATCGGGCAATAGTGATCCGGCGCTGGATGATGATCCTGATCAGCCGGGCCTGCGGGCGCCCCTGTCTCGTCTGTTAATGTGTGCTGGCCGGCTTTGATCAGTGGCGGCAGCCCGAGATCGTGGCGATGCATATGGCCGAACGAGACGGCCATCTGCAGCGTCAGCGCAATGAGCGCCAACCAAGCCGACGATTGGATGTTCGAGCGAAACCAATGCATTGATCTGCTTCGCCCCGCCCATCCCGCGTCTGTTCGCCGGGCCCTCAATCGAGGCCGGGCGAATAGAACTGCACCCGACAATGCATTCGACTCAATTGCGTCACTTTTTCGGCGGGCCGGCCACCGCGCCAAATGTCGCATGAGGTTCGGACGGAAGCATCTGCGGGCGTGCATCAAAATCAGAGCGCCACGCTTCGCTGCGGCGCAGATTGATCGATGCCGCGGTCAGGCCCCAGACCAGGCCGAGAATAAGAAAAAAGTGGCGCCAGTGGTCGGTATCGACGATGAAGCCTTCAAAAGCTTCACCGACGAAGGCGGCATAAGCGGCGATCAGGTAGATCTGCCACGGTGCCGGTATGAGCGCCGAGCGAAATCCGACGGCGAGCGTCACCATCACCAGCGTGAAATAGGCCACCCCGCCGACCCAGCCATAGACCAGGAAAGCCTGCATATAAACGTCGTGCTGCTGGGTTCCGTAGAGGCGGAAGAACTCGAACGGGCCCAAGCCGTTCGGATGCTCGAGAATGACGCCGAGCGCCAGTCTTTGCTCCCAAAAACGTCCGCCCGGCCCGATGTCATAGGGCTGGATCGCCTTGGCGCGCTCCAGGAACAGGTCGTGCACCGAGCCAATCGACATCAGCGCCACGACGAACAGCGCCATGACCAGCAAGGCCGCGATGCTGAACAACAAAATCCGCGTGCGCATGCGCGGCTCGGGCGCGGCAGCGAGCAGGAGCGCGATGGCGACCGTCGCGGAGACCGCGAAATGCGCCCAGGCGCCGCGCGAAAAGCTGAGCAGCAGTCCCCCGAACAGAAAGATCATGATCGCGAGGCCCGAGAGCCGCAAACCGCGGGTCAGAAAGCCGATCAGCAGAAGCAGGAGCGGGAAGATCAGGAACGGCCCATAAACGTTCGGGTCCTTGAACGTGGCGCTGACCCGGTCGTTGGCGAGAAAGATGTCGGAGCCGGGAAGCAGATGGAAAAAGCCGATATAGCCCGCTGCCGTCGCGATCAAAGCGGCGATGATGTAGGCGCGCCGCACAATGACGAGCCGCACCGGATCGCCGTCGCAGAACAGGCAGGCGAACATGATCGCGGCGACCACAAGATAGGCGGACGTAATGACGTATTGGATCGTTTGCTTCTGATCGATCACCGGGATGACCGAGAAAAAGGCGCCGAAGAGCCAGATGGCAAGCAGCAGCATCAGCGGCACGATCTTGCGGTCGAAGCGGACGCGCGCGGCGACGCAGGTCGCGAGCAGAATGATCATCAGGCCGTCATGCGGGGAGGGCTCGATGAAGGCGATCGAGCTCGTCAGAACCGTGACGAAGAGGACGACGTTCAACAGCCGCTGCGGCAGTGCCGCGGGCGCGGCCTCTTCTTCGCCGCCGGCGTAAGCCGCCGCGAGCGCGCGCTCGCTCAATAGGCATTCTCCGTGCGCAGCAGCGCGAACGGCGTTTGCAGCAGGATGTAGAGATCGAGCAGGATCGACCAATTCTCGATGTAGTAGAGGTCGTGCTCGACGCGCTGCTGGATCTTTTCCTGGCTGTTGGTTTCGCCGCGCCAGCCGTGAATTTGCGCCCAGCCGGTCAGCCCGGGCTTCACCCGATGGCGGGCGAAATAGCCGTCGACCGCTTCGTCATAGAGCCGGTCGGCGGCCTTGGCCTGCAAGGCGTGCGGCCGCGGCCCGACCAGCGACAGGTTTCCGGCGAACACCACGTTGAAGAGCTGCGGCAATTCATCGAGGCTCGTCTTGCGGATGAAGCGGCCGACGCGGGTGACCCGCGGATCGCCGACTGTCACCAGCTTGCTGGCATTGGCGTCGGCCTGATCGGCATACATCGAGCGGAACTTGTAGATCTCGATCAGCTCGTTGTTGAAGCCGTAGCGCTTCTGCTTGAACAGCACCGGGCCGCGGCTGTCGAGCTTGATGGCGACGGCGATGATCGCCATGATCGGCAGCGCGCAGAGCAGCGCCAGCGATCCGACGATCTTGTCGAACAGCCATTTCATCACGACGTCCCAGTCGGCGATCGGCTTGTCGAACACGTCGAGCACCGGGACGTTGCCGATGTAGGAATAGGAGCGGGGCCGGAAGCGCAGCTTGTTGCTGTGGGCCGACAGCCGGATATCGACCGGCAGCACCCAGAGCTTTTTGAGCATCTGCAGGATGCGGGTCTCCGCCGAGATCGGCAGCGAGAAGATCACCAGATCGACGCGGGTCGCGCGGGCGAATTCCACCAGATCGTCGACGGTGCCGAGCTTGGGCACGCCCGCGCAATTTGGCGGGCTGCGCTCGTCGCTGCGGTCGTCGAAGGCGCCGATCACGTGCACGTCGGAATCGCGCTGCAAGGCGAGCGAGCGGATCAGCGATTCACCCTTGCTGTCGCAACCGACCACGACCGTGCGGCGGTCGAGCCGGCCTTCCTTGGTCCAGCGCCGGACCAGGAGGAACAGCCCGCGCCGGAAGGCGATCAGCGCGAACAGCCCGAGCACATAGAACGCGCCGAGCCAAGCGCGGGAGAACTGATCGCCCGCCTTGGCGAAGAAGGAAACGCCGATGGCGATGAGAAATACCACCGACCAGGCGGAGGCGAGCCGCATATATTGCTTCTCGTGTCCGCGGAAGGCCTGCACCTGATAAATGTCGGCCACCTGGAACGCGAGCATCGCCAGGACCGCGATGCCGAAAATGGCCGCGAAGTAATACCAGGCGAAGCCGTGGCCCGGCACGACGTAGCAGACGTAAACCGTGAAGCCGACCGCGGCGACCAGGGCCGCCTCGATGAGGCGAACGAGCCCGGCGAGCACGATGGGCGAATAAGCTTGCTCATAGGGCTGCTCGGTGAACGCGCGGGCGGCGGGCGAAAGCTCGTGCGGCTGCGCGTTCGCCGTGTCGGTGCGCGGCGCCGCCGAAACGGCGGAGTGGACCGCCGCAGCGGTTTCGAAAATGGTGTCGGGCTCGATGTGCGACATTTTCGGATGCGCTTTCGCTGCCGCCATGAAAGGCGCGGCAAGGCCTGCGGACAGGCGCGCGCCAAGGTAGTAAACAAAGGGAAAAATTTGGTTATGCGAATTGCGCGAGTTTTCGCAGCACCATTGCCTCGCGATACGCGGCCAACCCGCCATCGATCATGGCCGGCAGCGAGAACTCCGCCCGCACCCGCGCCTTGACCAGTTGGGCGATGCGCTTGAGTTCCACCGGATTGTCGAGCGCGGCCGCGATCGCGCCGATCAAGGCGCCGATATCGTCCGGCGGAATCAGATGATCGCTCTGCGGACCGAAGATTTCCGGAACACCGCCGACCCGGGTCGAAATGATCGGCACGCCGGCGGCGGCGGCCTCCAGGATCACGTAAGGCAGGGATTCCGCACGCGAGGGGATGACCATCATGCGGCCCATGGCGAAGGCGTCGCGCGCCGGCCGGTAGCCGACCAGACGCACCCGATCGGCGATGCCGAGGCGCTCGGCTTGCGCTTCGAGCTTCGCCTGGTCCGGTCCCTCGCCGGCGATGGTGGCGCTGACCGGCCGGCCCTTGTGATTGAGGACCGCGAGCGCCTCAATCAGCACGTCGAAGGCTTTGACCGGCCGTAATTCGCCGAGGCAGATGATATCGGTGGCGTCCGGGCGCGGCACGATCGGCGCGAATTCCACTTCGCCCACGCCGTTATGCACGACCCGCACCATGCCCGGCGGGAGGCCGATTTCGGCGCGGAACAGGCTGGCGATGTAGCTGCTCTCGAACAGGAACAAATCGGTGCGCCACTTCAGCGCCCATTCCAGCGTGCGATAGAACCCGCCGGCCAGCGTGCCCGGCCGGTAGACCAGCGAGCCGCCATGCGGCGTGTAGACGCGGATGGCGTGCGGCGCGCTCAACGTCAGTCGGGCGAGCGCCGCGCCTTTGGCGCCGTGGCCGTGCAGCACGTCGGGCGCCGCCTGTCGGATCCAGCCGGATACCTGTCGCAGCGCGACAATGTCGGACGGGCCGAGCTCGCGGCTGATGGCCACGCGCTTGACGCCCAGCGCCAGATGCGGGGCAAGCTCGGCCAGAGCCGCGTCGGCGCGGGCGCCGCCGGTCGTGGAATCGACGACCAGTCCGACCCGATGGCCGCGCGCCGCCTGGCCGACGACAAGATCGACCACATGGCGGAACAGCCCGCCGAGCGGGGCGCGCAGAAGGTGCAAGATGTTGAGCGGAGGCGATGCGGGAGCGCGCACGATGCCGGCCACTTCCACGTCCATCTCGGCCGCCATGGACGCGGGCCATGGCTCTCGAAGCTTCATGGCGGCTTTGAGCACGGCGGCGGGCCGCCCGTCTGCCATGTCCGCCCGTCTGCCATGTCCAAGTCCTTCAAACGCGCGCCTTCAAACGCGCGCCTTCAAACGCGCGGCTTAGATCGCGGCAGGGAAGGCAGGCAGAGTGGACTTGGCGGAGTTAAGAAAGCCTTGTCCCCGACGCGGTGCGGCGCATCAATTTCATCCTGCGCCGCGCCCCCCGGGGAAACATGGCTCGCGTCATTTTAACCGATTGGCAACCATAATCGTTTGTTATCGCCACTGGCTTTTTCGCCAATCGATAGAGTCGCTTAGAGCACGATCCCGGCCGGCAAGTGGGCTTTCCGTCAACGATCGTGCTCCGCCGGTCAATCCAGGAGCCGCGAAATGAGTTTGGCGTCGTCACCGTCTCGGCCCTCGTTGCGCGGGCAATTCGTCGACGCCGATTTCGATCTGGCGAGCCTCGGCGCCGCGCTTTGGCAAAAGCGCTACACCATCCTGCGCCCGACCATCATCGTCGCCTTGATCACCTTCGGCGTGGTGTTGATGATCCCGCCGAAATATCAGTCCGAGGCGCGCGTGCTCGTCGTCGGCCGCGACAACGTCTTCCTGCGCCCCGATGCCGACAAGGATATCATCGACCGCAGCGTGGTCGATCAGGAGGCGGTGACCAGCCAGGTCCAGCTCATTCTCTCGCGCGATCTCGCCTCCGAAGTCATCGCCAAGCTCAAGCTCAACGAGCTGCCGGAATTCGATCCGGCGCTGGGCACTATCTCGCTGACCAAGCGGCTCCTCGGCTTCCTCGGCGTCATCAAAAATCCGCTGGCGATGTCGCCGGAAGAGCGCGTGCTGGAAGCCTATTACGACCGGCTCACCGTCTTTCCGGTGGAGAAGTCGCGCGTCATTCTCATCGATTTCCTGTCGGAAAATCCCGAGCTCGCCGCGAAAGTCGCCAACGCCATCGCCGACGCTTATTTGAAGCGCCAGCAGGAAGCCAAGCAGGACCAGGCGCGCAGCGCCGGCCAGTGGCTCTCCGGCGAAATCGAGACCATGCGCAAGAAGGTCGCCGAGGCCGATGCCAAGGTCGAGGCGTTCCGCGCCAAATCGAACCTTCTGGTCGGCCCCAACAACACCACGCTGTCGGTGCAGCAGCTCGGCGACCTCAACACCCAGCTCGCCACCGCGCGCGCGCAGAAGTCCGACGCCGAGGCCAAGGCCAAGCTCATCCGCGACATGCTCAAGTCCGGCGAGCCGATCGAATCCTCCGACATCGTCAATTCCGAGCTGATCCGAAGGCTTTCCGAGCAGCGCGTGACGTTGCGCGCGCAGCTTGCCGAGCAATCCTCCTCGCTGCTTGGCAACCATCCGCGCATCAAGGAATTGCGGGCGCAGATCGCCGACCTCGACCAGCAGATCAGGAAAGAGGCCGAGATCCTGGCGCGCTCGCTCGAGAACGACGCCAAGCTCGCCGACGCCCGCGTCGCCGCCCAGCTCGTGACCTTCAACCAGCTCAAGAGCCAGGCGGTCACCTCCAACGAGGACGACGTGCAGCTGCGCGCGCTCGAGCGGGAGGCCAAATCGCAGCGCGATCTGCTGGAATCGTATCTCGCCAAATACCGCGAGGCCAGCGCGCGCGGCACCCTCGATTCCGCGCCGCCCGACGCGCGGGTGATTTCGCGCGCCACGGTCTCGAGCGTGCCGGCTTATCCGAAGAAGCTGCCGACCATCGTGATCGCTTCGCTCGCGACCTTCATGCTCATGTGCGGCCTGGTGGTGACGCGCGCGTTGTTGGACGCGCCCGGCGCAGTCGCCTTCGGCATGCCGCTTGGCCGCGGCCGCCGCAAGGATGCGGCGTCGGCCGGCGAGGCGCCGACCGCGGCCGATACCGATCGTGACATCGAGCCCGAGCTTCCGTTCGCGGCCGCCGCCCGACCATTTGCACCGTTCGCACCGGCTGCCAAGGGTCGCGCGGCGCGAGAAGCGCACCGAGACCGAGCGGGCAGGGTGGCGACAGCGCCCGGACCAAGAACTCCCGATATTAGAACGTGCGGACCAAGCGCACGCCGATCAGGAGCGCGCCGACCATCCCGGCTCGCTCAGCGCGCGGCTGCGCGCCGTGATGCAGAAAAAGCCCCCGCCGTCCGCGGCGCCGGTTGCGCCCGCAGCGCCGTCGGCGGCAGCCACAGCGCCTGCGGAATCGCCGGCCGCGCTCGTCGGCGTGCCGGTGAGCGCGATCGAGGAATTCGCCCACAACCTGCATGCCGCCGGCGTCGACGGCAGCCAGATCGCCGTGTTCGGCACCGCGCCCGCGCTCGACACCGACCGCGTCGCCATCCGCTTCGCCCGCGCGCTGGCGCGCGACGCCCGCGTGGTTCTGGTCGCGCTCGGCTCGGGCGACGCGGCGATCAGGGAGATTTCCACCGGTCCCGACGCGCCGGGTCTTGCCTCGCTCGCCGCCGGCCAGGCCTCCTTCGGCGCCATTATCACCCGCGACATTGCCTCGAACCTCAATCTGATCGCCGCCGGCCGCAACTCAAGCCGCGGTTCGCTGCTCGCCGCGCCCGGCATCATGGGGACCTTCGACGCGCTCGCGCACGCCTATCCGCATCTCGTCATCGATGGCGGCCTGCTCGGCGGCGGCGACGGCCTGCGCGACATCGCAGCGATCGCCCGCGTCGCCACCCACGCGCTGCTCGTGGTCGAGACCGCCGCCGGCTATGCGACCGCGCAGGCGCGCGACAGCCTGCTCGAATCAGGCTTCGACAATGTCACCATCCTGATCGTCGGCCGCGGCGGCCGCGGCGAAGGCACCGCGCGCAATCGCTTCTCCCCGATCCCCGCCGCCGCGGCGTAGCCTTTTCTCATCCGCCCCCGCGCAGTGAAACGAAGCGGGAGGCTGTCCCTTTCTCCCTCTCCACGCTGCGCGGGGAGAGGTCGCCCGCTCGCTCGCGAAGCGAGCGGAGGCGCGGCGGGTGAGGGGGCGTTGCCGCATCTGAGCTTCTCGGATAGGCCCCTCACCCCGACCTCTCCCCGCAAGCGGGGAGAGGGAGCATATCGAGGTCGCCGCGTCAGACTTGCCGCCGCAACTCTTGCCGCATTGCCGCGTCATAGTCTTAGCCGTCGATCTACGGAGGACCCGCTTATGCCGCTCACCCCGCCGCCCGCCGCAAAGCTCGAAGATCTCGCCCGCATGCTGACATCCGCACAAAATCTGGACTTGAAAGGCGCCGACCTGCACGATCTCGCCGCCACCCGCCGCGGGCTCATGCTCGCGCCGCTTCTCGCCGCCTTGCCGGCCGCGCTGCTCGCCGGCCCCGCGCACGCGGTCGATCCGAGCGAGACCCAAGTCACGCTGCCCGATCAGATGCAGTGGAAGCCGTGGAGCGCCGGCGGCGTCAAAGGCGCCATGGAGAGCGCCGCCGTGTTCGGCGCCATCGACAAGCCCGGGCCCTATGCGATCCTGGTGCGCTGGCATCCGGGCTATATGAGCGCGCCGCACAGCTACGTCACCGACCGGCTGTGCTTTGTCATCTCCGGCACCTGGTGGGTGAATTCCGGCGAGACTTTCGAGCCGGAGAACACCGTGCCCGCCCCCGCCGGCAGCTTCGTGCGCCGCGTCGCCCACACCCCGCACTATGACGGGGTGAAGAAAGGCGGCAACGAGCCCGCCGTCATCGGCATCATCGGCGTGGCCCCGATCGAGCTCAAGCTCGTGGATCCCACCAAGCCGCCGGTAAGGGAGGTGTAGAGGGGGCGACCGATCGGTAAACTTCAGGACGGAGAACAATACAAGAACGTCGCACGCCCAGTCGAGCCGATAATATCACCAGTATAGGGACAATGCTTGACATTCGTCCCAAAATCAGTTACAAACCCGCCATCTCGCTCACCGAGGGCGCCTTTCCGGAAGGCATGCCTGAAAAGCGGAGCGAGGGGCGGTGCCCGCGCGCGGAATTGCCAATCCGCACCCGGGCGGCTCTGGGTCCCCGGTCGACCGGCACAAGGACCGGTCTGCACGGAGCGTGCTTAACCGAAGGCTAGAGGCAAGCGGGCAAAACACCTGCGAGCTTGAGACTTCGGGAAACCCGGTTCTGGGGCTGAGCCATCGGGGTAGTAGCCGGTGGCGAGTGCCGCAAGCGTGAGCGCCGAAAGGCGGGCGCGCCTCTGCGAAGAGGTTGCGCAGCCGCGTAGCAGATAAGTTGCGCAGACAGGTTTTGTACGCAGACTGCGTACACTTGTCTGCGGTGTAAACTTGTCTGCGATCCGCGGACATTGGTTGGACAATGCGCCTTTCGGCGCTCCGCTCCCTCTTTTGGGGCAGGGGGCGAACCTTTTTTGGCGTCGTGGTTCGCAAGGCTCGGACGCAAAGGCGCGTCGCGAGAACGATTTCGCACGTCGTCATGGCGCGCAGCGAAGATTCGTAGGGTGGGTTGAGCAAAGCGAAACCCACCATCCAGCATCGGTGGGTTACGCGGCTTCGCCGCTAACCCACCCTACGAGACGGAGAACACCGAATGCGACGGAACGTGAGCGCGCCCGATTGGCGGTTTCCGCTGCGCATGACCTATACGCAATGGAGCGTGCTGCCGTACCGCGATCGGCACGCTTATCTGGCGCAGGCGCAGTGCACGTTGCTCGGCTATTGGCGCGATTGCGCCAAGGCGCGCTGCCGCCGCGCCCAGCGTTGTCTCGTCCCGCATCCCTGTTATTGGGAGCGCAAAAGCGCGATGCCGCCGGCCGAATGGGCGAAGGCGGAAGCGGCCTGCCGGCCGCTGCGCGCGCTGTTGTCGCTGGGCTCGCTGAAGGGCTCGGAAGGCCTGTGGCTGTTTTGAATTAGAATATCCGCCCCCGCACGAAGTGCGGGGGAGGGGGACCATGCGAAGCATGGTGGAGGGGGCATGCGGCGCTGAGGCCGGCCGTGAGGCCGACGCCCCTTCCACCACGCTGCTGCGCAGCGCGGTCCCCCTTCCCCGCTTTGCGGGGCAGGATGACGAGACGCGGTGCCGAAGAATTTCCGCCCGCGCAAGCGGGAATCCAGCCTGGGCCCCCGCGCCGGGGCAGGATGAAAAGGTCCGGCTTCGCGGGTAACGGTGCAAAGGATTGTCAACCAAACGCTACGATAGTGTGCTCGAAATCGAGGAAACACGGCCGCGAGCGGTCGCACCAGGAAGAGCTGCAGAAAGTAGTACAGCAATCATGGCCGACCTTCGGCAAACCATCATCCGCGGCGGATTGGAGTCGCTGTTCTTCACCGGCGCGCATCTGGCGCTCAAGCCGCTGGTCGGCGGCATCGGCGCCATCCTCACGCTGCATCACGTGCGCGAGCCGCGGCCCGCTCGCTTCCAGCCCAACCGCATCCTCGAAGTCACGCCGCGCTTTCTCACCCGCGTGGTCAAAATGCTCGACCGCTCGGGCATCGACGTGATCAGCCTCGACGAGATGCACCGCCGCATGACCGAGCGCGATTTCGGCCGGCGCTTCGTCTGTCTCACCTTCGATGACGGCTATCGCGACAATCTGGAATACGCCTACCCGATCCTGCGCGAGGCGGGATTCCCCTTCGCCGTCTATGTGCCGACCGGCTTTCCCGACCGGCTCGGCGAATTGTGGTGGCTCGCGCTCGAGGCGGTGATCGCCAAGCGCGAGCGCATCGGGCTTGTGATCGAGGGCGAGAACCGCAGCTTCGATTGCGCTACCGTCGCCGAGAAACGCGAGCTCTACGACGAGCTTTACTGGTGGCTGCGCGCGCGAGAGAGCGAAGCCGAGCTGCGCGCCATCGTGCGCGATCTCGCCGCGCGCTATCAGGTCGACATCGCCGCCTTCTGCAAGGATCTGTGCATGAGCTGGCAGGAGATCGCGCTGCTGGCGCGCGATCCGCTGGTCACCATCGGCGCGCACACGGTCAATCATCTGGCGCTGGCCAAGCTTCCGGAAAAGGCCGTGCGCGCGGAAATGGATCTAAGCCGCACGGTGATCGAGTCGGCGCTGGGCACGCGGCCGGCGCATTTGTCTTATCCTTACGGTGATGCCGGCTCGGCCGGCCCGCGCGAATTCGCCATCGCCGCCGCGCTCGGCTTTAAGACCGCGGTGACGACGCGGCCGGGCGTTCTGTTCCGTTCGCACGCCCGGCATCTCACCGCGCTGCCGCGCATCTCGCTCAACGGCGAATATCAGCAGCTCCGTTATGTGCGCGTGCTGCTCTCCGGCTCGGCCACGGCAATGTGGAACGGCTTCCGCCGCGCCCAGGCGGCGTAGTTGTTGACCGTCATCCTGAGGCGGCCATAAGCGCGTTACGCGCGTCTTTCAACGCGCTATGGCGGCCCTCGAAGGATGCGGCCCGAGCGCCCGGGCCGTCGCCCCACCCGAAATCGGTTTCCGATTTCGGAACTTCGAGCGCCAAGTCGGCACAGCCGACTTGGATGGCTCGCTTTGCTCGCACCTCAGGGTGACGGAAAATGAGTTAAGGCTGACGACTAGTTTCGTTCGTTATTTTCGGCTCATCCAGGTGACGATCGGTATCGCGGGCAGCGCCCAGCCGATGCCGGCGATCACGTAGTAAGCGATCGAAATAATCGCGCTCTCGCGGATGGCGGGCATTTGCGCGAGCGCCATGGCGACCAGCGCCCAGACGATGACCAGGACGAACAGCGCGATGGCGCCAATGAATTTACGCAGGCGAAGCGGCATGAGAAATGCGGACCTATGTTTCCGTCATCATGAGGCGGCCATAAGCGCGTTACGCGCGTCTTTGAACGCGCTATGGCGGCCCTCGAAGGATGCACGGCCGAAAGACAGCGGCCGATTCATCCTTCGAGGCTTGCTGCGCTCGCACCTCAGGATGACGGAATGTATTAGTGCGAGCGACGTTTGGCGCGCAACATTGACGGTGTTGCGAGGGCAGGGGGCAGCACTATATGGTCCGCGCGCTGGCGACAAGTGACCCGACGATGAGCGAAAAACTCCCCGGCGACGTCCATGCGCGCGCGGTGCGGCTGTGGCTTTATGCGGTCGCCGCTTTGGTGCTGGCGATGGTGCTGGTCGGCGGCGCGACGCGGCTGACGGAGTCGGGCCTGTCGATCACCGAATGGAAGCCGGTGATGGGCGTGCTGCCGCCTTTATCCGACCATGCCTGGCACGCGGCGTTCGAAAAATATCAGGCCATCCCGCAATACCGCGAGATCAACCGCGGCATGAGCCTCGACGCGTTCAAGACGATTTATTGGTGGGAATGGACGCACCGTCTGCTCGGCCGCGTGATCGGCGCGGCGTTCCTGTTGCCGTTTCTGTTCTTCCTGTGGCGCGGCGCCGTGGCGCCGTCGCTGCGCCCGCTGCTGTGGTTCATCTTCGGGCTCGGCGCGCTGCAGGGCGCGGTCGGCTGGTGGATGGTGGCCTCGGGCCTCGCCGATCGCGTGGAAGTCTCGCAATACCGGCTGGCGACGCATCTTCTTCTCGCCTGCCTGATCTATGTGGCGCTCATGTTCACGGCGCGGCGGATGGACGAGCGCGCGGCGCCGGCCTTTGCGCTGCCCGGACGCATTCGCGCCGGCGCGCTCGCGCTTTTGGTGCTCGTGCTGGCGCAGATCTATCTCGGCGCGCTGGTGGCCGGATTGCGCGCCGGCTACGCCTACAACACCTGGCCGCTGATCGACGGCGCGCTGGTGCCGGACGCCGCGCGGCTCTTTTTCGATACGCCGCTGTGGCGCAATTTCTTCGAGAACATTCTCACCGTGCAGTTCGATCACCGCTTGCTGGCTTATGCGATCTTTGCGGTCGCGCTGCTGCATGCGATCGACACCGCGGGCGCGGTGAAGGATCGCGCGGTGCGTGCGGGCGCGTTCGTCCTGTTTGCGGCCGTGTTGCTGCAGGTGGCGCTCGGCATCGCCACGCTTGTCTGGGTGGTGCCGCTGCCGCTTGCGCTTTTGCATCAGGCGATGGCGATGCTGGTGCTCACCGTGGCGACCGTGCATGTGGCGAGCTTAACGCAGCGCGCTATTGTTCCGCTCATTCCCGCGCAGGCGGGAATCCAGCCTGGGTCCCCGCTTTCGCGGGGACGAGCGGGGTGAATAACCTAAGCCGCCAGCGCCTGTTCGAGGTCGGCGATGATATCGTCCTTGTCCTCGATGCCGATCGAGAGCCGCACCACGTCGGGGCCGGCGCCGGCCGCGATCTTCTGCGCGTCCGTGAGCTGGCGGTGCGTGGTCGAGGCGGGATGGATGATCAGCGAGCGCGTGTCACCGATATTGGCGAGATGCGAGAACAGTTGCACGTTGGACACGAGTTTCACGCCGGCTTCGAAGCCGCCGCGCAGGCCGAAGGTGAACACCGCGCCGGCGCCGCTCGGGCAATATTTCTTGGCGAGGTTGTGATAGCGGTCGCCGGGCAGTCCGGGATAGCTCACCCACGCCACCTTCGGATGCGTCGACAGCCATTCGGCGACCGCGAGCGCATTGTCGCAATGGGTGCGCATGCGCAGCGGCAGCGTCTCGATGCCGGTGAGAATGAGGAAAGCGTTGAACGGCGAAAGCGCCGCGCCGATGTCGCGCAGCGCCAGCACGCGGCAGGCGATGGCGAAGGCGAAATTGCCGAAGGTCTCGTGCAGCACGATGCCGTGATATTCCGGCCGCGGCTCGCACAGCATCGGATAGCGGCGCTCTCGCGACCAGTTGAAGGTGCCGGCATCGACGATGAGGCCGCCGATCGAGTTGCCGTGGCCGCCGAGAAATTTGGTCAGCGAATGAATGACGATGTCGGCGCCGTGGTCGATCGGCTTGCACAGATAGGGCGTGGCGAGCGTGTTATCGACGATGTAGGGCACGCCGGCGCGCCGCGCGATCTGCGAAACCGCCGCCATGTCGGTGATGACGCCGCCGGGATTGGCGATCGACTCGGTGAAGATCGCCTTGGTCTTGGGCGAGATGGCGCGCTCGAAGGAGGAAATGTCGTCAGGGTCGGCCCAGACGACGTTCCAGCCGAAATTCTTGAACGCGTGCGCGAACTGATTGATCGAGCCGCCATAGAGTTTGCGCGAGGCGACGAATTCGTCGCCGGGCTGCAGCAGGCAGTGAAAGGTCAGCACCTGCGCCGCGTGGCCGGATGCAGCCGCAAGCCCTGCGGTGCCGCCTTCGAGCGCGGCAACGCGTTCCTCCAGCACCGCGGTCGTCGGGTTGCCGATGCGCGTATAGATGTTGCCGAAGGTCTGCAGCCCGAACAGCGAGGCGGCGTGGTCGACGCTTTCAAAAACGTAGGAGGTAGTCTGGTAGATCGGGGTTGCGCGCGCGCCTGTGGTCGGATCGGGTTGCGCGCCGGCATGGATCGCAAGCGTGGCAAAACCCGGGATGCGTTCGGTCATGCGCCGTTCCTTTGAACCGGTCCGTGGAGGTATTCGCGGCGGGAGGACGCTTCCCGTTTATAGGACCGGCCGCAGGCGTCAAGGCGCAAACGCAAGCGCGCGCCGGGCGCGCATTATCTTTGCAGGACGGGCGACCTCTTCAGTGCGCGCGCACCAGCAGAAGTCGGCAGGATTCCGAGATTCGCTCGCGGTTCAAGTTGAGGCACTCGGCGATGCGCGTGCGATCTGGAATGAATTTAGCGCACACGGTCAGCGCATCGTACATACAGGCTTTGCGGCCGGCCTGTTCGTCGTCTGCCTTGCTCGCGATCGGTGCGAGCGCAACACTCAACAGGACGGGCGCAAATACAATGCCCATTTTCATAGCTCACTCCTGACGGATCACGATACCGACGGCATCGCGCTGAAGCGAAAGGAAGTGTTAGTTAAGCAGGAGAGAAATGAATAAAGGGTCTAGGAAGTCCCCCGGCATTTTAGGCGCCCGCATTTTTTGGGGCGGCGGCGCCCGACGATCATTTTATGCTTCGCCGTCGTCGTGCTGTGCGCGCTCGGCGGCGGAGGTAAGCCCGCCCGGCACCGACGGACGCTGGATCGAAAGACGCTGAATGCCGCCGCTCTTTGCCGCCTTCTTCGCGCTGATCGTGCGCGTGTTCACGCCCATCCAGGCGATCTCCGAGGAGAGGCGGCCATATTCGATTTTCGGGCAGCGGTTCATCACCACCTTCATGCCATTGGTTTCGGCAAGCGCCGCCGCTTCGTCGTTGCGAATGCCGAGCTGCATCCAGATGACCTGCGGCCGCGGACTAAGCGCCAGCGCTTCTTGCACGATGTCGAGCGCATATTGCGCCGGCCGGAAGATATCGACCATGTCGACCGGTTCGGGAATACCGGCAAGCTGCGCGTAAATGCGCTGTCCGAGCAATTCCTTTCCGGCATGTCCCGGGTTCACCGGGATCATGTGAAAGCCCCGTTCAAGCAGATATTTGAAAGCGAAATAACTCGGTCGAATCTCGTTCACCGACGCGCCGACCATAGCGATCGTCTTTACGGTATTGAGAATGCCGCGGATGTAATTGTCGGAATAGGAATCGTGATTCATTGTGCAAAAAGAATCATTGTGCAAAAAAATCAGTTGAGAAACGTCAGCGGTCTTCCCATTCCGGCGCACGCTTCTCGATGAAGGCGCCGATGCCTTCCTCGGCGTCGCGCGCCAGCATGTTCTCGACCATGACCTCGGCAGTGTAGCTGTAAGCCTCCGCCAGCGGCATTTCCAGCTGGCGGTAGAAGGCTTCCTTGCCGAGTTTAACGGTCAAACTCGATTTCGCCGCGATCTTCTTGGCAAGCTTCAACGCTTCCTCGCGCTCCCGGCCCGGCTCGGTTACGGCATTGATTAAGCCGATGCGTGCGGCATGCTCGGCCGAGATCATCTCGCCGGTCAGCAGCATCTCCATCGCGTGCTTGCGTGAAACGTTGCGGGACAGGGCCACCATCGGCGTCGAGCAGAACAGGCCGAGATTGACGCCGGGCGTCGCGAATTTGGCGGCGCGCGAGGCGACTGCGAGATCGCAGCTCGCCACCAGCTGACAGCCGGCCGCCGTTGCCGTCGCCTGCACGGCGGCAATGACCGGCTGCGGCAGCGTTACGATCTGTTGCATCATGATGCTGCAGGTCGACATCATGTGCTTGAAATAGGCGCGGCCGCCGTCTTCGTCGGACCGTCGGCGACTGAGCTCCTTGAGATTGTGCCCGGAGGAAAACGCGGGGCCGTTGGCCGCGAGCATGACGGCCCGCGCACTTTTGTCGTGGGCGATCGCGGTCAGCGCGTCGCCGAGTGCCTCGAGCATCGCCTCGGAGAGGCTGTTGCGGGTTTCCGGATCGTTAAGCGTAAGGATCGCGACGCCGGCGATATCCTCGCGCAACAGGATCAGCGAAGAGGAGGCGGTCTTGGCCGCTGCGGTGGTGTGCGCGCTCATGGTTCGGTCCCTAATCCCAGCACGTCGGCGCCGATTGGCAAGTCACCTGCATGCATTGTATCCGAATTCTACGTGGGGAGCAGGGACATGAAGGAAAAGGCGAAACTCACCGAGGCGGAGATCGAGCGACTGCTCGCGGCCGAATTCCCGCAAATGTTCAACCCCCAAGGCGGGTTTTCGATCGACGCAGTCTGGTTCCGCGGCTGCCGCGTTCGCAAACGCTTCGATCCGCAATCTCTGCGCCCGGGCGGCACGATCGCCGGAACGACCATGATGGCGCTGGCCGATCTCGGGCCGTATGTCGCGATCCATGCGAGCATCGGCTGGGCGCCGATGGCGGTCACGACCAATCTTTCCATCAATTTTCTCAAGCGGCCGGCGCAAAAGGACCTTTTGGCCGAGACAAGACTGATCAAGCTCGGCAGACGGCTTGCCGTGGCCGACATCGCCATCCGCTCGGAAGGGGAGGAGGAGCTCGTGGCCCACGCCATCTCGACCTACTCGATCCCGCCTGCTCCCTCGTCAGCGGTGAAATAATACCTCCAACTCATATCATTGAAATAGTGTCAAAATACTGGTTCGCGCTGTTGACCGAGAGGCCGACTGCAGCTAAATAGCCGACCAACGCGCCGGCCTTTTGCCGGCGCGGTTCCTTGCATGGATGCGAAGATGAAAACCTTTTCGGCCAAGCCTGCCGAAGTCGATAAGAAATGGGTGATGATCGACGCCGACGGTCTGGTCGTCGGCCGGCTCGCTTCGATCGTGGCCATGCGGCTGCGCGGCAAGCACAAGCCGAGCTATACGCCCCATGTCGATTGTGGCGACAATGTCATCGTCATCAACGCCGCAAAGGTCGTGCTGACTGGCCGCAAGGTCGAGCAGAAAGTTTATTACAAGCACACGGGCTATATCGGCGGCATCAAGGAGCGCTCGGCGAAATCGATCCTGGCTGGACGTTTTCCTGAGCGCATCGTCGAGAAGGCGGTTGAGCGGATGCTGCCGCGCGGGCCGCTTGGCCGGCACCAACTTGGCAATTTGCGGGTCTATCCGCATGCCGAGCATCCGCATGCGGCGCAGCAGCCGCAACAGATTGACGTCGCCGCTATGAACCGCAAGAACAAAAGGGTTGCGTGATGGCCGAGACCATTCAAACGCTGGGCGACCTGTCGACGCTTAAGCCTGCGGCGGCGCCGGAGCCGCCGAAATACGTACAAAAGCTCGACAAGCAAGGCCGGGCCTATGCCACCGGCAAACGCAAAGATGCGGTTGCGCGCGTGTGGGTCAAGCTCGGCGGCGGCAAGATCGTCATCAACGATCGGCCGGCGGAGACCTATTTCGCTCGCCCGGTATTGCGCATGCTGATCCAGCAGCCGCTCGTCGCCGCTAATCGGCAGGCGCAATATGACGTTGTGTGTACCGTGTCCGGCGGTGGACTTTCGGGCCAGGCCGGCGCGGTTCGTCACGGCCTCTCGAAGGCGCTGATGCGCCACGAACCGGAGCTGCGCGCCGTGCTCAAGCGCGGTGGATTCCTCACGCGCGACTCGCGCGTGGTCGAGCGCAAGAAATACGGCCGCGCCAAAGCGCGCCGGAGCTTCCAGTTCTCGAAGCGCTAGACAAACCGTTTCGCGGTCGATCGTTCGCGCTTCGGTTACTTTGCTGGAGCCAAGTTTTCGAGGCCATCTGCCGCCCCGGGTCATGTCCGGGGCGGTCTTTTTTCGTCGTCATCCTCTCAATTGGCGGGTCCGCTGCGCCATATGGCGCGGTGCGAGCGGTATGGGCACCGCGAAAGCGCTCGCGCACCCCTGACCATTCGTATTTTCCGTACTTTCCCGCAAAGCTTTTGCAAAAACTGCCTCGTTTGTCACACCGAAGGCAAACGGATCGCTGGTAAGCAGAAACACGGATGCACGGTCGTCGGGAGCTCGGTCCATGGGGGGCAACCTCGTTGCCGCTCTGGCGTCGCTTGATGTCGGAACGTTGTTCTTCATTGCTATTTGCGTAACCGTGCTCCTCGGGCTGTTTCTGCTTCACGCCTGGAGGCAGGAGGGCAACCGGGCGCTTGCCTGGTGGAGCGTCGCCTATTTGATCGGCGGCGCCTCCGGCGCGCTCTGGCGGTTCGGTGATACGATCGCACCCGGGCTGCCCTCCGGCACGTCCACGGTATTGCTGTTCGCGGCCGTTGGAATGACCTGGAACGGCGCCCGCTCTTTCCACGGCCGGCCGATCCGCTGGATTGCCATGGCCTTCGGATCAGTCTTTTGGATGATCGCATCCTTGTTTCCGGCCTTTGCCGGGTCGGCAGCGTCCCGCATTCTGGTGAGCGCGCTTATCGTCGCCGGTTACACGTTCTTGACCGCTGCCGAGTTGCGGCGTGAGCGCCGCAAATCGGTCATCCGGCGCTGGCCGGCCGTGCTTGTTCCGATGCTGCATGGCGCGATTTTCCTGTTTCCAGTGGCGTTGGCGACCCTTTCTTCCTCTGGTGATGGAGTTCAGAGCGACGCGCGCGGCTGGATCGCTGTTTTTGCGACAGTGATACTTCTGTATGTGGTCGGCACAGCTTTCATTGTGCTGATCCTCGCGAAAGACCTCGCGGTTCGCCATTACAAATTGGCGGCAGCGACCGATCAGCTGACCGGCTTGTTGAACCGGCGGGGGTTCTTTGAGGCCGCCGAAAGCCTCATGGCTGTCAGCCGCCGGCGCCGCATGGCGCCGGTCAGCGTGCTCGCCTTCGATCTCGATCGCTTCAAGTCAATCAACGACCGATGCGGGCACGCGGTCGGCGACGCGGTCCTGCAATTATTCGCCAAAGTGGCGCGCGAGACGCTCCGCGCAACCGACATTGTCGGTCGGTTGGGGGGCGAGGAATTCGTCGCGCTCCTGCCGAGCACCTCGGCGGAGGCCGCAGTCGCGGCGGAACGCGTGCGCGCGGCGCTTGCCGCTGCCAGTATTGTGCGCAACGGTCGGCGCGTCGCCGCAACGGTCAGCATCGGGGTGGCGTCAGGCTCGCCCGCAACCGCGATCGATTTGCTTATCAGGCTCGCCGATGAGGCGCTCTACCGCGCGAAGGAAAACGGACGCAACCGCGTGGAGCTTGCGGACGAGCAAGGTGACGCTCCAGAGCCGAACCATGACAACAAAAACGCCGCTCCCCAGCGCGGGATCCGCCGAAAAGAAAAGGGCGCCGTGAACAACGGCGCCCCCGAAAGTTGCATCGCATAGGCAATGCTGGGAGGATATTTACCCACTCACGCGCGCTGACACTCGATGCGAGCCTCGCTTCGTCCGCGGGGCGCCGCGTTAGGCCGAATAATACATTTCGAATTCGACTGGATGGGGCGTGTGCTCGAAACGGATGACTTCGCCCATCTTCAGGTCGATGTAGGAATTGATGAAGTCGTCGTCGAACACGCCGCCCGCGTTGAGGAATGCCCGGTCTTTGTTGAGTTCCTCGAGCGCCTGCCGCAGCGAGCCGCAGACAGTCGGGATCTTCTTCAATTCCTTCGGCGGCAGATCGTAGAGATCCTTGTCGATAGCCTCGCCCGGATCGAGCTTGTTCTTGATGCCGTCGAGCCCGGCCATCAGCATGGCGGCGAATGCGAGATAGGGATTGGCAAGCGGATCCGGGAAGCGAACCTCGACGCGCTTGGCCTTCGGATTGGTCGTGTAGGGAATGCGGCACGAAGCGGAACGGTTGCGCGCCGAATAGGCGAGCAGCACCGGCGCCTCGAAGCCCGGCACCAGCCGCTTGTACGAGTTCGTCGTCGGGTTGGTGAAGGCGTTGATCGCCTTGGCATGCTTGATGATGCCGGCGATGTATTGCAGGCAGGTATCCGACAGGTCGGCATATTTGTTGCCGGCGAAGACCGGCTTGCCCGTCTTCCAGATCGACTGGTGGCAATGCATGCCGGAGCCGTTATCGCCGTAAATCGGCTTCGGCATGAAGGTCGCCGTCTTGCCGTAGACCTGGGCGACCTGCTGGATGCAATACTTGTAGATGATCAGCCGGTCGGCCATCACCGTCAGCGGCGCGAATTTCAGCCCAAGCTCGTGTTGCGCAGAGGCCACTTCGTGGTGGTGCTTTTCGACCACGCAGCCCATACGCGCCATCGCCGCGAGCATTTCCGAGCGCATGTCTTGCGCGGTGTCTTGCGGCGGCACCGGGAAATAGCCCTTCTTGGTGCCGATGTGATGGCCGAGATTGCCGCCTTCATAATCCGTGTCGGTATTGGTCGGAAACTCTACCGAGTTCGAGCTTGAAACCGGTATTGTAAGGATCGGCCCGGTATTTCACGTCGTCGAAAACGAAGAACTCCGCCTCGGGACCGAAAAACACCGTGTCACCGACGCCCATGGACTTGACCATGGCCTCCGCGCGCTTGGCGATGCCGCGCGGATCGCGATTGTAAGGCTCGCCGGTCGTCGGTTCGAGCACGTCGCAAATCAGCGACAGCGTGGTCTCGGCAAAAAACGGATCGATGCACGCGGACGCCGGGTCGGGCATGAGGCACATGTCGGATTCGTGGATCGCCTTCCAACCCGCAATCGAGGAGCCGTCGAACATCTGACCTTCGGCGAAGGTGTCTTCCTCGATCATCGAAACGTCGAATGTCACGTGCTGCCATTTGCCGCGCGGATCGGTAAAGCGGAAATCGACGTATTTCACGTCGTTGTCCTTGATCGTTTTCATGACATTCTTCGGCGTCGTCATGGCAGGCGTACCCTTTCGTGCTGTTGGTTGAATGCCCTCGACGCTGGCCGTGCTGCGCCTCAGCGAAAAGGTGGCAGCTGGACCAGCCACTCAGATGGCGTCTATTCCGGATTCCCCCGTCCTGATCCGGATGGCTTCTTCGACGGTTGAAACAAAGATCTTTCCGTCACCGATCCGGCCGGTTTGGGCCGCTCGACGGATCGCGTCAATTGCCTTTTCGACCATCTCGTCGCCGAGGACAATCTCGATTTTCACCTTGGGAAGAAAGTCGACCACATACTCTGCACCGCGATAAAGTTCGGTGTGCCCTTTCTGGCGTCCGAATCCCTTGGCTTCGGTGACCGTGATGCCTTGCAGTCCTACTTCCTGCAGCGCCTCCTTCACCTCATCGAGCTTGAACGGCTTGATGATCGCCTCGATTTTCTTCATCGCGTTTCCGTCTCCCGGCTCCGATGGAGGTCCGGCCCCCCGCTGGAACCGAGGTTTCGTTAGCAGGTCCCGTGCCAAGGTACGTAAGCCATCAAAAACAACATTAGATCAGGTCGGTCTAGACCAATTCCCGGCCCGGAACAAAGCCTCCCGAGAACGCCTTGCATCCAAACCGGGCAACTTGCCTATTATCGCGTCAAGAGCAATGCGCCACAAGCTTGATGATGTTCGCCGCCTGCCGTTATCGCTATCCTCCGGCGCACGATGATTGAGCTTCTCAGCAATGCCGAGATGGCCGAGGCCGATCGGCGGACAATCTCCGCCGGCGTGCCGGGCATCCACCTGATGGAGCGTGCCGGTGCAGCGGTCGCCGATGCGGTCCGCGCCCGGTTTCACGCGGGCAGCCAGATCATCGTGATCGCAGGGCCGGGCAACAATGGCGGTGACGGTTTTGTGGCGGGGCGACTGCTCTCCGAAAAAGGCTATCAAGTCGAAGTCATGCTGGTGGGTGAGGCGGCGCGACTGAAGGGCGACGCCGCGCTCGCCGCAAAGACTTGGTCCGGTCCGATAGGGGCCGCCGACCCCAAAGCCGTTGGAGGCGCCCAGGTCATCATCGATGCCCTGTTCGGCGCGGGCCTCGACCGGCCAGTTGAAGGCCAGCCCGCGGCCATGATCGACGCTATGAATGCGCAGGCTGCGCCGGTCATCGCCGTGGATCTGCCGAGCGGGATCAACGGAACGTCCGGCGCGGTGATGGGCCGAGCCGTGAAGGCTGCGCAAACAATCACGTTCTTTCGCAAAAAGCCCGGCCATGTGCTTCTGCCCGGCCGACTTTACTGCGGTGCAATCTCCGTTGCCGATATCGGAATCACTGACAACGTATTGGCAGAAATTCGGCCGCAGACCTTCGAAAACGCTCCGCTGCTCTGGCGTGCGCATTTTCCGCGGCCGCAGCAGGGCGGGCACAAATACGACCGCGGACACGCGGTGATCGCCTCCGGTCCCTTCTGGTCGACAGGGGCGGCCCGGCTCGCCGCCCGCGGCGCCTTGCGGGCAGGCGCCGGGCTGGTGACAATCGCCAGTCCCCGCGAGGCGCTCGCCGTCAACGCTGCCGGCAATCTGGCCGTGATGGTGCGGCCGGTGGATGGTCCTGACGAGCTGACGCGATTCCTCGCCGACCGGCGCCTGAACGCTTTCGCCATCGGGCCCGGGATCGGCGTCGGTGAGGAAACCTGTGCGCGCGTATTGGCCGCGCTTTTTGGCGAGCGCGCCGTCGTGCTCGACGCCGACGCCATCACGAGCTTTGCCCACGACTCCAAGCGGCTTGCGGACGCGCTGCGGGAACGGGGCAGGGCCGGCCGAAGCACGATCTTGACGCCGCATGAGGGTGAATTTTCGCGCTTCTTCGGGACGTTGGACGAGCGAACGAAGTTCGGATCAAAGCTCGAAAGAGCGCGCCTTGCGGCACGGATCACCGGTGCGATCGTCCTCCTCAAGGGGGCTGACACGGTGGTCGCCGACCCGGACGGCCGAGCGGCTATAGCGGCAAACGCGTCCGCTTATCTCGCGACCGCAGGCTCCGGCGATGTCCTGACCGGAATTGCGGTGGGCCTCTTGGCCCAAGGCATGCCGGCCTTCGAAGCCGCCGCGGCGGCCGTGTGGGTTCACGGCGAGGCGGCGCGCGACTTTGGGCCGGGTCTCATTTCCGAGGATTTGCCGGAATGCTTGCCGGGCGTCTACCGGACTTTGCTGGCGTGACGGCGGTCGGTTGCCGGCCTTGCGTCAGACGCTATTTTTCTTGTGCTCCGGCGGATTGCGCATGATATAAGCCGCGCCGCCGGGCCGCCCTCCTGTCGCGGGCGTGGCGGAATTGGTAGACGCGCGGGATTTAGGTTCCCGTGACGAAAGTCGTGGGGGTTCGAGCCCCTCCGCCCGCACCAGCAGGGCGGATGTTTTTTCCCAAAAAGCGGCCAGGATAGGCGCAACAAAGGCCGTGAAGAGCAATGTCGATGCAAGTCACTGAAACTTCCTCCGCCGGTCTTAAGCGCGAGTATCGGGTGGTCGTGCCGGCAACTGACCTCGAGGCGAAGGTCAATGAGCGCTTGGACGATCTCAAAGGCCGCGTCCAGCTGCGCGGCTTCCGGCCCGGCAAGGTGCCCGTTGCGCACCTCAAACGTCTTTACGGTAAATCCGCCATGGCCGAGGTGATCGAAGCGGCCGTGCGCGAGGCCAATTCCAAGATCATCACCGATCACGGCTACAAGCTCGCCGTCGAGCCCAAGGTCGTGCTGCCGACGGAAGAGGGCACGGTCGAAGGCGTCATCGAAGGCAAGGCCGACCTCTCCTACACGGTGGAGATGGAGATCGTGCCGGCGATCACGCTCGCCGATTTCAAGACCATCAAGCTGACCCGGCTCACAGCCGAGGTGAGCGATGACGAGATCGATAAGGCGCTGCAGACCATCGCCGATCAGAACCGGCCGTTCGTGGCCAAAGCCGAAGGCGCCGCCAATGGCGATCGCGTGACCATCGGCTTCGAGGGCTCAATCGACGGCACGCCGTTCGAAGGCGGCACCGGCGAAGATGTGCCGCTGATCATGGGCGCTGGCCAATTCATTCCGGGATTCGAAGAGCATCTCGTGGGGCTCAAGGCCGGCGAGAGCAAAACCTTCGACGTCAAGTTTCCCGACGACTACCGCGCCAGCCATCTTGCCGGCAAGAACGCGACTTTTGCGGTGACCGTGAAGGCGGTGGACGCGCCCGGTGCGCTCAACATTGACGACGAGTTTGCCAAGACGCTTGGCCTGGAATCGCTGGCAAAGCTTAAGGATGCGGTGAAGGACCGCATTGCGCGCGAGCACGCCATGGCGTCACGCCAGAAGCTCAAGCGCGCGTTGCTCGATCAGCTCGACGAGCGCCACAAATTCGAGCCGCCGCCCAGTCTGGTCGAGCAGGAGTTCAACAACGTCTGGTCGCAGGTCGAGAACGACCTCAAGCAGCAGAACCGCACTTTTGCCGATGAGGGAACGACAGAGGAAAAGGCGCGAGAGGAATACCACGGCATCGCCGAGCGTCGTGTGCGGCTTGGTCTGGTCATTGCCGAAATCGGCGAGAAGAACAATATCAAGGTCACGGACGATCAGCTGCGCGCCGCGATGATGGAACAGGTTCGTCAGTTCCCCGGTCAGGAGCGGCAGATCTGGGAGTATTACCAGAAGAATCCGAACGCGATCGCCGCCTTACGCGCGCCGTTGTTCGAAGACAAGGTGGTCGACTTCCTTGTCGAGCTTGCCGGGGTGACGGATAAGCCGGTTTCGCGGGACGAGCTGTTCAAGGAAGACGAAGAGTGAGGGACCTCGGGCGCAGACAAGATTTGCGCACGAAGTCAACGAATAATGACGTAGCGAGGGACTTGGCGAGGGACTTGGCGAGGACTTGGCGAGGAACTTGGCGGCGGACTTGGCAAAACTAGGCGCGCGAAGAAGTTCGGTTTACTGTGAACGCGCCTACGTCTTGTCGCCGGAGCTTCCGCACATATGTTGCTGAGTCCTATAGTTGATTTTGTGGCCTTGCTCGGCGTCTTGCGGTTTCGACAGCTGCACCCAACTCGGCCAGATTGAGTGATAACGTTGAGACTTAACCTCTGCAGGTGAACCATGCGCGCCCCGAAGGACACATACATGAACTACCTCGTCCCGATGGTGGTCGAGCAGACCAATCGGGGAGAGCGGGCCTACGACATCTATTCGCGCCTGCTAAAGGAGCGGATCATCTTCATCACGGGTCCCATCGAGGACGGCATGGCGTCGCTGGTCGTGGCGCAGCTGCTGTTTCTCGAGGCCGAGAATCCGAAGAAAGAAATCTCGATGTACATTAATTCGCCAGGCGGCATCGTGACGTCGGGCCTGGCGATTTATGACACCATGCAATTCATCCGTCCGGCGGTTTCGACGCTGTGCACCGGGCAAGCGGCTTCCATGGGATCGCTGCTTTTGGCCGCGGGCGGCAAGGGTCTGCGCTTTGCGCTGCCCAACGCCCGCATCATGGTGCATCAACCCTCGGGCGGGTTCCAGGGCCAGGCCACCGACATCATGCTTCATGCCCAGGAGATCCTCAACCTCAAGCGCCGGTTGAACGAAATCTATGTGCGGCATTCCGGTCAGCCGCTGAAAAAGATCGAGGACGCCCTTGAGCGCGATATGTTCCTGACCGCTGAGATGGCCAAGGATTTTGGTCTTATCGACAAGGTCATCGAAAAGCGGCCGGAGGAACCCGGCCTCAAGATCGAGCAGCCCGCGCTCAGCAAAGTATGAGTTCGCGGACGACGAATCGGCGGCTGAGCCGAGGAAAATCCGGCGTCAAGTGGATGATTGCCCTATATTGTCCGAAAAACGCACCCTACCAAAGGCGCGTTATTGTTAATAAATTCTTGATTGGCACGCCATTAGCATGCAGGCTTGTAGTGACTGAAGTTACCTTGTCACAGTAACGTCTTGTTCGGGCTCAGGACGCGGATGGTGCTACGCTTTTTTAGCGCGGCGGTTAGTAAGGTGGCGAGGGTTTAAGCGGCTCCCTCGCGGTGAAGACGGAGACGGGAATGAGCAAAGTCGGCGGCGGCGATTCCAAGAACACGCTCTATTGCTCGTTCTGCGGCAAGAGCCAGCACGAAGTGCGCAAGCTCATCGCCGGGCCGACGGTCTTCATTTGCGACGAGTGCGTCGAGCTGTGCATGGATATCATTCGCGAGGAGAACAAGTCCTCGCTGGTGAAGTCGCGCGACGGCATTCCGACTCCTCGAGAAATCCGCAAAGTGCTCGATGACTATGTAATCGGCCAGGATCACGCCAAGAAGGTGCTCTCGGTCGCGGTTCATAACCACTACAAGCGGCTCAATCACCAGAGCAAGCACAATGACGTTGAGCTCGCAAAGTCGAACATCCTGCTGATCGGCCCGACGGGTTCCGGCAAGACGCTGCTCGCGCAGACGCTGGCGCGCATCCTCGACGTTCCCTTCACGATGGCGGATGCGACCACGCTCACCGAAGCCGGCTATGTCGGTGAGGACGTCGAGAATATCATTTTGAAGCTCCTGCAATCGGCGGACTACAACGTCGAGCGTGCGCAGCGCGGCATCGTCTATATCGACGAAATCGACAAGATCTCGCGCAAGTCCGACAATCCTTCGATCACCCGCGACGTTTCGGGTGAGGGCGTGCAGCAGGCGCTCCTGAAAATCATGGAAGGCACGATTGCGAGCGTCCCGCCGCAAGGCGGCCGCAAGCACCCGCAGCAGGAGTTCTTGCAGGTCGACACGACCAATATCCTGTTCGTGTGTGGCGGCGCGTTCGCCGGCCTGGAGAAGATCATCTCCGCGCGCGGCCGTTCGACTTCGATCGGCTTCGGCGCGAAGGTCATGGCGCCGGAGGATCGCAAGCAAGGCGAGATCTTCCGCGACGTCGAGCCGGAAGACTTGCTGAAGTACGGGCTTATTCCGGAATTCGTCGGACGCTTGCCGGTCGTGGCCACGCTGGAAGATCTCGACGAAGCGTCGCTCAAGCGCATCCTGACCGAGCCGAAGAATGCGCTTGTGAAGCAATATCAGCGCATGTTCGAGATGGAGACGGTCGATCTCACGCTCGCCGAAGAGGCGCTGGCAGCGATCGCGCGCAAGGCCATCGATCGCAAGACCGGCGCCCGCGGCCTGCGCTCGATCATGGAAAACATTCTGCTCGACACCATGTTCGATCTGCCGAGCCTAGAAGGTGTCGAAGAAGTCGTCATTTCGCGCGAAGTGGTCGAGGGCAGCGCCCGGCCGCTCTACATTTACGCCGACCGATCGGATCGCGCCGGCGATGCCGGCGGAGCGAGTGCCTGAACGGTGCCGGGTTCCGGCACCGCCGATTCGGGACGCAGCCGGGAGCCGCGGCGTCCCGGCGCCGTTTTCCCCGCCAAAAATCGAGCTTTCTTGACACGCCCGTGCTGCGACGCCACCTATAATGGGCGGCCAGCCCATCCTTCGATCGGCCGCGCACGGTTCCGGGCAGAGTCTCACACCCGCCCTTTGGGTGCGGACAGATCACCGTCCGCAATTCCCTTCCCGGTAGAACGGCAGTCCGTTGCGACAGCGCATCCTGCGGGTTGCGACGGTCGTGCACAACAATAAGGAACTGGGGCCATGACAAGTGCCGCCAAACCCAAGCCGCCGCTCGTGACCGGTGAAAACCGGGCCTACCCGGTGTTGCCGCTGCGGGATATCGTTGTCTTTCCGCACATGATCGTTCCCCTCTTCGTCGGGCGCGAGAAATCGATCAAGGCGCTCGAAGAGGTGATGCGCTCGGACACCTTCATTCTGCTGGCGACGCAGAAGAACGCGTCCGATGATGACCCCGCGACGGACGCAATCTACAGCATCGGCACGCTGGCGAGCGTGCTGCAACTCCTCAAGCTGCCGGACGGGACCGTCAAGGTGCTGGTCGAGGGCGCCGCACGCGCGCAGGTCAATCGCTACACCGATCGTGAGGATTATTACGAAGCTGACGCCGTGGTGATCGCCAATTCGACGGGCGATCAGGTCGAGGCGGAGGCGCTGGCCCGCTCGGTCGTCAACGAGTTCGAAGGTTATGTGAAGCTCAATAAGAAAGTGTCGCCCGAGGTGGTCGGCGTCGTTCAGCAGATCGACGACTACGCCAAGCTCGCCGATACGGTGGCTTCGCATCTTGCCGTGAAGATTCCCGACAAGCAGACGATCCTGGAGACGCCGAGCGTCACTGAGCGCCTGGAGAAGGTGCTCGGTCTGATGGAGAGCGAAATCTCGGTTCTGCAGGTCGAGAAGCGGATCCGCACGCGCGTCAAGCGTCAGATGGAGAAGACGCAGCGCGAATATTACCTCAACGAGCAGATGAAGGCGATCCAGAAGGAGCTCGGCGACGAGGACGGCAAAGACGAGCTCGCCGAGATCGAAGAGAAGATCAAGCGCACCAAGCTCTCGAAAGAGGCGCGCGAGAAGGCGCAGCATGAGCTGAAAAAGCTGCGGCAGATGTCGCCGATGTCGGCGGAAGCCACCGTCGTGCGCAACTATCTCGATTGGCTGCTCTCGATCCCCTGGAACAAGAAGTCCAAGATCAAGAAAGATCTCACGCTGGCCGAACAGATTCTCGATGCCGATCACTACGGCCTCGAGAAAGTCAAAGAGCGCATCGTCGAGTATCTCGCCGTGCAGCAGCGCGCCAACAAGCTGACCGGGCCGATCTTGTGCCTGGTCGGTCCTCCCGGCGTCGGCAAGACCTCGCTCGGCAAATCGATCGCCAAGGCGACCGGCCGCGAGTTCGTTCGCGTCTCGCTCGGCGGCGTGCGCGACGAAGCGGAGATTCGCGGCCATCGGCGGACTTACATCGGCTCGATGCCGGGCAAGATCATCCAGTCGATGCGCAAGGCGAAGACCTCCAATCCGCTGTTCCTGCTGGACGAGGTCGACAAGATGGGCGCCGATTTCCGCGGCGATCCGTCGTCGGCGCTGCTTGAGGTGCTCGATCCCGAGCAGAACCACGCCTTCAACGACCATTATCTCGAGGTCGATTACGATCTCTCCAACGTGATGTTCATCACGACGGCGAATACGTTGAATATTCCGCCGCCCCTGATGGATCGCATGGAGATCATCCGTATCGCCGGTTACACCGAGGACGAGAAGGTCGAGATCGCGCGCAAGCACTTGATCCCGCACGCGCTGGTCAAGCACGGTCTCGATCCGAAGGAATGGTCGATCGACGATGGCGCGCTGCTCACGCTCATTCGCCGCTATACGCGCGAGGCCGGCGTGCGCAATCTTGAGCGTGAGATTTCAACGCTGATCCGCAAGGCGGTGAAGGAGCTCACGGTCTCGAAGAAACAGTCTGTCGAAGTCACCGACAAGGTGCTGGGCGACTATATCGGCGTGCCGAAGTTCCGTTACGGCGAAGTCGAGGACGAGGATCAGGTCGGTGTCGTGACCGGGCTCGCTTGGACCGATGTCGGCGGCGAACTTCTGACCATCGAGGCGGCCATGATGCCCGGCAAGGGTAAGATGACCGTCACCGGCAATCTGCGCGATGTGATGAAGGAGTTGATCTCCGCAGCCGCATCTTATGTGCGTATGCGCGCGGTCGCCTTCGGCATCGAGCCGCCGCTGTTCGACAAGCGCGACATCCACGTGCACGTGCCCGAGGGCGCGACGCCGAAGGACGGCCCGTCCGCAGGCGTGGCGATGGTGACGGCGATCGTTTCGGTGATGACCGGGATTCCGGTGCATCGCGACGTCGCCATGACCGGCGAAATCACCCTGCGCGGCCGCGTCCTGCCGATCGGCGGATTGAAAGAGAAGCTGCTCGCCGCGCATCGCGGCGGCATCAAGACCGTGCTCATTCCGGAAGAGAACGCCAAGGATCTTGTCGAGATCAACGACAGCATCAAGAGCGGCCTCGATATCATTCCGGTGTCCCGCATGGACGAGGCGCTGGCGCGCGCGCTGGTGCGTAAGCCGGAGCCGATCACGTGGGAGGAAGCAACGGCTAAGCCCGTCGATGTTCCCGAGACGATCGAGGAAGATGCCTCCGGTTTGACGGCGCACTAGCGGCGCCGCGCACGGTCCGCATTGGCGAAATCGAAGACGGCGCTTTCGGGCGCCGTCTTTTTTGCTGGTTCCTTTCACCATCCGCCGGCGCGCGATCGCGTGTTCCGCAAGCCACAGCCGGTCGAAATTCCGCCGAGCCGATTGCGCGCTCCATCCCATTCGCTACAGTTCGGTGACAGGGGCCGGGCCAAAATCGGGGGTTATTGGGATGAAAATGATCTACCCGCTGGTCGGGTGCGTCACTCTCGCCATCACTGCCGGCGCCAGCGCCGGGCCGCTGACCGACGATTTTTGGCTGCTCGGCGATTTCACTCAGAACGTACCGTGCAAGGGCGACGGCAGCGATCCGGCCGAGCTGAAGGTGAAGATTTCGACCGATCAGATCAATTCCAAGGTTGGCGTTTGTAAATTCCTTGACGCCAAGCCCGACGGTAAACGTGTCAACACCCATGTCGAGTGCCAGTTTCCGGCCGGGCCGCTCATGGGCGATATTACCTTCACGCAGAAGCCGAATAACACCATCGATTTCGTCGACCGCGACAAGACCTACACCGCAACGCTCTATCGCTGCCCGAAGTGAGCCGAGGGAATTTGCCTCTGCGGCCAGGCGGAATGCTAGGATAGCCAGGTCGTAGAGGAGGGGGTCCGCTATGCATCGCTACGCCCTTGCCGCTGCAGTGCTGGCAGCCCTCTTTGCGTGTACGCCGTCTTATGCGGTGACGTCCACGGACAAAATGGCCACGTGCAAGTTCGGCGCCGATGACCAGCATCTGCAAGGCAAGGCGCGCGGCGCCTTTATGAAAAAGTGCATGTCCAACAAGGATGAGCCGCGCGGCGTGGCGACGGCACCCCCGCCCGGGGCGCCGCCGGGGCACTAATGATGCGGGCTGCGACTCGGGTCTTCGTCGTCATCGATATCGAGCACTATTTGTTCTGAGCAGAGGACACGTTCAATGAGAGCGGTTGCATATATCTTGGCGATTATCTGCATTATCGCCGCCGTCATGTATTTCGCGATGCCGGCGGGCCAGTTGCCGACATTCATGCCGGGCTATGAGGCCGGCTCGGCGCACATGCACATGAAACACGCGATCATCGCGGTGGTTGCGGCCGTGGTCCTCGTCCTGATCGGCTGGCTGATCGGACGCCGGCGTTACTGACGCTGCGATTGCTCGCTCTCACGTCTCCGCACGCACTTTATGCTGCACGCGTTCGTCGAAGCGGCTGACGCTGACCACCACCCGCTGGTGGGTGCCCGCGCCGATCGCCTCGACGGCGTCGCGGGCTTCCACGCGGAAGCTGACGGTGCGTCCTTCTACACGCACGACTTCGGCGGTCGCCGTCACCTGCAAGCCGATCGGAGTCGCGGCGACATGGCTGACGTCAAGGTGGATGCCGAGGCTTTGGTGGCCGAGAGGAAGAAGATGCTCGACCGCCTTGAGCGCCGCCGCCTCGATCAAGTTGATCATCACCGGCGTCGCCAGCACCGCAATGCGCCCGGAGCCGACGAATGACGCCGTGTGTTCCGGGCCGACGACGAGCTGTGCCGTTCCCTTGAGGCCGACATCGATATTGCTGAGATCGATCATGATGGCTCCGAACTGAATTCGCATTGCTTGACCAATGCCGTCGCCGATGTCCAGCTTGCGCGTCGCAGCGCGGCACGCTCTAAGGAACCCATGACGCTGCCGCCGCTGCGCACATTGTTCTTCGAGGACCTTTCGGTCGGCATGACCGAGCGGCTCAGCAAGACCGTGTCATCATCGGATGTCGTTGGCTTCGCGCAACTGACCGGCGACCGCAATCCCATCCATCTGTCGGAGCATTTCGCCGCCAAAACATCGTTTCGCACGCGGATCGCTCACGGCCTCTATACGGCGAGCCTTATTTCGGCGGTGCTCGGCACACGGCTTCCGGGACCGGGCGCTGTCTATATCTCGCAGACGCTAAATTTTCGCGCGCCGGTAAAGATCGGCGATACGGTGTCGGTTATCGTGACAGTGGCCGAGTTGATCCCGGAAAGATCGCGGGCGCGCTTGTCGTGCGTTTGCGAGGTTGACGGCGAAGTCGTCCTCGACGGCGAGGCGCTGGTGAAGGTCCCGAGCGCGCACGCCAAGGGCAAGCGTCCAGTCATGAAGCTCTAAACGGCCGCGGCGCATCGGGCTTCGCCCGTCGTCCGCGCTGATCGGGCCCCCCGCGGCTCACGTGATCGACATGACCACGCCGCCATCGGCCCGCACCGGCGAGCCGGTAATGGCGCTTGCTTCGCGTGAGCACAAGAAGGCGACCACCTCGGCCACTTCTTCGGGCTTGGCCAGCCGTTTGATGATCGAGCTGGGCCGCCCGTTTTCGATGAAGTCGCGCTCGGCCTTAGGGTCGTCGGCCGACTGACCCATCGACTTGAACATGGCCTCGACGCCCTCTGTGCGCGTCGGCCCGGGCAGCACCGCATTGACCGTCACGCCGCTTGCGGCCAGCGCCTGGGCAAAGCCGCGCATCAGCGCCAGGTCGGCGGCTTTGGTGAAGCCATAGTGGATCATCTCGGTCGGAATTTGCACGCCGGATTCCGAGGAAATGAAGATGATGCGCCCGAAGCCCTTGTCGCGCATGCGCGGCCCGTAATGCCGGGTAAAGCGCACGCCGGAGAGAACATTGATGGTGAATAGCCGCTGCCAGTCCTCGTCGGGAATCTCGAACGCGTCCTTGATTTCGAAGATACCCACATTGTTGACCAGAATATCGACGTCCCCGGCGGCCTCGATGATCTTGGCGACGCCATCGGCGCTGCCGGCGTCACCCGGCGCCGGCTTCAGAAGTGCTTTGGGCAGCGCGGCCCGTAGGCTCGCGATGGCCTGCTCGACATCCGCTGCCTTGCGGCCGTTGATGACCACCTCGGCGCCATTGGCTGCGAGCGCTTGGGCGACGGCGCGGCCGATGCCTTTGGTCGAGCCAGTGACCAGCGCGCGCAATCCGGAAAGATCAACTTGCATGGGAAACCCGTTCGAGGAAGGAAAGTCTTATGGCATCAGGTCGTGATATTCGGGATGCTTGGCCAAGAAGTCGCGCACAAAGGAGCAGTGTGCCACCACCTTCAGCCCGCGGGCGCGCGCGGTCTCGAGCGCTCCCGCGATCAGCCTGGAGGCGCGGCCGTGTCCACGCGCCTGCGTCGGAACTTCGGTATGCGTGAACGTGATCAGGTTGTCGGCGAGCCGGTAGTTCGCCACCGCCAGCACGCCGTCGTCGTCCATTTCGAATCGGGAGAGCTCGGGATTGTCGTGGAGGGTGGCGGGCATGCTGATCTCTGCTGATCTTCGCAGTGTTCAATTCATCTAGGTGGCACCGAGCCCGAGAGTAAGATCCGTCCGGATGAAGATCGCCACTTTCAACATCAACAACGTCAACAAGCGGTTGGCCAACCTGCTCGCCTGGCTGCGGGCGGCCCAGCCGGACGTGGTCTGCCTGCAGGAGCTCAAGGCCACCGACCGCGAATTCCCGCAAGCCGCGATCGCGCAAGCGGGCTATAGCGCCGTCTGGCGCGGGCAGAAATTGTGGAACGGGGTCGCCATTCTCGCCCGCGGCAGCGATCCGGTACTCACCCGCAACGAACTGCCCGGCGATACGGACGATGGCCGGGCGCGCTATATCGAAGCGGCGGTGAATGGTGTGTTGATCGCTTCGCTCTATGCGCCGAACGGCAATCCGCAGCCCGGACCGAAATTCACCCATAAGCTCGCCTGGATGGATCGGCTCGCCGCGCATGCGGCCGACTTGTTCGCCGCCGACGTGCCGGTCGTGCTCGCCGGCGATTTCAACGTGGTGCCGACCGATCACGACATCTACCCGACCAAATCCTACGCCAAGGACGCGCTCCTTCAGCCAGAAAGCCGAGCGCGCTATGGGCGGCTGCTCGATCAGGGTTGGCGCGACGCGATCCGCACGCTCCATCCCGACGCCCCGATGTATAGCTACTGGAGCTATCTGCGCAATCGCTGGCCGCGCGACGCAGGGCTGCGCATCGACCACCTGTTGCTGAGCAGACAAGCCGCAAAGCGCCTCGTCGCCGCCGGCGTCGATCGCGAGGTTCGTGGCAAGGACAATTCCAGCGACCACGCGCCGGTCTGGATCGAGCTGCGTGAAGCTTCCCGCTTGTCCCGGCAAAAGCGCGGTCTCGATCTGGATTCCCGCCTGCGCGGGAATGAGCGGAAAACGACGCCGGCGAAACCGGAGCAGACCACGAAGCGATCGACAAAGCCGCAAGGCCGCCGGCCGCTCTTGGTGATCGATGGCGACTCGTTCGCGCACCGCGCCTATCACGCATTGCCGAAAAACATCCGCCGCAAGGGTGACCGGCCGGCCGGCGCCATCCTCGGCTTCGCCAATCTTCTGCTGCGGCTTTACCGCGAGGAGCGGCCGCGCGCGGTGCTGGTCGGCTGGGATAGCTATGAAGAGCCGACTTACCGCCACGAAGCCTTCGCCGCCTATCAGAGCGGACGCGAATTCGACGACGACGTGCTGGAGCAGCTCGCCGTCATCCCCGATTTCGTCGCCGCCTGCGGCTTCGCCAACGCCAAGCGCGCCGGCTATGAAGCCGATGATTTCCTCGCCGCCGCAGCGGCCGCCGAGGAGCGGCGAGGGGGCAACGTGCTGGTGGCCAGCGGCGATCGCGATACCTTCCAGCTTGCGTCCGCCAAGACCACGATTCTCTATCCGATCCGCGGCGGCGGCGCAGAGCGCATCGGCGCGGCCGAAGTGCGCGCGCGCTACGGCGTCGAGCCTGCGCAAGTGCCGGACTTCATCGCGCTGCGCGGCGACCCCTCCGACAAATTGCCGGGCGCGCCGGGCGTCGGCGCGGCCGGCGCCGCAGCGCTGCTGCAGAAATACGGAAGCCTCTCCGCGATCCTCAAAGCCGGCCGCTTCCCCAAGCAAGCCGATGAGCTTCGGCTCTATCGCGCGATCGCCACCATGAACCGCAAGGCGCCGGTACCGCGGCTTGCGGAGCAGACGCCGACCTGGGCAAAAGCCGCCGCACTGGCGCGCAAGTGGGAGCTCAAGCAACTGGCCGGCCGGCTCGAGGAACTCGCCGCATCTCAGGCGCGATCGGCTCGGCACTGAGTGGCGAAACGCAGTCTCCGCCAGCTAAACCTCCCTCTTTTCTTTGTGGCCCTAGAATGACGCCGCCGTGGCGCGCATGTGCTGCACCAGCGCGCCAAACGGTCATGTCGGCGTGCGGGTTGGCTGGCCCGCCGGTCGTGCTATTCTCCCCCGCGTTGAATCTTCAACCGGAGTTTGTCACACACATGAGAACACGAACGTTGGTGTCCGCGTGCGCGGGATTGGTTTTGGCCTGGGGCGGCACGTGTCTTGGTGCTGAACAACAACTAGGAACGCCGGATCAGGCGAAGGCGATGCTTGACCGCGCTGTCGACGCCCTGAAGACCAACGAGGCCGCAGCGCTGAAATCGTTCAACGACGAGAAAAACAAACAATTTCGCGACCGCGATCTTTACATCTATTGCTTCGGCCTGCCCGACGGCATTTTCACCGCCTATGAAAGTCCGGTGCTGATCGGCAGCAATATCCGCGAACTGAAACTGCCGCCAAACGATCCCGTTGGCCAGCGCGCCTACGACGCCGTCGCCAAGGCGGCGGAAGGCGACATCGTCACCTTCACCTACGACTTCCCCAAGCCGGGCACGAAAAAGACCGCGCTGAAGGAGACACTCGAGGTCCGCATCGGCAAGCAGGCCTGCGGCATCAGCTACTTCAAGTCGTAGCGCCGCATTGATCGAAGACGTGGATGGCCGGACCCAAGTCCGGCCATGACGACCTAACGCCTATCAGCTCGACGCCAGATGGCGGCGCCGGAGCAGGAACGGCACGGCGAAGAGGGCGGCCACGGGCAGATGCAGGAGGACGCCGTAGAGCGCGATCAGCCCGACATCGGCGCCCGACAGCGCGCCACGTTCGACTTCCAGCACCAGCACATAGATGGTGAAGGGCAGGAACAGCACGATCGAGGTGACGAGTCCCGGATTGTAGATGCGCAGCCGGATCGTGGTGACGATGTGAATGATGCCGTTGATCAGCGTCAGGCCGACCCAGGCGAGGCCGACCCAGCGCAGCGTCTGCGGAAAGAAGGCGGCGAGCGCGATCGGCAGCCAGACAAAGGCGGTGTTGACCAGCGCGACGCCGTCGATGTTGACCGGCCAATTGTCGTTGCCGCTGTGGAACATGTGCGCATCGGCGAACTGGCGGAAACCGCCCGGCCACAGATGCTCCTCGATCTGATGGATGAAGTAGATCACCAGCAGGGCGGCGAACAGCGCGCGCTCGCTGGTCGGGTCGTTGCGGAACAGCGCGATCCAGGCGGCGATGCCGATGGCGCTGAGTGCGGGCAAGAATCTCTGCCAGTTGGCGGCGAAGCGGGACAGAATGGACATCGTGGAATCCTTCGGCGTTATCCTTTGATCGCTTATTCATTGGCGGCAATCGCGCGTGCAATCCTTGCGTCGGCGATGGCGCCAGCCGCGCTGCCTACACCAGCTTGATTAAGATTTCGTCCGCGCAAGACCGAAAGGGAACCGGCCCTTCACTTCGCCGCAGGTTCAAAAATGACGATGCGAATGCCGTCATTGTCATCGGGCGCGACGCCGAGAACGGCCGGCTTGCCCGCCGTCTTCTCGTCCATGCCGCAAAAGGCGACGACCGCGTCGGGCTTCGGCTTCTGCACCGAAATCGTCGCCGCAGGGCTGTCGATCCAGCGGGCCGGCGCATCGTCGGCCAGTGAAATATCGGTCACGTTCCAGACGCCATTGCCCTTGAGGCGCGACTGCAGCGTGTTGAGGATCTGCGGCTTCAAACAAATCTCCGCCTTCACGTCGTCGAGGTCGCCCTCGTCGCCCTTCACCATCTGGTAGTGCGCCACGACCGGCACGAATTTGACGACGACCGGCGTAGTCTTGCCGGGCGGCAGAACTTGACGCCAGCTGCGCACGACCTCGAGCGACCAGTCGGCCTTCACCGCCGCCTTGGGCTGAGCGGGATTGTGCGGCGAGACAACGCCCAGCGCCGCGAGCCGATCCGCGGTCTCCGGCGACAGCGCCGCAAGCGCTTTGTCGGCTTCGGCGCCGAACGGGATCAACGGCAGATGGTCGGCCTTGATCTCGGCGAGCCGATCGACACCGAGCGCGGTAGCGCGGACTTCCGCTCTCGTTGTCACCGGCGAGCCGGCCGCGCTGACGGCCAGGTCGATGAAATTTTCCGGGTCGTTTTTGGCGAGTATCCAAGTCTCGCTGCCGTCGGCGCTGGCCTGCAGGTCGGGCAGCGCCACGGTCGCGGCGACAGTAAGCTCCGCCGTGCCGGTATTCTTGAGGTAATAGGAATAGACAACGCTCCTCGCCGTCACGCTGATGTCGAAGCCGGCGATCTCGAGATTGGCGACCGAGCCGATCTGCAAAGCGCCGACAATGAGCGATGATTGCTGCGGCGCGCTTGCGGCTTCCGCGGCCTCGGAAGCCGGTGGCTTGGTTTGCGCCAGCGCCGGCGCGATGGCGAGTGCGACGGCCGCAATGGCGAGCGGCGTGACAAAGCGCAGAGTGTTCACGGGATAATCTCCCTGGCCGGTGTTGCCGGCTATCAGTGTCGAATAGTGGTGGGAATTTTTCGGCCCGCGGCAACCCATTCGTTCCAGGTCTGCATGTGCAGACCCAGCCGCTCGTAATAGACCAGTAGATAGCCATCGCGGCCGCGGACGACCGCCTCGGGCATCACGGCTTGGACTTCTTGCGCCATCACGCCGACATAGGCTTTATCGCTGCCGTTATAGCTGAAACGATAAAAGCCGAGACCGTTATCGAGACGGCCGAGCATGACGATGTCGTGCTTCAGGCGGATGTCGGAGTGATGGCCGCCGCCGTGTCCGCCACCGCCATGTCCACCACCATGTCCACCCCCGCCATGTCCACCACCATGACCGCCACCACCGCCGCCGCGATGACCGCCACCGCCACCGCGGTGCCCGCCGCCGCCACCGCCGAAGTGATGGCCGCCGCCGCCACCGTGGTGCCCACCACCGCCGAAATGGTGACCGCCGCCGCCACCGTGATGCTCGGCCTCATGATGCTCGGCCTCATGATGCTCGCCGCCGTGATGCTCGCCGCCGTGATGCTCATCGTGATGTTCGCCGCCATGATGCTCATCGTGATGGCCGCCATGGGCGTGACTGCCGTGATGATGCCAGCTGTGCCAGCCTTCATGGCCGCCAAAGCCAAAGCCGCGGCGGAATTCATAGCCGATGATGTACCAGCCCGCGCCATTCCAGCCGTCGTCGTACCAGCCGTAGGTCTCGCCTTCGAAGCTGTATTCTTCGTCCCCGCCTTCGACCGAAGGCACGCCGCCTCCGCCGCCACCGCCGGTATATTTGATCTGCAGCCGCGACCAGCCGCCGCTGCCTTCGACCGGGACGAGCCGCCATAGCTGACAGGCGCCGCCCTCGGCGGTCGACAGGTCGCTCAGGTGGACGTCATCGGAGCATTGATCGGCGTCGAGAAACTTGCCGTTGCGCTTGATCTGCACGCGCGACCAGCCATCGGCGCCCGGCACGAATTTCCACAATTGGCAGGAACCGTTATCGAAATTCGAGTCTTGATGCATCTGCAGCTGATCGGTGCATTGCCTGGCGTCGAGAAACTTGCCATTGCGCTTGAGCTGCAGGCGCGACCAGCCATCGGCGTCGGGAACGAGCTTCCACAATTGGCAGGAGCCGCTGTCGTAATCCGACCCGGGGTTGAGATTAAGCATGTCGCTGCAGTATTTCGCGTCGAGGAATTTGCCGCCGCCCTGCTGCGCCGAGGCCGGCAAGCAAAAAGCCATGAGGCTCGCGGAGCCGAGCAGGGCGAGCATCAGGCGCCGGAAGGGCGGGCGCGGCGCGCCGCGCTCGTGCTGAGGTTTCATTGCGGCGCATGCTCTCCTCCCGATTCACGCGACCATTCTCGCGAAAGCGCGGCCGGAAAATATGACGGACATCACATCGCACCTTTTCGCGCCGGCGCGCAACGGCTGGCAGCGTAGGCCTATTCACCGCCGCGAGAACCAGGGAAATGCGCCAGACCGACCGGCCGTGGTGAAGGCGAGGCCGAGATAGACGTAGGTCAGCACGATGAAGATCATCGGCGACGGCGGATCGCTGCCGGTGATCGCTACCCTGACCAGCACGGCGATGCACAGCACGATGGCGACGCCGTTGCTGGCAAAGCCCCAGCGGCGCCAATGCTTTCTTTGCTCCGCCTGCTGCAGCCGCAGCCGCTCGATCTCGGCATCCAGCTCTTGCGATGTCATCGTATCCTCCTGCATTCAGTATAACGGCGGCTGCCATCGATTAAGTCGCAGTCGATCGGGAGATGGTTCAAGGTTCCTTCCGGCGCCGCGATGCGCGGGAGGGAGCGCGGTTTCGGACAACAAAAATCGTTCTCGCGGCGCATTCGCGCCCGAGCTCTGCCAACCACGACGCCAAAATAGATTCGCCCCCGGCACACGCATGATCCCAAAAAAAGCCTGTCCCGGACTTGATCCGGGATGGCGTCCGGTTTTCGGACCAGATCATGCGCAGCAAAGAGGGAGGCGAAGCGCCGACAGGCGCATTGTCCTACCAATCGCCGCTTGCGCGGCGGCGCATCCATGACTGGACGCGCCCGCCTATCGGCGCTTCACCGCGGCACTCGCCACCGGCTACTACCCCGATGGCTCAGCTCCAGAACCGGGTTTCCCGAAGTCTCAAGCTCGCTGGGTGTTTTGCCCGCTTGCCTCTAGCCCTCGGTTAAGCACGCTCCGTGCGGACCGGTCCTTTTGCCGGCCGACCGGTGCCCCAGAGCCGCCCGGGAACGGATCGCAATCCATCCGCGCGCGGGGACCGCACTCGCTCACGTCTTCCGAAAGTGCCCTCGCGAAAGGCGCCCTCGACGAGCGAGATGAAAGGGCATGTAACCTAATCGGTGACGAAAATCAAGCAGTCGTCGCGTTCACAGTGACGTGATTGCAACGGCTGCGGAGCCGCCAATTTGAATCACATCGAGGAGAAACGCGTACGCCTGTATTAGAGCGTTTCGCCTAAGTGCTGGCACTCCGACGATGTCCAGAGGATGTGCCATGAAGCGATATATTTGCGAGGCGCTGCCCGATCCCGCACGGCGGGCGTTTTTCACCCACACCGCCATGGCGGCGGCCGCCGGCGTTGCCGCGGCGGCTGGAATGCCGGCTTCGCCGGCCAAGGCCGCGACAACCACGACGCCGACCGCCGAGCAGCGCAAGTTCATGGAAGAAGCCACGCGGCTTGCGATCGAGTCGGTCGAGAAGGGCTGGGGCGGGCCGTTCGGCGCGGTGATCGTCAAGGACGGCGAGATCATCGGCCGCGGCCAGAACCGCGTGCTGCTGACCGGCTGCCCGGTGTTTCACGCCGAGGTCACCGCGATCATCGACGCTTCGGGCAAGCTCAATCCGAAAGGGCTCCTCGGCACCGACTACGGCGCCGGCACGATCCTGGAAATGATCCCGCGCGAGGCAAACTCGCCCGATCTGGTGCCGATGCGCGCGCGCATGCTCAAGGGCTGCGACATCTATATCAACGGCGCGCCGTGCCCGATGTGCATGAGCGCCATCTACTGGTCGCGCATCGACCGCGTGTTCTTCGGCAACAGCCTCAAGGACACGAGCAAAATCGGCTTCGACGACGCCTTCCAGTACGAGGACTTCGCCAAGCCATGGAGCGAGCGTCACATTCCGATTGCGGAAAACTTCGAGCGCGACTTGACGATGAAGTCCTACAAGGCCTGGATGGATAAAGAGGACCGCCATCCGTATTGAGGTGAGGGCGGGGTGCAGATTACGCACCATTCCCCCGCCTCGTCATTGCGAGCGATAGCGAAGCAATCCAGTGCGCTGCCTCCGAGCTGGATTGCTTCGTCGCTTTCGCTCCTCGCAATGACGGAGAATAGCTCATAGCTCGCGCGCGCGGGCCTTATCCAAATCGCTGAGAGCTTGTTCGCCAGCCGGTCGAGCCTGCCGGCACCGGCGTCGCGCTCGATCTTTTGATCGAAGCGAGCGGCGTCAAACTCCTCGAACCAGGCGCGGAATTCCGCGAGCTGATCGGGCGGCAGCTTGGCGACGGCCCTCTCGATGTCTTCGATGGTCATGTAGAGGGCATATCAGATCAGCCGTAGGGTGGGCAAAGGCGCGAAGCGCCGTGCCCACGCCCGCGTCTGTCGCTTGTAAAAGTCCGCGTGGGCTTCGCTAACGCTCAGCCCGCCCTACGCTCGCTAGCCCGCGTGGCTGAACGAGGCAATGGGGTTGGGCGAAGGCGCCACGGCAAACACCGCTTGCGCGACATCCGTATGCTTGGAGGTCTTACGCGAAGCGATAAGCTGCGTATCCGTTTCGCTACGCGACAAAGGGCTGGGGTACAAAAATGCCTTGTACTGTACCAAGGCCGGTTTTAGGGAAAATGGACATCCTTCGTGCTGGCATAGACATCCATATTCAGAATTCATCCGTTTTCTTGAGATTTCCGACCATTCCGCATGAAAATCGCGGAGATGATCGATGGCACGCCAGAGCGGGCCCGTCGGAGCGCCTGCAATTTGCGCAATCTTATCTCCCGCGGCGCGCTGATGGTTTTCAACAATATGCGTCGATAGTACGCCATACTAACTATTTATCAGACAAGTATTTCAACAGCTTAAGGCGATAACAGTCTTACGAATTCATGAGGAGCCTCGGCGTCGTATGCCAAAAGATCTCGGTCAAAAATGCCTTGTACCGTGCCAAGGCTGGTTTAGGGAAAATGGACATCCTTAGTGCTGGCATAGACATCCATATTCAGATTCGTCTGTTTTCTTGAAATTTCCGACCATTCCGCATGAAAATCGCGGGGATGATCGATGGCACGCCAGAGCGGGCCCGTCGGAGCGCCTGCAATTCGCGCAATCTTATCTCCCGCGTCGCGCCGACGGTTTTCCATGAAGTGCATATATATTCACTGTGTCTAACTTCATAAAACGTCAAAGTCGCTCCCAAGGGCAGGATTTGCCGATTTGCCGGCGGAAAAAGCCGCCAAATGCCAGTATGGAGCCCTTTATTATACGCTTCTAACTCAATATTTACAGTCTAGATAGACGCACTATAGGAGTTTATCATGCCGAAGGCCGTGATTGCCATGAAAAGTGGTTCGACGGTGACTGTCGAGGGGTCTCAAGAGGAAGTTGCGGCCCTGGTGTCGCGCCTGGAGGGAGGCCACCAACCCCTGGCGCCACCGGCAAAAAGACCGTCCGGAGCTCGGCGCGAAACTAAGCCGACGCTAACCGGGCTAATTGCGGAGCTAATTGCGGAGGGCTTCTTCAGCAAGCCCAAGGAGTTGAACGCCGTGAGAGTCGCTCTGGAGGAAAGGGGGCACTTTTACCCAGTGACGACCTTGTCGCCGATTATGCTGCGCTTTGTGAAAAAGCGGGAGCTTCGCCGCATCAAAGAGAAAAAGCGGTGGGCTTACGTAGGATGATTCGGGATCACAACACCATGACGAACACAAACTTAACCGAGATCGTCGGCGCGATTGTTGACTTACTCTCGCCGCTTCCATCTGAAGAGCGCCATCGGATAATCCGAGCGTCCTTGACGCTCATGGGCGATGATGCACTTACCAGCCCCAATATTGCTCAAGGTGAACAGCAACAAGACGAAGAAGGTGCAAGCGGCCTGCCGCCGCGCGCTCGTACCTGGATGAAGCACAATGGCCTAACTACGGACCAAATTCATCAGGTCTTTCACTTGGGCAGCGGAGGCGTCGAAATTATTGCGTCGGAAATTCCAGGAAAGAACAATCGAGAAAGGGTCCGCAACGCATATGTCCTCCAAGGAATCGCCAATTTGCTCTCGTCGGGTGATGCGCGGTTCGATGATGTGGCAGGTAGGGCACTTTGCGAGTCCCGTGGTTTCTACGATGGAACCAATCACATGAAATACATGAAGGGCGGAAACGAGTTCACGGGGTCAAAGGATAAGGGTTGGACACTAACCGCGCCCGGTCTGAAACACGGAGCTGGTTTGGTCGCGAGTTTGACGCAATGACATCGCTTGACGAAATTGAACGAGGTCTCAAAGGGCATTTTGATTCTAAGCTTGTTGACGAGTTGTTGGCGACATTTCAGGAAGCCAAACGCAATTACTATCTTGGGGGACTTCGCCTAAATGCTGTGGAAGGTGGACAATTCTGTGAGGCGGCATTCCGTATGCTTGAGCAGAAGACCGAAGGTACTTTTACGCCGCTAGGAAAGCAGATTGATTCTCAGAAAATAATTTCGACGTCAGAACAGGCGAACGTGCCGGACGGAATTCGCATCCACATCCCACGCGCACTGCGTATGGTATATGATATTAGAAACAAACGGGACGCGGCTCACCTTGCCGATGGAATTGATCCGAATTTGCAAGATTCAACTTTTGTCGTTGGAACATCGGATTGGATTCTTGCGGAGCTCGTTCGCCTATTTCACGGCGTTTCGGCTGACGAGGCTCAGAAAATAATAGCTGACCTGGTAAGAAAGCGTGTCCTAGCTGTGCAAGATATTGATGGCTTCCTTAAAATTCAAAATCCGAAACTTAAAGTCAGCGACAGGATACTTGTGCTCCTGTACGAGCGCGGAGCCAAGCGTGCTACGCGCGATCAACTTCTCGATTGGGTGCACCCCAAAATGAGAAAAAACCTCAATCGTACACTCGAACAATTAGAACACGATCGCGCGTTAATTCACTCAAGCGGAAATGAATTTCAAATTACAGAATCAGGCATGCGAGATGTTGAAGACAGAAAGCTTCATGAAATAAAATAGTACTACTCCGCCGCCTCAATCCGCTTCCGCCGCCGGCCGCCGGCGCTCTCGCCGCCGCGCGCCAGCACCGGCTTGAGAAACGCCCCGGTGTAACTGCGCTTCTCGCGCACGATGTCTTCGGGCTGGCCTGAGGCGACGATCTCGCCGCCGCCGTCGCCGCCTTCGGGGCCGAGGTCGATGATCCAGTCGGCGGTCTTGAGCACTTCGAGATTGTGCTCGATGACGACGACGGTGTTGCCGGTCTCTACCAGCTCGTGCAGCACTTCGAGGAGCTTTGCGACGTCGTGGAAATGCAGGCCGGTGGTCGGCTCGTCCAAAATGTAGAGCGTGCGGCCGGTGGCGCGCTTCGATAATTCCTTGGCGAGTTTGACGCGTTGCGCCTCGCCTCCCGAAAGCGTCGTCGCCTGCTGGCCGACATGGATGTAATCCAGCCCGACGCGGTGCAGCAGCGTGAGCACGTCGCGCACCCGCGGCACCACCTTGAAGAATTCCAGCGCCTCCTCGACCGTCATGTCGAGCACGTCGGCGATGGATTTGCCCTTGAACAGCACGTCGAGCGTTTCGCGGTTGTAGCGCTTGCCCTTGCAAACGTCGCAGGTGACGTAGACGTCGGGCAGAAAGTGCATCTCGATCTTGATCACGCCGTCGCCCTGGCAGGCCTCGCAGCGCCCGCCCTTGACGTTGAACGAGAAGCGGCCGGGCTCGTAGCCGCGCGCCTTGGCCTCGGGCAGGCCCGCGAACCATTCGCGGATCGGCGTAAACGCGCCGGTATAGGTGGCCGGGTTGGAGCGCGGCGTCCGCCCGATCGGCGACTGATCGATGTCGATGACCTTGTCGAGATGCTCGATGCCTTCGATGCGGTCGAACGGGGCAGGGGCTTCGCTGGCGCCGTTCAATCGCCGCGCCAGGGCCTTGTAGAGCGTGTCGACGAGCAGCGTCGACTTGCCGCCGCCGGACACGCCGGTGATGCAGGTGAACAGGCCGAAGGGGATTTCGGCGGTGACGTTCTTCAGGTTGTTGCCGCGCGCACCGATGAGCTTGAGCGTGCGGTGCGGGTTGATCGGCCGGCGCTCCGGCACCGCGATCTCGCGCGCGCCGGTGATGTACTGGCCGGTGAGCGAGCGCGGATTGGACATGATGTCCATCGGCGTGCCCTCGGCGACGATCTGGCCGCCATGCACGCCGGCGCCGGGGCCGACATCGACCACATAGTCGGCGATGCGGATGGCGTCCTCGTCGTGCTCGACCACGATCACAGTGTTGCCGAGGTCGCGCAGCCGTTTGAGCGTGTCGAGGAGGCGGGCGTTGTCGCGCTGATGCAGCCCGATCGAGGGCTCATCGAGCACATAGAGCACGCCAGTGAGGCCTGAGCCGATCTGCGAGGCGAGCCGGATGCGCTGGCTCTCGCCGCCGGACAGCGTGCCCGACGCGCGTGCAAGCGTGAGATAATCGAGGCCGACATCGACCAAAAATTTCAGCCGCGCGCGAATTTCTTTGAGGATGCGGCCGGCGATCTCGTTCTGCTTGGCGCTGAGCTTGTCCGGCAGTTCGCCGAACCAGGCCGCTGCGGCTTTGACCGAGAGGTCGGAGATTTCGCCGATATGCCGGTCGGCGATCTTGACGCAGAGCGCTTCGGGCTTGAGGCGGTAGCCGTGGCAGGCCTCGCAGGGCACGTCGGTGAAATAGCGCGCGATCTCTTCGCGCGCCCAGTCGCTGTCGGTCTCCTTGTAGCGGCGCTCGAGATTGGTGATCACGCCCTCGAACGGCCGCTTGGTCTCGTAGGCGCGCATGCCGTCGTCATAGGAGAAGCGGATCTCGGTCTCGCCGGAGCCGTAGAGGATCGCCTCCTGCGTCTTCTTCGGCAGGTCCTTCCATTTAGTGTCGAGGGTGAACTTGTAATGCTTGCCGAGCGCCGACAGCGTCTGCACGTAATAGGGCGACGACGACTTCGCCCAGGGCGCGATGACGCCCTTGCGCAGCGTGCGCTCCTTGTCGGGGATGACGAGGTCGGCGTCGATATGCTGCTCGACGCCGAGCCCGCCGCATTTCGGGCAGGCGCCGAACGGATTGTTGAACGAGAACAGCCGCGGCTCGATCTCGGGAATGGTGAAGCCGGACACCGGGCAGGCGAATTTTTCCGAGAAGACGATACGGCGCGCATCGGAGGCGGCAGCGGCGGCGAGCTTGGTTTCTTTCTTTCCCTCCCCTGAAAGGGGAGGGTCGGCCCGCAGGGCCGCGGAGGGGTCATCGCTCTGACCCCCACCCGAACGCTTCGCGTTCGACCTCCCCCTTTCAGGGGGAGGAGGGGAAGCGGCGGCATCCGCAAGCTCCGCGACCGCGAGCCCCTCGGCGAGCTTGAGCGCCTGTTCGAAGGAATCCGCCAGCCGCGCCGCGATGTCCGGCCGCACCACCAGGCGATCGACCACCACGTCGATGTCGTGGGTGAATTTCTTGTCGAGCGCCGGCACATCGCCGATCTCGTAGAAGGTGCCATCGACTTTGACGCGCTGATAGCCCTTCTTCATAAAGTCGGCGAGCTCCTTGCGGTACTCGCCCTTTCTGCCGCGCACCACCGGCGCCAGCAGATAAAGCCGCGTGCCTTCCGGCAGCGCCATGACGCGATCGACCATCTGCGAGACGGTCTGGCTCTCGATCGGCAGGCCGGTGGCCGGCGAATAGGGCACGCCGACGCGCGCCCACAATAGCCGCATGTAATCGTGGATTTCGGTGACCGTGCCGACGGTCGAGCGCGGATTGCGCGAGGTGGTCTTCTGCTCGATGGAAATGGCCGGCGAGAGGCCGTCGATCTGATCGACGTCCGGCTTCTGCATCATCTCCAGGAATTGCCGCGCGTAGGCCGAGAGGCTTTCGACATAGCGGCGCTGGCCCTCGGCATAGATGGTGTCGAAGGCGAGCGAGGATTTGCCGGAGCCGGACAGCCCGGTGAACACCACCAGCTTGTCGCGCGGGATGTCGAGATCGACATCTTTGAGATTGTGCTCGCGCGCGCCGCGAATGGAAATCATGCGGCCGTCGCGCACGTCTTTCGCGCGACCGTCTTGGCGGCCCGCGGTCTTGTCCGCGCTATCGAACAGGTCGTTCATGTGAAATGGGCACGCTATCTTTATCGAACATAGTGAGAACGTGGCCGCTTTGCCAGTGCGCGCTCAGCGCTATCCCCCGCCAAAAGATCGCGAAAACCCCCGCGCGGAACTTAAGCCCATGGCGCGTGGGGCCGCCGCTTCGCCTTCGCTGCCCCGCCCTGTATAAGTGGCCCGAGTTTCGGGGTGAGTGGCGGCGGGATCAAGCGATTTTTGTGCGTCGTCGGAACGCGGCCCGAGGCGATCAAGATGGCTCCGGTCATTCTCGAGCTGGCGCGGCATTCGCAGGTGACGACGCTGTGCTCGGGCCAGCACACCAAGCTCGCGGTCGAACCGCTCGCCTGGTTCGGCATCACGCCCGACGACACGATCACGGTGGCGAAGTCGCGGACCCTGGCGACGCTGACCGCGGCGCTCCTGCCGCCGATGGAGCGGATGATCGCCAAGCATAGGCCGGACGTGGTCGTCGCGCAGGGCGATACCACGACCGTGCTGGTCGCGGCGCTGACGGCCTTCTATGCCGACATTCCGTTCGCGCATGTCGAGGCCGGGCTGCGCAGCGGCAATCTGCGCGCGCCGTTTCCCGAGGAGTTCAATCGCGTCGCCGCCGACCGGCTGGCGCGCTGGCACTTCTGCCCGACGCGGCGCGCGCTCGATAATCTGCGCGGGGAGGGGATCGAGCCGTCACGCCTCAACGTCACCGGCAATACCGGCATCGATGCGCTGCGGCTTCACCGTCGAGCGGGTCGCGCCGGCAGGCCGCGACCGGACGCGGCCGGCGCCGCATCCTGCTCACGGCGCACCGGCGGGAGAACCAGGGCCCGCGCATGGAGTCGATCTGCCGCGCGGTCGTTGCGCTGGTGAAGGAGTTCGCCGACATCGAATTCATTGTTCCGGTGCACCCGAGCCCGAGGTGCGCGAGACCTTCGAGCGGCTGCGCGGCTTGCACGGCCGGGTGCGGCTGCTGCCGCCGCTGAGCTACCAGGAGCTCGTCGCCGAGATGGCGCAGGCGCATGTCATCCTCACGGATTCGGGCGGCATCCAGGAAGAGGCGCCGTTTCTCAAGAAGCCGGTCCTGGTTCTGCGCCACCTGACCGAGCGCCCGGAGGCGGCCGAGCTCGGCCTGGCGCGGCTCATCGGCACCGACACTGCGGCAATCGTCGGCGCGGCGCGCGAGCTGCTCACCGATCAAGCGCTGTACGCCAAAATGGCCGCGGGCGGCACGCCCTATGGCGACGGCTACGCGGCCGAGCGCATCAGCGCCGTGTTCGGCTTCGGCCAGCGTGCGGCGGGCGCAGCAGCGGGCGCCGCGGATGACGAAGTGGGGCTCCGTCCTGCTCTTCTTGCTGGTAAAGGCCGCGATCACGATCACGCTGATCGTCGTCATCTTCATGAAGATCGACTTTTCCGTTCTCGCGCGCCATCTCGACGGCGCCGGCACGGTTTATCTGTTCTTCGGCACGCTGTTTCTCGCGATCAATGTGCTGGTCGTCGCGCGCTGGTGGCTCTTCCTGCGCCGGCTTGGGGTCGAGGCGCTGTCGCTCGGCTACGCGATGGCCGTCACTTTCGCCTCCGTCTTCGTCGGCCAGGCGACGCCCGGAGCGATCGGCGCCGACGCCGTACGCGGGTGGCTCTGTTACGGGCGCGGCGTCGCGTTGCGCACGATCATCATGTCGCTGGTGACCGACCGGCTGCTCGCGTTGCTCGGACTGGTCGCGGTTGCGGTCACCGTGTGGTTCTGGCAATTCGACGCCGTCGACGAGAATGGACGTCAGATCGCCATCCTCGCGCGGCGCTGGCGGCGGTCGCCGCTTTTGTGCTGTGGCTTCTGCCGGCGCTGACCGGCCTTCTCGCCCGGCGCTGGGGCGACTGGCGCGCCTTGCAGGAGGTCCCGGCGATTTTCCGTTTCACCGCACTGTCGGGCGCCGGCGCCGCGGGGATGGCGCTGAGCGGTCTCGTCATCACCCTTACCATCAATGCCGTGATCCTGTTCGCCCACGGCTTCGGCGTGACGCTTGCGCCCGCGGCGGCGTATCTGGTCGTGCCGGTCGCGGTCCTCTTCTCGTCCTTGCCGATCTCGATCGGCGGCTGGGGCGTGCGCGAGGCGAGCCTCTCCTATGGCCTGACGCTGTTCGGCGTGGCGTCCAATGACGCCGCGCTGCTCGGGCTTGCGCTCGGCATCGGGCTTCTGCTCGCGTCGCTGCCGGGCGGCATCGTCATGCTGCTCCTGGTCCGGCGGTGCGCCCGCCACTGGGCGGCGCCGAGAGCGGGCTGCTCGACGGCGCGCACCCCGAAGCTGACGCCGCGCCGATGGCAGCAACCCGCCGGGTCCTGATCGGTCTTCCCGCCTACAATGAGGAGATCGCGCTGCCGCGGCTGCTCGCGCGCATCGCGCCGCTCGCCAAATCCTCCGCCGAGCCGATCACCGTCGTCCTCTACAATGACGGCAGCACCGACGCGACGGTGCGCATCGCCCGCGAATGGCAATCGCGGCTGCCGCTGGTGATCCTCGACGGCGTGGTCAACAAGGGGCTCGGCGCCGGGCTGCGCGCGCTGGTCGAGTATGCGGTCGCGCAAGGCGACGATGACGACGTTCTCGTCGTCATGGATTGCGACGACACCCACGATCCGGCGCAGATCGGCGACATGCTGGGCAAGCTCGCGGCAGGCGCCGATGTGGCGATCGGATCGCGCTATGTGCGCGGCGCCACGGTGCGCGGCGTGCCGGCGTTCCGCCGCCTGACCGCGCTCGGCGCGGCGGGCCTGTTCAAGTCCGTCCATCCCGTGCGCGGGGTGTGGGACTATACCTGCGGCTATCGCGCCTATCGGGTTGCGGTGTTGAAGCAAGGCGGCGGCGAATTACGGCGACGCACTGATCGCGGAGCGCGGCTTTGCCTGCATGGTCGAGCTGCTGTTGAAGCTCAACGCGCTCGGCGTGCGTTTTGCGGAAATTCCGCTGCGGCTGCGTTACGATCTCAAGCCGACCGCCACCAAGATGGGCGTCGGCAGCAATATGCGGCGGCTCCTGCTGCTGCTTGCTGCAAAGTGGCGGCTGCACGGTCTCGACGAAACCTGATGTCGGAGCCCGGCGGCCGCCTATCCACCGCGGCGGATCGTTCAATGAAGTCGAGCTCCCCGATCAATCCGACCCACCCGGTTCATCATCCGGCGCCACAACATCTCCGGCCGGCAATTCAATCTGAAAGACCGAGCCTCGATCGTTAGCGGCGCGTGCCGAGAGACGCCCATTGTGCGCTTCAACAATGGATCGGCAAATCGACAGGCCCATCCCCATGCCCTGCGATTTCGTCGTAAAGAACGGATGGAAGATGCGGTCGACGTTTTCCGACGAAATGCCGGGCCCGGAGTTTTCCACCGTGATCGACACGCCGTCAGGGTCGCGGATCGCCGATTTCACCCCTAGCGTCCGTGTGCGATCGGTGACGGTATCCATGGCTTCAATCGCATTGGTAATAAGATTGACGATGACGCTCTGATCGCATCCCATCCGAGACCGGTGGCAGTTCGGGCTCAGTTGGGTTGGCGTTGTATTCGTCGTGATTTGCAGTTCCAGCGGACAGGACCGGAAGACGATCAATTGCATCTTCGTTGACGTCGAGGACGTCTTCTCGGCCATCGTCTTTGAACATCGTCCGAATGCCGTCGATCACTTGGCCGGCGCGATGAGTGGCGTCTGACATCCGATTGAGAGCCGCTTGCACTTCCTTGAGATTGGGTGGTTTCTTTGCAAGCCAGCGCAAGCTTGCGCTGAACCAAAAGCGATCGATGCGAGCGGTTGGTTGATTTCATGGGCCATCGAGGCGGCCATCTGTCCCACTGCGGTCAAACTGGTAACCCGCGCAAGCTCGGTTTGCGTCGCCCGCAACTTATCCTGCGCACGTTTGCTCTCGGTAATATCGACCATTGTTCCGATAAACACTTCCGGCCTGGACTCCGGCGCCCGCGCAACGGAACTATGGCCCCATATCACCGTGCCGTCCTTGTGACGGTATTGTTTCACAACCACGTAATGATTGATCTTTCCCTGCCGGAGCTCACCGAGTTCGGGCCTGAGCCTCTTTGCGCTCTTCCTCAAGGGTGATGTCCAGAGGTCAAAGTTGCCGTAGTTC
>CAWHPH010000050.1:0-46211 GCA_963831135.1 uncultured Alphaproteobacteria bacterium
CGCCCACACCCCCGAGCGATAATTTCATGTTCGATGTTCGGCTATTCGATGACAAGAGCGTCGTCGAAGCAACGGATAATCTAATTGATGTCATTGAAGCCGGACTTGGGCTCGGTCGCGCAGAAAACGTTCAACTTGAGCTTCGTGAGCTTAGGCGCGTGGTGCCGGCACAGAAAATCGCTCCAGTACAATTTTTCTTTCGCGATAACCGGATCGCGGTTCTGCAAACCAAGAGTAGAGCCGATGAAGATGACCGAGAGAACGTTGCGGCGGCGAAGCAACAGTTGCAGGCATCGGGCGAAAAGATACTGGAGGAGTTGACCCGTTCAAATTGCGACAAGCGCCTTATTGAAACTGTAAAATATCTACAGGAACAGCTTTCGTTTGACGGCAACATCGTCCAAATCGGTCTTAGCAATATCGCTTGCGAGACAATGTGTCATGCCTTCCGAGAAGAACTGCCGGATGCCGTAACAGCGATGTTGACTGCGCAAACGAGAGGAGTGGACCTTTACATTGGGCAGTTCCCAGAATGGCATCGCTTTATCGAGAATGCGGCATCTACGCAACTAGACCAATCTGACATTGGCGTTCTCAGACAGGCGGCCTCAACCCTAATTGCCGATTTGGAGGCAAAGACTGATTTGGCCGAGCCGGAGGTCCCACAAACGATCAGAAGGATTAACGAACTTCTGGAACGCCCTGGAAAATCTGCCAAGCGAGCAGCATTCGCAATGCTCAGAACCTTGGAAAATCTCATTAGCAATGTGTTCTCGCACAGCTTTGAGTTCCTCGAAATGACAGTCGATAAAACTAAAGAGAAAGTGTCGGGCGCGATAGCTCGTAGTGCGACGATAATTCTCCTGACGATTGCGCTCAATAATGCCACGTCAATCAGTGGGATTGCTGAGAAGGTCCAGGAATTACAGTGGGTGAAAACTGCGATCAGTATCGTCCAGAAGCAATTGCAGCATCTGGGAGATTGATCTCACGCAATCGAATTATGCCACCATCATACGGTGAAGGGGATACGAAGTCTTTGCCCAGTGAGTCGGCCGCCCCTCGCGAGGAGACACGATGGCGGCCTGCCGGTGTTGTTCGGACACCCCACGTCACCGCCGGCTGGACGTGCTCGGCGCGCACCAAGCCAGAACGCCGAGGAAGGCCCGCCCGGCCAAGCGACCGCCGAAATCCTTCCCGCGGGGTCATCATCATCGGCGGCGGCGTACATGCCGAAGCTGAAGCGGGCCGCTACCGAGGCTGAAAAGTGGCGATTTAGCAGAGAAAGGTAGACGCGCATGGAGATTATTCCGCCTGCCAAAGTCAACAACGCCCGACGGATCGCCTGAATAGTACCAAGGTTACCTTGGACCCGCTGATTAAGAGTCAGCTGTTACGCCAGCGGCTCAACGCGTAGCAATACTCCGCTCACTGATGAAGAAATATCTTTTTGTTCATCAGCCAACGAAAGTGTGCAAACACGTCCAAATCACATCAGCCGACCTTCCTTAGCCTTGCGCGGTGGGCAACTCGTCACTTCCGATAATCTCCATTATCGGAAGTAAGGCGTTTCTCCCGCGAAGTGCCAAAAAAAGCTCGCTGACTTCAAGGGACAATCCACCGTCGAGTCCTACTCCACGACGGGCACAATTTGCTAACGGTCGCGATCATCATCGGTTTGCTTGGCGGCTTTCTCCTTCGCTCCCTTCTTGCCGTCACGTGTGAGCGCCGAAATGTCCTTAGCGTCGCGCAGCACGTCGGTCATTCGACCGAGGCTGCCGCCCTCGATACCGATCTCCTTCATCAGCGTATCGATCATCGGCGCCTGCACACGATAGCGCAGCGCCGAGTTGATCACTTCGTCGGTGACATTGCGGCCCGGACTTCCGCCATTAACGCCATCCACGTGAAGAATTTTGATGCCTTCGATCTTCTCGAGCGGCTTGACACTTTCGCGAACGATTCCTTCGATCCGCTCCAGGAGCTTCTCCCGTAGCCGGCCGGCGCGCGCAGCCTCGCTCAATATATTTTCCGCTTCGTTGAGCTGACGGGCGCCGGCGGCATCCACTTCGTAGCGCTCGGCGGCCGCGAGTGCACTAATCTTCTCTGCCTCCGCCGCCGCTTCCGCTGCTATCTTTTGCGCTTCCGCAAAACTTCTGGCCGCTCGCATCTCAGCTTCGGCCTTTGCCGTGATACGCAGCGCCTCGCGCTCGGCCTCGCGTTGCGCGGCGATCATTTCGGTGAGCTTGCGCCGTTCGGCGATTTCGCGCTCGCGAGCGGTAATCGCCTGCTCCTCGGCCTGAATGACTTTAACGCGCACGGCCTCCGAGGCGGCGATCGCAGCGGAGCGCTCGGTCGCCTTCTTGGCCAGCTCGATCGCCTTGGCCATCTCGGCCATCTCCACCAGCTTGTCACGTTCGGTCGCCAGCGTGCGCACGTCGCGATCCTTGGCGATCCGCGCCTCTTCGATACCGCGCTCGGTGGCGATGCGCGCACGCTCGACTTCCTCGGCGGCGGCGATTTCCGCTTCTTCGAAGGCTTGGCGTTTGGCGATCTGCAGGCCCTCCAGATGCCGCTCGCGCTCGAGCCGGATCTGGTCGAGCGCGCGGTCCTGGGCGACGCGCTCGGCTTCGGTGAGCTGGTTTTCGATGATCTCGGTGCGGCGCTTTTCCGCCTCCGCCTTGATCACGGCGAGCGTCTTTTCGGACAGCGCGATTTGGCGATCAAGCTCCAAAATCTCAAGCGCTTGTTGACGGCTGATTTCGTGCTCGCGTTGCTCGCGCTCGCGCGCGATGCGGGCGGTCTCCAATTGCAGTTCGAGGTTGATCTGCTCACGCTCGGTCTGCTCGCGGGTCTTCAGCTCGGCTTCGTCGAGCGACCGGCGGCGGGCGATTTCGCGCCGCTGCGTATCCTCTTCGCTCTTGATGCGCTCCTGGGTGATGGCGAGCTGCTGCGCCAGCCGCGCCTTCTCGATCGCTTGGCGCGAAGAGAGCTGCGCCTCCTCGGCTTCCTGCTCGCGCAGCGCGCGTTCCTTGGTGAGCTCGGCGCGCTGCACCGCCCGGCGAAACTCGACCTCGCGCTCCTGTTCGAGCCGGGCGTATTCGGTCTCGCGATCGATCTCGAAGACTTTCTTCTGCGCTTCCAGATTCTGGCTGCGGATATCGACCAGCGTGCGCTGCTCGATCTCGTTGCGCATCTTGCGCCGCGTCTCGATCAACTCGGTGAGCTGGGTGAGGCCTTCAGCGTCGAAGGCATTCGACGGATCGAAGAATTCGAGGCTGGTCTGATCGAGGTCGACGATGGCGACATTCTCCAGTTCCAACCCGTTGGCGGCGAGCGCCTCGGAGGCGAGATCGCGGACCTGATTGGCGTAGTCGCGGCGCTGTTCGTGCATCTCCTCGAGAGTCATCTGGGCCGCGACCATGCGCATCGAGGAGGCAAATTTTCCCTCCAGCAGGCTGCGAATACCGTCCTCCTGCAACGTGCGCCGGCCTAAAGTCTGCGCGGCGGCCGCCACCGCCGCCTTGGATGCGCCGACGCGGACGAAAAATTCGGCGATAATGTCGACGCGCATGCGGTTGCGGGTGATGAGGGCGCCGTTTTCGCGGCGAATCACCTCGATGCGCATGACGTTCATGTTGACCGGCGTGATTTCGTGCAGCACCGGGACGACGAAGGCGCCGCCATTGACCACGACCTTTTCACCCAAGAAGCCAGTGCGCACGAACGCCGTTTCTTTGGTGGAGCGGCGGTAGAGCCAGCGCAGGATGTAGACGAGGATGACAACGGCGATCGCGACCCCGATCAGCCACAGCAGCACTTCCCCAAAAGTGTTCGCACTCATCTTACTCTCCGCTCATTCAGTCCGGCGCTTGCAGTCGGGCACTCGCAGGCCGCCCAATTTGAACTTTCGTACTCTACCCGGTTTTGATCCGCTCCGACACTTAGGCCCTCTTGCTGATCGGCGGTGAAATGGAATTAAAGGCATTGATCACCGCGTCGACAAAGGCCGTGTCGTTAATATTGGCTCGCACCCGCTCCACCACGCGCCTGCTCGTTGGCCGCACCGTTTTCTCGATCGCCTCGAACAACGCTGCATCCGCTTCGGGATCATGAAACGGCGCGCCGGGTCTGTCGAGCATGGACACGCCCCCTTCGGGCAGCAGGAAGCGCACCGGACCTTCCATCAGATTAAGCCGCTGACCGATCCATTCGCCGGCGGCGCGGTTCTCGTCCGGGGTCGTGCGCATGAGCGTGACGTTGGGATTGTGGACCACAAACTTGCGGCTTTGGCAGCGCGCCGGCACCGTGTCGCGCGGCCCGAAATTAACCATGTCGAGCGCGCCCGCCGAGCCGACATAGGGCAAGCCGGTGCGGATCGGCGCACCGAAGCGATCCCGATCGGCCGGCAGAATGCCGCCGACCAGCATGTCGGCGACCTCGGTGGTGGTCAGGTCCAAAAAGCCGGCGAGCAATCCGGAATCGCCGAGCGCTTCCATTGCCCGGCCGCCGGTGCCGGTGGCGTGAAAGACCAGACAGTCGTAGTCGGCCTCCAGTCGCTTGGTCACCGCCTGCACGCAAGGCGTGGTTACGCCGAACATGGTGATACCGAGCGCCGGCCGGGCGAGCCTGCGCTTTGCTTCGTAGGCTTCGCGCGTCGGCATCTGCGCGACCATGCCGGCGAGAGCATGCGCGGCATTGGCGAGCACCTGCTCGGTGATCGAGTTAAGCCCCTGCACATCCGCCACGGAATGAAACATCATGATGTCGCTTGCGCCGACATAGTCGCGCACGTCGCCGGCGGCGACCGTCGACACCATGACTTTAGGAATGCCGACAGGTAAGGCGCGCATCCCCGCAGTCGCGAGCGTCGTGCCGCCGGAGCCGCCGGCCGAGATGATGCCGCCGATCCGCGGCTCGCGCGCGATCCAGCGCGCGAACGCCTCAGCCATGGCCGCAACCGATTGGCCGCGATCCTTGGAAAAAACGGCCGACGTGCCGCCGGGATGCATGCTCGCCACTTGTAGCGGCGTCACATCAGCCGTTGACGGCTTGTCCGACGTCGAAAGGTCAACAGTGCGGGCGGGGATACCGAGCGCCTTGAGGCGTTCGCGAATGAATTTGAGCTCTCGCCCCTTCGTATCGAAGGTCCCGGCCACGAGTGCTGTCCGCCCGATGCGCTCCGAGAACGGGATTGCAAAGACCCGGCGGCTGTCGTCCTGCGGCCGGGAAGCTTCGACAATCGATTGTCGCAGGCTCGTCGCCGGCATTTTCCATCGATCCGGCAACAAGGGGCTTGGCCGCAGGCTTTCGGCAGCCGCAGCTACCGAACCGGCGACGGCCCCCTCCCCGCGTTCGATCCTATACACCTGGGCCAACAGCGCCTCGGCATTCTCGCCGGTGGTGCTTTCCGGCGGCGGGAGGCTGTCTTCTTCCTGGCGGCCAACGCCGAGGAGCCGCTGCTGCAACTCGCGGTCGGCGGCGAGCGCACGCGCTTCCATGATGCGGTTGATCCGGCCGTTGACCATGATGGCGACGTAGTCGGAAACACCCGTCGCGACGCCGATATTCTGCTCGATGACCAGAACGGCCATCGCGCCTTCTTCGGCAAGTTGCACCATCATGGCTTCAACTTGCTCGACAATGACCGGCGCCAATCCTTCCGTCGGCTCATCCATGATCAAGAGGCGCGGATTGCCGAGAAGCGCGCGCGCGATGGCCAGCATCTGTTGCTCGCCGCCGGATAATTGCGAGCCGCCGCTGGTGCGCCGTTCATGGAGGCGCGGAAACGTCTGGTAGACGCGATCGACCGTCCACGCCCCCTGCGGCCCGCCGGTCGCGACCAAGCGCAGATGTTCGTCCACCGAGAGGCTCGGCCAGACCCGCCGTCCCTGCGGCACATAACCGACGCCGTGGCGGTGGATGACATGCGGCTCGAGCCGCGATGTCTCGCGGCCGAGAATACGGATGCTGCCGGACCGTGATGACTTCAGCCCGACGATGGTGTTGCAAAGCGTGCTCTTGCCCATGCCATTGCGGCCGACGACGGCAAGGACGCCGCGTTCGAGCGTCATCGAGACGCCCTGAATGGCGTGGCTCTCGCCGTAATAGACGTGAAGATCCTCGATCTTCAGAGCGGGCTGACTACCGCGCTCAGCCATGACGCCCGCCAAGATAGACCTCCTGCACCTGTGGATCGTCTTCGATTTGCTCCGGCGTTCCCTCTTTGAACAGACGGCCGTTGTGCAGCATCGTGACGTACTCGGTGACGCGCAGCGCCACGTCGAGGTCGTGCTCGATGATGATATAGCCAATATGCTTCGGCAACGCGTTGAGGATGACGACCAGATCGCGCCGCTCCGTCGGCGACAGTCCGGCGGCCGGCTCGTCGAACAAAATAAAACGCGGGGCGCCGGCGAGCGCGAGCGCGATTTCAAGCTGCCGCTGCTGGCCGTGGCTCAGCGTCGCCACCAGCGTATCGCGCATTGTTTCCAGATGGACGGCGTGAAGGATCGATTCCGCCTGCATCATCGTGCGATCGTCCGTTCGCGGGCGCGTCAGCGCGAAGCGCCCGCGAGACACGCCGCGGCAGGCGAGATAGACGGAATCGCGGACGCTGAGCCCGCCGAACAGCTGCGATATCTGATAGGTCCGGCGCAAGCCGCGCCGAATGCGCTCTTGGACCGGCAGTGTCGTGATGTCCTCGTTGAAAAAGCGGATACGCCCGGCCGTCGGCATGAAGTCGCCGGTAATGGCGTTGAACAGCGTGGTTTTGCCGGCGCCGTTGGAGCCGATGATCGCGCGACGTTCGCTGGCGGCGATCCTCATGGTGACGCCGGAGAGCGCCACCAGCGCGCCGAAGTGCCGTGCCACGTTGTCGAGTTCGAGCGCATGCGCTCCGGACTCTTGCAGACGCGCGGCAACGGACACCTCGGTCACTGGCAGTCTCTCGTCCGAGCGATTACGGACAGCTCGGATTATCGCGACCCACCTTGCCAAGCTTCAGGAATTCGGCTTCCGGAATACCCAGCGTCTGGTTCACCTGCGGAACAACCTTGATAAGTTTGTTATACAGCGCGCCATCAGGATTCTTGGCCACTTCGGTCAGGAATTCGTCGGCGATCGCGTTGCGGTTTTTGTCCAGCGAGACTTTGCCGGTCGGGGTTTCGAGAACGAGGCTCGCAAGCGTCGTCCGCAGCTTGCTGCCGCCATCCGACACGTCGGCGTTCACTTTTTGCAGACCCGTAAGCAACGCCGTCATGTTGACATAGTAGCCGTGGGCGAACAGCGACGGCGATGGAAACGCATTGGCTTGCTTCTTGTAGGCAGCGACGAACTTCTTCCACGGCGCCGAGTCGTTGTCGTCGGCAATCGGGCCCGCTGAAGGCGTGCCGATGATGACGTCGTGGATCTTGCCCTTGGATCCGAGGATCGTTTGATCGACAGTGACCGAGCCGCCCACCAGAGGCGCCTGTCCGCCGGCCTGTTGATACTGGGTCAGAAAGTTGACCGAATCAGAACCGCCGAGCACGACATAGATCGCATCGATACCGTCCGGCATCGCCGCGATGACCGACGAAAAATCCTTGGTGCCGATGGGGACCCAGAATTTCTTCACGACATGGCCGCCGGCCTTGCAGAAGGGCGCCATGAAACCGAACACCTGCGTGTAGGGAAAGGAATAATCTTCCGCCAAGGTGGCTACTTTCTTGTAGTGCTTGACGTTGTAAGCGTAGTCGCCGAGGCCGGCCATCCATTGCGCGCCGTCGGTGGAGAAGCGGAAGAAGTTCGGCGCCGGATCGCGCAAGGTCGTGTCCTGCGCGGCCGACGTGCCGTTGACGAAGGTCACGTCCGGTTTGGTCTTGGCGTAATCCTTCACGGCGAGACCTTCATCGCCCGACAACGGCCCGACCAGCACCTTCACGCCATCCTGCTCGACCAACTTGCGGGTGGCGCGGACTGCGCTATCCGGCGAGCCGTCTGACGAGCCCTTGACGATCTCGATCTTCTTGCCGCCGACCTTGCCGCCGAAGTCGTCGACGGCCATGAGAGCGCCGCGCATGCTGTCGTCGCCGAGTATGGCGAACGCGCCTTCGAAGGTGGCGAGCACGCCGATTTTGATGGCGTCTTCGGCCATCGCAACCGACGGGATCGTCAGTCCCGCCGCCAGGCCCAGGCCAAGGAGCGCGTCAAGAAGCGTTCGTCGTTGTACGGTCATTCCATCCTCCCTTGTGTAGATTGTGTTTGTGCACGAAGTGCCGCTCCCCCCGGCAGGCGGGAACGCAGGCTCTCCTGCGCGAGCAGGGGTTTGATTTTTCCCCACAAGCCCAGGAGACCATCCGGCGAGACGAAAACGATCGCCAGAAAGACTAAACCGATTAGCGTGTTGAAACGTTCGGCGCCGACGATATCGATGGCGAACGTTTGGATCAGGATCACGAACACCGCGCCAAGGAACGGGCCGATCGGGTGGCGCAGCCCGCCGATCACGGCGATGACCAGCACCTCGATGGCCTGACCGACATCGACGGTGCCGGGCGAGACCCGGCCGTTGAACCAGACCAGCAAGACGCCGGCGAGACCGGCGATAATGCCCGAATAAAAGTAAGCGACCACCTTGTGCGCGGTGATGTCAAAACCGACCGCGCGCATGCGCCGGCCGTTATCGCGGATCGCCTGCAACGCCAAGCCGAAGGTCGAGCGCGAACAGTAGAGCACCGCCGCGTAGCAGGCGGCAGCAACGAACAGGCAGAGATAGTAGAACGGGATCGGAGCCCGCCAGTCGATACCGGCGACCTGCGGCGTCGGAATGCCGGCAAAGCCGGAATGCCCGTTGAACAGCGCATAGTTCTGCTGCGCGAAGTAGAAGAAGGCGGCGGCGATCGCCAGCGTAATCATGATCGTGTAGATGCCTTCGGTGCGGACGGAAATCGCACCGATGATCGCCGACGTGATCGCCGACAGACAGGACGGCAAACGGCACCAGCACCCACCACGGCCAGCCGAATCCGTAGAGATGTATGTTGTTGGTGCCGAAGATCGCCACCGTGTAGGCGGCAATGCCGGCGCTGGTGATCTGCGCCAGACTGACCATGCCGCCATAGCCGGCGAGCAACATCATCGACAGCGCCAACAGGCCCCAGATCAGCGAATAAGCGCCGATCTGCGTGAGGAAGAATTCCGAGGCAACCAGCGGATATAGCAGCAACGCTGCGGCAAGGACGCCCTGCGCTACGCCGAACTGGGCGGGCACGACAACGGCCTTGTTAGACTGATCGAGCGCTAGAATGGGAGCGACGGCCGGCCGCGCTTTTCCCATAATGCCCTGCGGACGTAACGACAGCGTCACGACCATGATGATGAAGGTCAGGACGATGCCGTAGGTCGGCACATAAACCAGGCCAAGCTGCTCGGCCAAGCCGACCAGCAGCGCTCCGATCGCGGCGCCCGGGATCGAGCCCATGCCGCCGACAATGACGACGACCAGCGAGGCGAGCAGATAGCGAACGTCCTCGCCTGGTGCCACCGACAGTGCGGTGCCGCCGACCACGCCGGCAAAACCGGCGAGCCCGGCACCGACGGCAAACACAATGGCGAAAACCATGTGCACGTTGACACCCGACGCCGACAGCATCGCACGGTCGTCGACGCCGGCGCGGATCATCGTGCCGATGCGCGTGCGGGTGATCATCAGCCACAAACCGACGCCGATGACGATGGCGACCGCGAGCACGACCAAGCGATACAGCGGATAGGTCATCATCACGGCGGTGCCGTTGCTACGGATCGCGGTGATGATGGGGAGCTTGACCGCGCCGTCGAGCCAGGACGGCACGCCGATCTGGTAGGTGATGCCCGTCCAAATCGCCAGCATCAGATCGGCGGCGACGATCGAGATGCCGAGCGTCACCAGCGTCTGTCGCAGTTCGTCACCCTCGAGGCGGCGAAAGATGAAGACCTGCATCAGAAAGCCGACGGCGGCGAGCGCGACAAACCCCGCGCCGACGCCGAGCAGCCAGATGCCGGTGCGTTGCGATACTTCGTAACCGATATAGGCGCCAAGCAGATAAAGCGAACCGTGCGCAAGATTGACGTTGCGCATCAATCCGAAGACCAGCGTGAAACCGCTGGCGACCAGGAAATAAAGCCCGGCCAGCGTCACGCCGTTGAAAATGGAATTGATGAACGCCTTCTTGGAAATCAAAACGGCGTCGAGCCAGCTCGGCCAGACGGCAAAGAACAACCAGGCGACCAATGCGGCGGCGAGAGCCCAAACCAGGGCCCACGCCTGCCGCCCAGTTAATCCGGGCGCCGCTTGTTCGACGATGCTCATGCAGTCATTCGCAAGCGCTGCTGATTCATCCGCGGCGCCTTGTGGAATTTGCCGTCCTTCATGATGGCGAGGATGCGGGTCTTATCCTGCAGGATGCGGACGTCGGCGGCCGGATCGCCATCGACCAGAAGCAGGTCGGCCAAATAGCCTTCGCGAACCAGACCAAGCTCGTTCGCCATGCCCATGATCTCGCCGCCATATTTTGTTGCCGCCTGCAGCGCCTCCATCGGCGTGAAGCCGAGCATGTCGACGAAGGTCTGGATGTCCTTGGCGTTGGTGCCTTGCGGCGTCCAGGCAAAGCCGTAGTCACCGCCGATACAGACGCGGATGCCGCGCCGGTGCATCTTCTTCATGGTCTCGATGCACATTTCGAGCTCGCGCTCATAAAGCATCGCGACCTTGGAGCCGGGCTTGATGCCCCACGGCTCGGCGTGCCGCGCCGTGTTGATGAGCCACGCAATGCCGGGAGCGACGAAATGCCGATCCTTGTTCGCCTCCAGCATATCGAGGGCTTCCTCGTCGGCGAAAGACGCGTGGTAGATGTTCTGGATGCCGTGGCGGACGCATTGCTTGACCGATCCGGAGGAACGGGCGTGCGCGGACAACACCTTGTTCCGGCACTTTGCCTCCTTCACCGCCATCGCCACTTCTTCTTCCGACATCGGCGTTTCTTCGGCGCCCATGCCGGTGATTTCCTCGCCGGAAAGATTGAGCTTGATGGAATCGACCCCGTATTTGATGAGCTGACGCACGGTGCGGCGCACTTCCTCCGGTCCAGAAACGACAATGCCGAGATTGAGGCCTTCATGGGGAATGTGCGAAGGCGCCGAGTCGCCGAGCCCGCCCACCGTCGTGATCTCCGGCCCAGCCGCCAGATAACGCGGCCCCGGGAACCGGCCTTCATTGATGAATCGCTTGGCGACCACGTCGAGTCGCGGCTTAGCCGCCGCCGCGCCCCGCCCGGCCGTGAAGCCGGCATCGAGCACGAGCTTCGCCATTTCCATGGTGACGAGCATGTGCTCTTCCAATTCCATCATCTGAATCGGGTCGATGCCCGGCGCGTTGTTCCATGACAGATGCAGGTGCGCGTCGATCATGCCCGGCATCAAGGTCGCTCCCATGCCGTCGATCACGGTCGCACCACCGTGGCTTTGGCTGCTGGGAGACAGCCGGGAGGAGCCGCGCGTCACCTGCTTGATGCGATTGCCCTGGATCAGCACTTCGCCGGTGTAGGGATATTCGCCGGTCGCATCGAGCACCCGGACGTTGGTGAACAGAATCGGTCCGTCGCCGTTGCCATTCCAGCTATTCGACTCATAGGCCATGGTGGTTCCTCCCCTTGCGGCGCGCCGAACGCCGCGCGCATTTGTTAGATCTGAATTCCACGTACGAAATCCGCCAAGAGTTTGCCGCACTCCTTCGCCTTTTCGACCGGCGTCCAATGGCCGCAGCGGTGTAGAATAACGGTCTTCGCCCCGCCGATCCGGTCGGCGAGTTCCTGGGCGACGCTTGCCGGGCCGACCGCATCCTCGTCGCCGGTAACGATCAAAGTTGGGCAGTCGATAAGTCGGTGGTCTGCTTTATCTGCTTGCGCCAGCGCCTCGCACGAGCGGGCAAAGCCTTCCGCGTCTTGGCGCATGTGGCTCTCGCGCACGAAGGCGACCACCACCGGATTGTCGTTCGCGGTTGCGCTCGACAGGGCTGAACCGGCCAATTGATCGGCGACCGTGCCCATCCCTTCGTTGCGCGCCGTCGCCGCACGGTCGCGCAACCTGGCGCGCGCCGCATCTTGCGGCTCGAGGATCGGACCGAACAAAGTGAGGCTGGCCACACGCGCGGGACGCCGCGCGGCCAAGTGCTGGGCTATCAAGGTGCCGAACGAATGGCCGACCACGTGGGCGCGGCCGACGCCCAAATGCGACGCTGCGGTTTCGACCGCATCGACCAGGAATTCGACGGTGATCTTTTGCGCGGGCGACGGCGACCGTCCGGCGCCCGGCAGATCGGGACGCACGATGCGGAAACCGGCAAGCGGCGGCATCATCGCCTGAAAACTGTTGGAGGTGCCGCCAAGCCCGTGCAGCATGACGATTGGCGGACCGTCGCCGTCCGACTCCACCGTCATGCCTGCCAAACGAATAGAGGTCATGGAGAGCGCTCCACGATCTCGTTTTCCAGGACGCCAATCCCGCCGATTTCGATCCGCACGACGTCGCCGCCCTTCAAATACTTCGGCGGGTCGAAGCCGATGCCTACGCCGGCGGGCGTTCCCGTTGCGATCACATCCCCAGGCTGAAGTGTAATGCCGGCGGACAGCGTCTCGATAATTTTCGGAATGCCGAAGATCAGCAAATTCGTGTTGGAGCTTTGACGCAATTCGCCGTTCACGGAGCAGCTGATCGGCGTGTCGCCGATGTCGATCTCGTCACGGGTAACGGCAAAAGGCCCCATCGGGCAGAAGGTGTCCTGAGATTTGCCGATGAGCCATTGACTATAGCGCGCCTGCAGGTCGCGAGCGGTGACGTCATTGATGATCGTGTATCCCCAGACGTAATCGAAGGCATCCTTTGCCGCGATGCCACGGCCCGGTTTGCCGACGATGACCGCAAGTTCCGCCTCGTAGTCGACTGCCTGCGAGACTTTCGGGTCAATGACGACCGCCCTGCCGCAGGCGATCACGGATTCCGGCACCTTTGAGAAGATGATCGGATTACCCGGTACAGCGCCATTGGCACTGCTCGTGTCAAAACCACTGCGGGCGAATTCGTAGGCGTGCTCATGATAGTTTTTGCCGACACAGAAAATGTTGCGCCTCGGTGCCGGGATCGGAGCTTCGATCGTGACCAGCGACAGAGGAATTGGCGAAAGGGTCGGCGGCACGCCTGCCCCATTGCGGATCAAGGCAATGATCCCGTCGTGCGCTTCCGAAAGGGACAAATCGAACGGGGCGATCGACTGCCCGTCCTTGGTGATCTGGCCAACGCGCCTCTCTCCGGCGACGGATACGGTGGCGACCTTCATTCGCTCCCCAATCTGAACCAATTTTTTCGTATTGGAAGTAATTATCGGTCTTTTGGGAGCCATTGCAAGCGCTGCGTAGCGCCTGAAAAATCAGGCATTGGCGCAAAGCCGCAACTGTGATAATTGGTCTACTATCGGTCCAAATAAGGAATACCTGCCTTATAAGGAATACCTGCCTTGCCAAAAATCGTAGCAGGCGCAATCGAGGGCTCTTTGCGTCAACGCATTGCCGCCGGAGAGTGGGCGGCGAACGGACGGCTGCCCGCTGAACGCGAGCTGGCCGCACAATATGGCGTGGCGCGCAATACAGTCCGCCGCGCAGTCGAAGCGATCGCAAATGACGGCACGATAGAACGCCATGTAGGCCGCGGCACCTTCGTCAATAGCGAAGTGGCGGAACTTGCCGACATTGTCCAGCGCGTGACTGGCGTCTCACCGGCGGATCTCATGGCCGCCCGTCTTATCGTGGAGCCGCAAGCCGCCGCGCTCGCCGCCAAGAACGCGAGCCTTTCGGACCTCCAGGCGATCGTGGAGGCGCATCGACAAGCCACCCACGCGCATCAGACCGACGAGTTCGAACGCTGGGACACGCTATTCCATCAGCGTCTGTTCGCTGCCACGCGCAACGAGCTGCTGACCAGCATCCATGACATCCTGCAAGTCATCCGCAGCCGAAATGCCTGGATCGAGCTGAAGCGAAAGTCATTTTCGGAGAACCGGCGGCGCGATTATTGCGAACAGCATGGGAATGTTGTCGCAGCGCTGGAGAGCCGTGACGCAGATGGCGCCGCCCAAGCGATGCTCCGACACATCGAAGCAATCGAAGTAGCACTATTCGGACGGCGATAGAGCTTAGCGGACATGATCAAGTCCGCTTTTGGATCCGAATACTGATATCGGCGATGGACTGAGGTCCAGTCGAATCGTTGTCGCGACGACAAAACCGCAAAGATGCGATTGTGTTGGTTCCGATAAGACCGCTTATCGGCCGTGGCGCCGACCTATGAGACGGGCGACACGCCGCATACGTCGAAGCTCTCGTCGTTAGAATACCAATCTGTCGGCGGGAAACGGCAGGAAGCCGATATCGGCGCCGCCCCAGCCGGGATGCTGGATGGTCGCGCCCTTGTGGCCGCAGGCGGTGCAGCGCGCGCGCTGCCGCAGCACGTCACTCGACGTGCCGGCGCCCCACCGGATCACAGGCACGGCGCAGGCGAGCGGCGCGCGTAGCGCTGGCATTTTTCGCAATGGAGCCAAAGCCACGGCGTGGCGCGGTGCAGGTCGCCTAGGGGCGGCCACATTATCGCCGCCCGCCCCCGTTTCAACATCCTCGTAATTACCAGCCCCAGCCAAACTTATAATTCAAGCCGGCGGTCAGCATTGAAATGCTGCGATTACTGACGCTGATCGTATCGCCACCGAACGGCCCAGTGCCTGCAATGGTGTAGTTCTGGTTACTCAGTCCGATGTAGTCGTACTCAGCCCGAGCGGACCAATTGGCCGCGAAAGCCCACTCGACGCCAAACCCCCCGGTCCAGCCCCAATTTGTGGTGCTGGAGGTGGAGAACGTTGCCGGCCCGCCATTGACCGTTAAGCCGGGATTGCTCGCGCCAACCCAGGCGCCACCGCCCTTGGCGTAAATCAGCACGCGCTCAGCAAACGCATAACCGAGCTTGCCAGTCACAGTCGTGAGCCAGCGATTGTTGATCGTAGCGGAAGCGGTGTTACCGGTAAGAGCCCCGGCGCCAGTTACGGTAATTGTGTTCGTGTTATTGGGAAGCCAATCGAACATGGCTTCGGCGCCGATGACGACATTGTTGTAGAACTCGTAGTTAAAGCCAACCTGGCCGCCGCCGAGGAACGAGGTGTTCGTAGGTAACGAAAAGGTGCTGAGAGCCGTGTCAGATGCGTTGCCACTGGTGCTCCAGCCGACGCCAAGATTGCCGCCGATATAGAAGCCCGTCCAGCTATAATACGGCCCAGGCGCCAGATAGGCTGCTGGAGCTTGGGGCGGCGGCGCGACCGGGGGCGGAAAGTCGGCTGCCAGCGCGGCAGACCCTGCACCAACAACGCATGCCGCAAATGACGCGAATAACAAGCGTTTCATTTCGACCCTACAGTGGCAAAAGGCCTGAGGAGCCAATCTACCGCATGGGTGCCTTGAGCGCTGTCACTCTAGGGCAACAGCCAACTTTTGAAACAGCAGGGCCTCGCGCCGGCCGATCAAATTACTGGCTGAAGATCAAGAATTCCGGGCGGTGACCGTCTGGTCCTGACCGGGCTGGATCGAGCCTCTATAAGCCCCCAACCGGATGGTGGTCCCGGTCGGGCGTAAACCTCGACTCCCTCCACGGGCCGCCTATATCCGCTTCGCGTGCCCTCGCGGTGTCGCGAGGCGATAATGGCTGGGGGGTTAGTCGGGGAGTACTTACATGTCGCGCGCGAAGCAAACTTCCAGGCGAAAGCGTCGAATCAAAGCCGTGCCGGTTTTGGGAGCAGCTGGATTGTCGTTGACGCTGGCGAGCGGAGCATCCCTGGCAAACCCAACGCCGTCGGTCGATACGATGACGCGCCATCCCAGAGAAAGCCGCGAAATCGTCCTCCATGAAGAGGAAATTTTCGACCTCAGCTTGGGGACATTCCACGTCTTCGATGGCGAAAGGGTTGGACCTTTCCGGCCCGGCAAGCGGCTCATCACCTTTGGCGGTGCCTGTTGCCAATTCGCGTGTCTGGGAGGGCAAAGCACTACCGGTTTTGAGGACCAGTCCACGCCCAGAAACGATTTCTATTCGCCCACGCCTCGTCCCATTAGGCCAGGGCACAAGAACGTTAGGAAACGGCCATAAAAGGCGATCAGGTAGCCACCTGTTCGATCAGCGTCGGATCGTCGGCGTCCGCCTTTCCAACGACCGTAACCCCATAAATCTTCGTCGTGAGAGGAAGGCCAGCGAAATTAAAAAGGACCACCACACCGACAACGGACGAAGTGATGCGGGGCGCTTAACAGGCGAATGCTTCTCGGGTTCTCAGAGATTGTGAGAAAGACTTAGTATCTACAAAGGCGACATATCGATTATTGCACATGCATTTTGTCCCCGGGCAATGCGAGGCGAGCGCCGGCCCGCCCCGCGCTATTCCCTGATCGCTTCCCGCGTCTCGCATTTATAGCTTTTGGACATGGCGGCGGTGGTCTGAGTTCAGCCACCGTGGGGATAGCGCCATCTAGATGGCCGTTAAAACTGAATGTGAGACCACAAAAACGTAAGCTTATCGCGTAGTTGGCGGGCATCCTCAGCTTGCTGTCGGAATTGCTCCGCAAGAGCATCCGCTGACGCCCTAGTCGTTTGTCCGTGCAACGCCAACTCTGAGGCTACCGCCGCGTCTTTTTCGTGCTGAAAGGCCGAGACTGTTAGCGCGTTGAGAATGGTCATTCGCTCCGCGTCTGTTAGTTTCGCTGACATGGTAGTTTCCTCCATGATCCCGGCATGAACCGCTCCGGCAGTACAACCTACCGGAGCGGTGAGCAAAGCTTGGCCTCGTCGCGATACTGTCCAAATGGGCACAAGCGCCGAAAAAAGGAGGATGCCACTGCTGGCGCGCGAGCGTTGCGTACCCACGTTACGCCGGGGCTTCCGGCTTGGCCCGTCCACCGGAGATCCAATACCCGCCGCTGGCCGCCCGGTCACCGGGTGATCACCAGGCGGACATCAAAACCCTGAAAGCGCAGATCCGGCTTTGCGGGTCGAACTAAGGGAGGACGGGATCGTAAAGCCGGGACCTCTCGAACGCGCGTGCCAGCGCCTTATTCGTCGTCCGCTCCAAGCACCCTGCCCGTCTTGGGATTGACCAAATAGGCCTGGGCGCAGGCAAGACAGGTCACCTCAGTGTAGGTCAGATCATCGCCCTCGGGATCGCCAGCCGCCCAAGCTTGCACCTGTAGTCCAGTGTTCGGGCATCGGTATAGGAACGGAGCCATCCGGCACGATAACTTCGATACATCAGGCCGCCAACTGACCACCGTCGCAGCCGGCGCCGCCGCGCCGCCCTGATGAAGTCTTGTGGCGGTCACGATTTGCCTCAAAACTGAGGGAATGGCCGAAACTGCACGAAAGCCAATCTTTTACATTATACTCACCGATCGTGATCGATGGGCCGTCGAGGCAGAATGGCCTGATGGCACCCTGGAGCGGGTTGACACCTTTAAGGATCATTCCGCGGCGACTAGTTGGATAGCCACGCAATCCCATGCGTGGTGGGTCTGTCGGTGGATTGACAGAGATCTGCTCGGCCGGATCGACGAAAGGCAGCCTCAAGGGCAACGGTGATCGATTCTGCCACCATCGGGTCGGCATTCGATGGTCACTGCGGCCGATCATGGATCATGACGGTGACTATGACCGCCGGCGCCGAAGGGAAGAGAATTGGGCGGCGGGCTTTTTCTGTCGATTCAAAAATCCGTAACGCCTAGTTCGTAGGAGCCCTTGCGCTCCCGCGTATACGCCTTCGTTGCTGCCGCGTAGATCTTTTCCCGATTCGCATCAAAGGCGCGGAGCAAACTCGTTTCATCTCGCTCCGCATTGGGTTGTAGTCTCTTGAGTGCTGCTTCCGTTACAAAGAACGACCATTCCATAGCCCTGTCATGCCCCCAGAATCGAACTGCGGATCGAGTTGAATCGAAGAATCGGCTTTGATTGGGGAAGTCCAACACAGCTGCTCACCGAACTAAGATAGCCACCGTAAGTCCGAGCGCGGCCATAAACAGGACCGCGCAAAAGGCATAAGGGATAATTGTGCTCATGAATCAAGTATGCGCTTTTCCGGTGCAGATAGCGATCTCAGTTGTCTCGCTTGGCACCAATTCCGCGGCTCAAGTGTCTCGCCTGCTTCGCGGTGGGTCGTCAGGGCGGCCCGCGCAAGCCGGGCGGGACGGCGTTCCAGGGCGGGGCCCGGAACGTCCCGAGGGGTGATCCACGTCACAGAACGGCGTGTAGTGTATTTACTAATATGATCACCATCCTTCAGGTGCTCAGGCCTTCGCCGCATCTCCTGGGTCCGTGAAGTTAGGCCGGCATAGGGGCGCGACAACCTCTGTGCCAGCTGATGACCGTGTGGCGCTGTCATGCCTGGTGCGGCACAAACTCGATTGGAGCGGAACTGATGCCGAAAGGTACTGTGAAGTGGTTTAATCCAGCCAAGGGCTATGGATTCATTCAGCCGCAAGGCGGCGGTAAAGATATTTTCGTGCACATCTCGGCGGTGGAGCGAGCTGGCCTCAGCAATCTCAATGAGGGGCAGGTCGTCGAATTCGAAGAGGTCGCGAACAGGGGCAAAATATCAGCTGAGAATCTCAAGGTTCAGCGCTGATTTTTACTTGGTGTGGGCCAGCCGGTCACCGCGATCGACACATGGCCCGGAAGGGGGGCGGCTGCCATGCTCGCCCGCGCAATTCCACTCAGCGCATGCATTGCGTGCTAATGTCAAAATGCGAACGCGATAGCGACCACAAGCAGAACGCTGGCCGCCAACATCAGAATCGCGACAGCCTCAGTGCGCGGGATTAGCGTGGGCATGACTACGCGACCCTCCCCCTGGTCACGGGAAACTCACCATTCATTGGATTGTTCCGTGGCGGGCCGGCGGCGACCGATGAGCGCGCGTACGGCGGTGGGCTACGCGACAGGTCCGGCAACTTGGCGATGTTGGCCGCGATGCGCCAGGCTTGGACGGGCGGGTCAGCAGGTCAGGCCGCCGCCCCTCGAAGCCTATTGCTGCTTGCTCTTGGCGGGACGGACGTCGCCCCATGGATCGGGGGGCGACTTTTTGTCGGGTATCTTGTGGATGGCCGCGTCATAGGCTTTGTCGGCAGCCTTTTGCCGCTCGATTTGTTCTTGGCTCGGTGGCGGGGTCTTTGGTTTGAACGGAATGCTTAGGTCCTGGGCGGCAGCGGCGCCGGCGATCAACGGGACGATCGCGCCCGCACAGACGAGTTTCCGCAGCATTGCTTGCTCCCAGTCATTCGATCATCGCCCCCGTTCGGCTTCGCAGAGTAGCGCAATTTTACTAGACGCGATATTCGACGCCCCCCGCTAGCAACGGCGCCTGGCCGGTCACATCCCTGACGCAAAAGCTCTCGGTGCGCCGGTAACGCAGCAGGTCGAAAACCGACAGGCCATTCTCATCGCAGGCGATTGCCTCGCCATCGACGACGCACGACCGCGCGGGCAGGGCGGCATAGCGGCCGCGGCGAGCGCGAAGCGATCGGAGAAGTCATAGCCGCCGCGGGTGATCAGCCGCACGCCGCTGGCATCCTGGTGGGCGAGCACGCGAGAGCGATCACCAGCTCCTTCCTCTTGCCCCATATCTTCCTTTCAACGCTTTTATTTGCACTGCTTGAAGAGAGGCTGAAATAAAACGGTATAACGCTTTCCTTCAGGGGAGCTTGGGTCGATTTGCTCTAGCCCGCCCATGACTCTTTCGTAATCAGGGCCAAGTTGCTTTGCGAGGTTGTCGGCCTTAGCGCCAAGAGCTTCGCCCGTCTTGGTGTCTTTTTTCTGCTCGGCCTGCTCCATCTGTTCTTGGATCTTGCCGATGTCGCAGTAGGTCTTCAACTTGGCTTTGTCGCCACTGATCGACTGAACAAGTTTCTGCACGTCCGCTGCCGTTGGTTTCGGCGCGTTCGCGGCTGGGGCATTTTGTTGCGCATATGCAACCATAGGAATTGTGGCGTATAGTGAAACAGCTATGACAAGCTTGAGGTTCATGGAATTCTCCCACATTAAGAGTGTTAGGGTACTTGAAGAGTGTTAGGGTACTTGGGCGGGCTACGACAAGTTACTTTGCGGGCGCAACAGCAGCATTGCCGCCAATTGCCCCGCGAGAGTCAATCGGGCCGCGTTTCCCAAGCGGGCTTTGCAATATTAAATTTCGGAAAGGACCGAGGCGCCGATGCCGTACCATCGACCGATGCAGTCTTCCAGTGCAGGAAGCCGACATCGGCGCCGCCCCAGCCCGGATGCTGGACCGTCGCTCGGCGTCCATTTCACGCAAGCAGTCTTATCGACGCGTGATTGTAACGTGACCCGTCTGCTTGAGGCCGATCGCCCGTGCCGCGGCCGGTGACAAATCGATATGCCTTCCGCGTACAAAGGGGCCACGATCGTTGATCCGCACGGTGACGCATCCGTTGTGACAGACCTCAACGAGGCTGCCGAACGGCAAGGTGCGATGCGCCGCCGTCATGGCCGCGCAGTTCAGACGCTCGCCACTTGCTGTGCGTGATCCGCAAAGGCCGTCGCGTCCGCCATAGACGCTCGCCACTTCAGCATGCGCGATGCCGCTAACAAGGAATGCCGTGGCAACAACTGAGAGCCATAGGCAGTCCTTCCAACAAATGTGCTGGAACATGGAACATCCCCCTAAATCCACAGGGGATGTGTGTCGCTCAATATTGATGAAAATGTGGAAATAACGCCCGGCGGCGTTATGGGGTGCCGAAAAACGGCTTGCCGGTAAATTGATACAGCGCTGGGAGGAAGCCGCGGGCAGCGTTGGCCGCCCATATGACGTTAATCCCGGATCGCGATAGTGTCCGCAGACGGCGCGCGCTTCCGTCCGAGGCGAGACGGCGCCTTCCCGACGCTCCGCCGGATATCGGCGCCGAGGCGTGCCGAAGGCTCAGTCCTCACCGCTGCATCTGCATCATGTGATTCATCGGCATCATGCGCTCGTTGAGATTCGCCATGATCCAGACCGAACCGCCAATGATCAGGGCCACGATCAGAACGCCGAAGGCGAGCGCCAGCACGTTGTTGGTATTGTCCGGCGCGGTCGTGAGGTGCAAAAAGAAAACCAGATGAACGCCGATCTGAGCGATCGCCAGCACCACAAGCGCAATCGGAATCGCCGGCGCCCAGATCAGGTGCGTGTAGACCACGTAAAATGACGCCGCCGTGAGCAACGCGGCGAGCACAAGACCAACCAGATAACCCTGGATGTCCTCCCGGACCGTGTACGCGCGCGCCTCGGTGAAGCCGGGCGCGACATCGTCGGCATCCCAATTGTCGCTCATCGGCCTTCTCCTATCAGATAGACAATCGTAAACAGCGCCACCCAGATGATGTCGAGCACATGCCAGAACAAATTGAAGCACATCATCCGGCGCAGAATGTCGGCGCGGAAGCCTTTGACGAAGATCTGCGCCATCATGGTGCCGAGCCACAACAGGCCGGCGCTGACATGCAAACCGTGGCATCCGACGACGGCAAAGAACGAGGACAAGAAGGCGCTGCGCTGCGGACCGGCGCCTTGTGCGACCATGGCGGCGAAGTCCTGCGCCTCCAGCACCAGAAAGGCGACACCCAGCAGGCCCGTGACCAATAGCGCCACTTGCGTCCAAAGCTGGTTGCGTACCCCGCACGCCACCGCCGACATCCCGCAGGTGAAGCTCGATACGAGCAGGCAAGCGGTCTCGATCGCGATGTTCTTCGGGTTGAAAAGCTCGTGCCCGGAAGGACCGCCCGCGGTCGCCGTTTGCAGCACCGCATGCGCCGCAAACAAGCAAGAGAACATCACGATGTCGCTCAGCAGAAAGATCCAGAAGCCGTAGGCGACGATCACGCGCTTGGACGCCGGCCCGCCTTCGCCATGACCGGTTGCAGAGATGCGGCCGCCCTCCCCGGCGCCAGGGACCGGGCGGTAGAGATCCACTGCATCCGCTGCGCTCATGCCGGCCCCCCGGAATGAACGGTCGCGGCAAGCCATTGCTGGCGCGCAGCGCGGCGGGCGCGGTCGACGCGAGCGACTTCTTCTGCCGGTATTTCGTACTCCGCGACGTCCCGCCAGGCGAACCAGACGAAAACACCATAGGCGGCGAGAACACCGACGCCGACCATCCACCAAATGTGCCAGATCAGCGCAAATCCCGTGACGGTCGCAAAGAAGGCGGTGATGAATCCGGTCGGGCTGTTTCTCGGAATCTCGATGGCTTTATAGGTCGGCTCCGCCGCCAATTGCTGCGTTTCGATGGCGCGACGTTTGATCTGCCAGTAGGGCTCGTCGCCGCGCACCTGCGGCAGCACCGCGAAATTGAAGGCGGGCGGCGGGGACGCCGTGGCCCATTCAAGCGAGCGGCCGTCCCAAGGATCGCCGGTCTCATCGCGCAACGCGGCGCGCTGGCGAATGCTGACGACGAGTTGCACCGCCTGACAGACCGCGCCGAGCAACAGGATGACGATGCCGATGCCGGCAATCAGCACCCAGGGGCGCCAGGCCGCCACGTCGTAATGCTGCAGGCGCCGCGTCATGCCCATGAGGCCCGCGATATAAAGCGGGATGAAGGTCACGTAGAAGCCGATCAAGGCGAACCAAAAGGCCGCCTTGCCCCACCCTTCATGCAGCCGAAAACCGAACGCCTTCGGGAACCAGTAGGTGATGCCGGCAAAGCCGGCGAAGAGCACGCCGCCGATAATGACATTGTGGAAATGCGCGACCAGAAAAAGGCTGTTGTGCAGCTGGAAGTCGGCCGGCGGAACGGCCAGCAGCACGCCGGTCATGCCGCCGATGACAAAGGTGACGAGGAATCCCACCGACCAGAGCATCGGCGTCGCAAAGCGGATGCGGCCGCCATACATGGTGAACATCCAATTGTAGACCTTCACGCCGGTGCCGACCGCAATGATGCTGGTGGCGATGCCGAACACGCCGTTGACGTCGCCGCCCGCCCCCATCGTGAAGAAGTGGTGCAGCCACACCGTGAACGACACCAGACAAATGAACAACGTCGCCGCGACCATCGACCGGTAGCCGAACAGCGGCTTGCCGGAGAATGTGGAAATGACCTCGGAAAAAATGCCGAATGCAGGCAGAACGAGGATGTAAACCTCGGGATGTCCCCAGGCCCAGATCAGATTGATGAACATCATCATGTTGCCGCCGGCTTCATTGGTGAAAAAATGAAAGCCGAGATAGCGGTCCAGGATCAGCATCGCCAGCGTGGCGGTGAGCACCGGAAAGGCCGCCACGATCAAGAGATTGGCGGCGAGCGCGGTCCAGCAAAACATCGGCATGCGCATGTAGCTCATGCCGGGCGCGCGGATTTTCAGGATGGTGGTGACGAAGTTGATACCGGTCATCAAGGTGCCGACGCCGGATATCTGCAGGGCCCACAGGTAATAATCGACCCCCACGCCGGGCAGATAAGTGGCTTCCGACAACGGCGGATATGGCAGCCATCCGGTGCGCGCGAACTCGCCGACCACCAGCGAGATGTTGACCAGCAAAGCTCCGGTCGCGGTCAGCCAGAAACTGGTCGAGTTCAGCGTCGGGAAGGCGACGTCGCGCACGCCGAGCTGCAACGGCACGACGAAATTCATCAGCCCGATCATCAGCGGCATCGCGGCGAAGAAGATCATGATGGTGCCGTGCGCGGAAAAAATCTGGTCGAAATGCTCCGGCGGCAAGTAACCGGCCGCGTGGAAAGCGACCGCCTGCTGCGACCGCATCATGATCGCATCAATGAAGCCGCGCAGCAGCATCGCCAGCGCAAGCAGCGTGTACATGACGCCGATGCGCTTGTGGTCCACGCTGGTGATCCACTCGTTCCACAGGTAAGGCAGATAGCCTTTGACGACGACCCATAAGAGCACGGCGAGCACAATCACGATCACCGCGCCGCCGGCTACGAGCGGGATCGGCTGGTTCCAGGGGACCGCGTCCCAGGTGAGCTTGCCGAGCACCTTACTGCGCTCCTGTTGCGCGGTTGGCCGAGCGGCCGCCGCTTGTTTGCGGCCCCGGGCCCGGCGGAAGCTTTTGCGTGATGATGCTGTCGAACAAATCCGCTTCGACCGTCCGATAGGTGAATGGGGTTACGTTCCGGCTCTGCTCCGACAGCGCGCGATAAGCGGCGGCGTCAAGCGCCGGACCGGCCTGACGCGCAGCGGCTACCCATTGTTGAAATGCCTCTGGCGACACCGCGTGCAATGTAAAATGCATGTCGGAAAAGCCTCCGCCGCTGAATTGGGTTGATTCGCCGTAAAAATCCCCGGTCTGGTCGGCCTGCAGAGAAAGCTGCGTGACCATGCCGTTCATGGTCGCGATCATGCTGCCGAGCTGCGGCACGAAAAACGCGTTCATCACGCTTGCCGAGGTCAGCGAGAAGTGCACCGGCATATTCGCCGGAACCACAAGATCGTTGACGCTTGCAACGCCGAGCTCCGGATAGATGAACAGCCATTTCCAATCGAGCGAGACGACCTGCACCTCGACCGTCTTGTCCTGCGAGGCAATCGGCTCGTAGGGATCGAGCTCGTGCGCCCCGATCCAAATCACGCCGCCAAGAAACAAAATGACGAGCAGCGGTATCGCCCAGACGATGATCTCGATCCGGCCGGAATAGACGAAATCGGGCTGGTAGCGCGCCCGCGCGTTGGACGCGCGAAACCACCAGGCGAAGGCGAGCACGCCGATGATCGTCGGCACGACGATCACCAGCATGATGCCCACGGCATTGAGCAGGATCTTGCTGTCGGCAGCGCCGATCGGGCCCTGCGGCTGGAAAATACTTTCCGAGCAGCCCCCTAACATGCAGGCGACGGCCGCGAGCAACGCCAAGCCTGCGAGGCTGCTTTTTGCGTTCACGCCGACGAATCCCGAATTGCGTTCACGCCGACGAATCCCCAACGTCAAACGTCAGAAGCTCGTACTACATTTGCCGGTCGGTAGCCACTTCGAACAAGCGACAGAGCTTCAGCACGTCTCATTCGACGATCTTGGCGCCGAGAATTTGACACCAGAACGTGAACGTCGCGCGACCCGCTCGTTCCAAAGCGATTTGTCCACAGCATCAACCGGTCGCGGGACATCCCCCGCGGAAGCCGGAAGCTCGATGAAGAATTTAAGACAGCGCGTCTATTTGTTCGCCAGACGACACAAGCGTTGATTCAATTGATAAGCAGCTCCGACCGTCTGCCGCTCAATGCGCAAGGCTCCGCGGCAAGGGCCCGAAAGGAATAATGTTCAACGATAACACCGAGTTGCTTTGGCAGCCCGGCCAAGAAATGGTAGGGCGGTGGCACCATCGATGCTGCGGTCACCGAGCGGCGCCCGGAAGACAACCAACCAGCACAGCGAAAGCGGACAAGCCGATGCACGAAGTAACGCGTCGCGGTTTTCTGGCCGGCGCCACATCGGTGGCGGCTCTGCCCGTTCTTTCAGCAGGCGCTGCCGCGCCACCGGCCGGCAAAGAGGCAGCCGGCATTTATCGCTATCGGATCGGCGCCTTCGAGCTGACCGCACTTTATGACGGCATCTGGTACCGCCCGATCACCGACAAATTCATCCGCAATGCCCCTTTCACGGAAGTCGAAAGCGCGCTCGCCGACGCCTTCATGCCTGCCGACAAGCTGACGACGCCGTTTACGACGCTGATCGTCAATACCGGCCAGAAGCTTGTCCTGATCGACACCGGCACCGGCGGGCAGATCGCACCTTCCGCCGGCGCATTGCGCGCCAATCTTCTCGCCGCCGGTATCGATCCGAAGGCGATTGATCTCATTGTCATCTCGCATTTCCACCCCGACCACATCAACGGCATCAAGGACAAGGACAACGAGCTTGTCTTCCCCAACGCCGAGGTCATGGTGCCGGCGGCGGAATGGAGATTCTGGATGGACGACGCCAACTTAAACGCCGCGCCGGCCGATCTGAAACTCACCTTTCGCAACCAGCGGCGGATATTCTCGGACATCGCGCAAAGCGTGACCCGCTTCGAGCCGGGCGCGGAAGTCGCGTCCGGTATCGTTACGGTGGCGGCGCCCGGTCACACCCCGGGCCACACTGTTTTCGCAATCCACTCGGGCGATCAATCGCTCCTGGTGCTGGGCGACACCGCCCAGCACCCGGCCGTTTTTGCGCGCCATCCCGATTGGCAAGCGGCGTTCGATATCGACGGCGATGCGGCCGTCGCCACACGAAAGAAGCTGTTCGACCGCGCCGCCGCCGACCGCATGCTGGTGACCGGCTATCACTTCCCCTTCCCCGCTTGCGGCCATTTGATCAAGACTGCGAATGGCTACGAGCATGTGCCGGTCGAATGGCAGCCGAACCTGTAAACGGAGCTGCGCCAATTATTCCCGCGCCACGGCAATTTTATTGATGATCACATTCGCTCGATGACGCCGCGCGTCACGCCCAAACGTGCCGTGCCCGTGTATGATTGCGCAATTGAGAGCCAGGAGAGGCCGCATGAAATCGACCCTCGCGCTGACTGCCGCTTTGCTGTTTTCAGCACTCCTCGTTGCGCCGGACATCGCCGCCGCGGCCGGCGAGGAAAATCCCACGCCGCCTGCCAGTCAGGGTAAGTCGAATAAAGACACGCAGTCCAAGAAGAAGAAGGATAAGAGCAGCTCGGCGGAGGATTTTTTGAACGGCTACCACGCCGCCTATAAGCTGATTTACGACCAAGGCGATTACGTCGCCGGAATCGCGGCGCTGCGCGCGCTGGGCTACGACGACAACGCCGATGTCGCGACCCTGCTCGGCTATGCCAGCCGTAAGCTCGGCCGTTACGACGACGCCAAGATCTGGTACGAGCGCGCGCTCGCCGCCGATCCAAACCACGCGGTGACCTGGTCCTATTACGGCATGTGGCAGGCCGAGCAAGGCAACCTGCTCAAGGCCAAGGACGATCTGGAAAAAGTCCGCCTGATCTGCGGCACCGATTGCAAGCCGTACAAGATGCTCAAGGACGCCATCGACGGCACGGTGACATACTAGCCCGTGACCCTCATGACGCGCCGGGCGCCGCGTCAGCCCGGGTTTGCGTCTCCGCCTCGATCCAGGCGTGGTAGTCCGGGTCGACGCTCTCGATCGGGATCACGAGAATGGCGGGCGTCGCATAGGAGTGCATCTCCTTGACGGCTGCCCGCACCTTTTCCGCCAGACCAGCCCGGGTCTTGATGATCATCGTCACTTCCTCGCCGCGGTCGAGGGCACCCTGCCACCAATAATATGAGATCATACCGGGATAGATGTTGACGCAGGCGCATAACCGCCGCTCGACCAACGTCCGCCCCGCTTGCTCCGCCTCGACAATGGACGGATAGGTCGTATAGACGAACACCGCGCGCTCCATGCTGACCTCCCCGCGGCGCCGCGCCGCCGCCAATTCGTTCATGCTTTTACGCCGCAGGCCTTAAAACCCCATCTTGAAAGCCCAATGCCGCCGCGCCGCACCACCGCACGTTTCAAGCATATCGCCTTTGTCGCGAGCGACACGCCGTCGGCGCAAAATGCGCGGCGGCTGCTCGTCCGCCGCTATGGCGACGCCAAGCCGGAAACGGCCGACGTCATCGTCGCGCTCGGCGGCGATGGCCTTATGCTTGCGACCCTGCAACGGTTCATGAATTCCGGCAAGCCGATCTACGGCATGCATCGCGGCACGGTCGGCTTTCTGATGAACGAGTTTTCCAGCAACGATCTCGTAAAGCGGCTTGCCGCCGCGCAGGTCACCGTCATCCATCCGCTGCTCATGCGCGCGCGCGATGCCGCGGGCCGCACGCACCGGCACAACGCCATCAACGAGGTCTCGCTGTTCCGCCAGAGCTATCAGGCTGCGAAGTTGCGCATCCTCGTCGACGGAAAGGAGCGGCTGCCCGAGCTTGTTGCCGACGGCGTGCTGCTGGCGACCCCCGCCGGCTCGACGGCCTACAATCTGTCGGTCCAGGGACCGATCATTCCCATCGGGGCGCCGCTGCTTGCGCTCACCCCGATCAGTCCGTTCCGGCCGCGCCGCTGGCGCGGCGCGCTGTTGCCCGACCGGGCCCATGTCAGCGTCGAAGTCCGTGAGCCGGCAAAACGTCCGGTCGCGGCCGTGGCTGATCACAACGAGGTGCGCTCTGTCCGCGCCGTCGAAATCAGCATGGATCACAACGTCTCCATGCACATGCTGTTCGATCCCGGGCACAGCCTGGACGAGCGCATTTTGCGCGAGCAATTCGGCTACTGAACGCACGCTAGACATCATGCTTAACCGCGCGTTAACGGGCAAAACCGTACCTTCGGGCGTGGGCGACGGGCGCCGCGGTCCCCGCCGCTTGAGGGTATTATGGTCCGCATCAACTTCAACCGGTTGCGCTTTCTCGTCATCGACGACAACGCCCATATGCGGCGCATCATGCGCTCGCTGCTGCATGGCTTCGGCACGCGCGAGGTGCATGAGGCCGAAGACGGCGCCGCGGGCCTGGAAGCGTTCACCCAATACGGGCCGGACATCATCATCACCGACTGGGTAATGCCGATCTTCGACGGCCTGGAATTGGTGCAGATGATCCGCCAGCCGGGCGCCAATGCCAATCCGTACATCCCGATCATCATGCTGACCGGCCATTCGGAAAAGCACCGGGTCATGAGCGCGCGCGATGCCGGCATCACCGAATTCCTGGCCAAGCCGATATCTGCGACCGCGCTCTACGAGCGCATTCTCAACCTCATCGCCAATCCACGACCGTTCATCAGGACCAAGACCTATTTCGGGCCGGATCGGCGGCGCAACGTCAACGCAAACTTCATCGGGCCGGATCGGCGCAAGGGCGGCAAGGCCGACATGATTCGGCAGCAGCCGCTGCTCGACAAGGTCCTGGGCTGAAGGTCTGGAGCGAAATGAAATGAATGCCCGCAAGGACAACGCACCGTCGGTCGCGACCTTCGCCGATCACGAAGTCATCACGCCGCCGCATCCGCTCCGTTTGACCATCACGCAAGCGCTCGATGCGCACGACGATCCAGTCGCGCGCGCCGAAGCGGCGCTCGCGCAGCTTTCCACTGAGTTCGCGGCCTGGATGCAGGCCGAATGCGAACGCCTCGAAACGGCCCGGCAGGCGGTGATGCGGGAGGGCTTCACCGAGAAGACCCACGCTGAGCTGTTCCGCGCCGCGCACGACATCAAGGGAGAAGCCGCCACTTTCGGTTATCCCGCCGTCGTTGGCGCCGCCGAAAGCCTGTGCCGGCTTCTCGAACACACCCCGGACATCACCCGTATTCCGCTTGCATTGATCGAGCAGCATGTGGACGCGGTGCGCGCCATCGCGCGCGAGCATGTCCGCTCCGATCTCGCGGCCGTCGCTGCGACATTGACGCAGCGGCTGCGCGACGTCGCGGACGAGTTCCTGCGCAGCGAAAACGCCGACCGCCCGGATTATCTGGAAAGTATTTTCGCGCCGCCGCTCATGCCGGGCCCCTCGGCGGCCTGACGGGATTTAAAGCGCCGATCGCGGGAACACCGGAGGTCGAGCGGCGCGGCCCGGAATGACCGACGCTCAGGCCGCCTCGAACTGTTCGTCGTCCGCAAAATTCTCCGCGACAAGCTCGTCACAGAACAGCCGCGCCTCCTCACGTGCGGCTTCGGTGGCGAAGCGCCGCAGGAGCGTCAGGAGCGGCGCCAGATCGCCGATGTCCTCGTTCTCGCAGCGGGTCAAGACGCGCTCGATCATGCGCCTTTTGAGCCGCGCAGGACCGCCCGGCTCGATCATAAACCCGCCCTCGCGCATGGCCTCGATCGCCTCCTTGAAGGCCGGATAGGTCGTGGGCGGCAAGCTCGCTTGATCGAACAGCGCCCGCAGTCCCGCGTTGCCGCCGTCGTACAACAGGTTGGAGACGCGCTCGACCGGCATCTCGGTCAGTTCGGCCAGCGCCTCCTCGAAGAGAGCGACATTGCCGCAGAGCAGTGCACGCAAAATAAGACCGGCGGTCAGCTGTCCGCTCGTGCGCAGATGGCGGATGAGCGAGCGCATCTGCGTTGACGACGTTTCCGCCGCAAGCGTCACGGTCGCCTTTTCGCACGCCTCGCGCGCAATGCGCTGGGCATGGTCGGCGTCGAGCCAGCGGCGCGCGGCGACAAAATCGACCAATGTCGCCGATATGTGGGCGACCAGCGTCAGCCGGGTGGCCGGCGCGAGATCATCTCGCGCCACCAGTGCTTCGCGAATGGCGGGGATGTGCCCGAAGCGTTCGAGAATGCGATCGACTGAAAATTCGGCAATCTCAGCCTCACGGTTCTCCGCAAGCACCAGACAAGCCTCGGCCGTTCCGACTTCGGCAAGAGCGGCCGCGACCGATCGCGGCAGGCCGGCCCGGCTCGCAATCGCGATCTGCACGGCCTCGTTTCCGGTGGCGACCGCATCGACCAGATCGGCATCGACCAGCAGCGGCGAGAGCGCCAGCACAGGTGCGGCGATCTGCGGCTGGTCGGAGGCGAGCGCCAGCATAACGGCCGGTGGGGCGCTCGGACTTGCCGCCAGCACGTCGGCCAGCGCCCGCCGCACCAGCGGCGAAGGATCGTCGAGCAGCATCAACATCGCGCCCTCGGCCGCGGCAGCGTCGTCGGGCGAAAGATCCGAGTAAAGATAAGCGCGGGCGAGCGCGGCCGTGGCCTCGGCCCGCTTGCCGGCCGGCGCTGTGCGGATCCAATCGAGGAAATGGCGGACGATCATCGCTTGCGCTCGCGCCGCATGAGTCTGGCGGCTGATGACGCTAGGCGCTGCGGTCTTAACAAATCCTTCACCATAATTTCTCCGGGCAGGACATCATGCGGACGCAGGGCCTTAGGAGCCCGTGGCCGGCGGGTCTTTAAAGAGATCGAGCATGCCGTTGACCGGCGGTTTTGCCGCCGTCGCAGCGCTGCCGCTGGGCGCCGCCGCATTGGGCATGCCCCAGAGCGCGCTCACCATCGGAGCGAGCGGCGAGGCGCGATGACCGTCGGCAAACAGCGCATGAAAGACTTGTGTATCATCAGCCTTGAGCGCCGGAATGGCCGTGGCGAAGGCATTCGCGATGCCCGCCGTGTCCGGGGCGGCCGCGGGAGCGGCCGGCGCACTGCTCGCCGCGATCGTGATTGTGGGCGCGGTAGTGGCCTGCGCCGTCGCGGCTGCACGGTCCTGATTGCCGCGCGCCACGTCATAGCGCGCGGTAAGCACGTCACGCACTTGCGCGAGAGTTCGCGCCGCCCCGGTCGCCCGATCATAAAAGATCGAAGGATTTGCCTGCGCGGCACTGGGGAAGTAGTCGGCGGCCTTGGCGTTGGGATTGGTGCCGGCAAGCCCGATCAGCCGCGCGGCGCCGCCGGCACCGAGAAAATGCGCGATATAGAGCTCGCCCTCACTGGGCGCGCGGCCGAGCCGCTCGCTCAACAGCGACGCGTTGCCCTCGGTAAAAGCGCCGGCCATGACTGCGTTGGCAGTCGGGTCGCCGCGGAGCTTGAGGATCTCGCTGCGCATGGTCGGGTCGCGCACTTCATAACGGCCCGAGGCGTCCTGGGTGATGGCATCGGCATAGCGGCCATAGCCGAGGGCCGCTCCCGCCTGCTTGATGGTAGCGAGCCAGGTCGTTTCGATGAATTGAAAAAGTCCGCGCGCCGATGACGTCGACGCGCCGGCCTGCGGGTTGAGCCCCGACTCGACCTGCGCCGTCGCCAAGAGGTAATTGAAGCTCGCACCAGTGGCCTGCGCCGCCTGACGAATGGCGCCGGCCACCGCCGAGACGGCGGAATTGCTGGAATCGACCAGCATGAAGACCCCCCTGCCCGGCTCCCACCGGACTCATCTTCGGGTGCTAGTGCGGTGGATTTGAAGTTCCTAAGATCAAGCGGCAAACCCGAATAGGAACTTCAAATCCGAAACCCGCACTAGAATCATAATTTGCTAGTGTCCCTTTGATTCCGAAGTTCGCATCAGAATGTGCCGCCAGCTCCTGCGAACTTCGGAATCGGGACACTAGGAAGCATTAACGATCGTGGTAAATGACACCTTAACGGCCAAATTCATGTCAGGGAGGCAGCGATGACGGTTCAGGCGGCAATTCGGCACAAGCGCGGCGGAGTTTACTTCGAGGACTTCGAGCCCGGCGAGGTCGTCGAACATCGTTTCACACGCACCGTCACGCAGATGGACAACATGCTGTTCTCCAACATGACGCTCAATCCGCAACCGCTCCATATCGACCGCCATTTCTGCGAGCAGGAGACCGAATGGGGCCAGCCGCTGATGAATTCGCTCTTCACGCTCGGCCTCATGATCGGCATGTCGGTGAGCGATCTCACCGTCGGCACCACCATCGCCAATCTCGGCATGTCGGAGGTGAAATTCCCGCATCCCGTGTTCGAAGGCGACACGCTGCATGCCGCCACCGAAATCATCAGCAAGCGGGAATCGAAGTCGCGGCCCGGCGCCGGCATCGTCGAGTTTCATCACCGCGCTTACAACCAGGACAACAAGCTCGTGGCCGAATGCCGCCGGCAGGCGTTTATGCGGATGCGGCCGAAGTCATGAGCGACAAGGCCGGCGTCGGATTTCACGACCTTTTTTGACATTTGACTCTTGATGCGCTCCTTTTCATGATCGTGGCTCGTGGGGACGGGCCGATGATCGGACCAGGCTGCATAGGCAGGCGTTTCGGGCGCTCGTTGTTGAGCGTCGTCGTCGCCTATGCGGTCGCCGCGCAAAGCCTGCTGATTGTGCTGGGCGGGTTTTCATTGCCGGCGGATGCCGGCCAGAATGCGCCGGCCTTCGAACTCTGCCTGCACGACACCCAAGGGACTGTCCAAGCCGCACCGGTCCTGCCGGCCGGCAATCCCGATCACTCCGGGTGCACGCACTGCATTTTCTGCTTCGCCGGAGCGCATCACGCCGTGATCGGCGCGGCACCCGCCGTCTTCCACCGCGTCAGTGTCACGGCGGTCGTCGTGCCGTTGCCGGACGACATGTCCGGCTTAAGGCGGCTGACCCGCTACGCGATTGCCAGTCCCCGCGGTCCTCCGCTCGGCGCCTGACGGCTCGCGGACCGATTTGCCTATGCCGCATCGGTCCTAGGGCAAAATTCCATCTCGCCAAGAAGCTGCACTCCGAGCGCGTTGTCGCGCGAGGGGATACGGCGCGTCGGGGCGCAAAACATCACTCATGCTCGGGGGACTCCATGTCTCATCCATTCACCAAGGCGCCGGCAGCGGCGCGTCGATCCATCCTGGCCGCTTCTGTCGTCACCGCTTCACTGACTCTTGCCTGCGGTTCGCCAACCGCCCGGGCGGCCGATCTGGCGGTGAAAGCGCCGGAGACGCCCACCTATCAATGGTCGGGTTGCTACGCCGGACTCAATCTCGGCGGCGGCACCAGCGGAACGAACTTCACCTCGACGGTTGGCCCAGGCACCCATCTTTTGGGCGCCGATCCCACGGTGGTGGCAGCGAGCGGCGGCGGCGGCGCGAATGCCGACGGCGTCCTTGCCGGTGGCCAGGTCGGCTGCAATTGGCAGCACGGCACGCTTGTGTTGGGTCTGGAAGGCGATTTCGACTATTTCCGCAGCAAACCCAACTTCAGCAACAACACCAACACGCTGAGCGACGGCGTTACGCCCTTCACCATCTCGCAATCGCTCACAACCGACTACCTGGCGACCGTTCGGCCGCGCATCGGCATCGGGGCGGATCGCAACCTCGCCTACATAACCGGCGGCGTCGCCTTCAGCCGCGTGAGTTATAGCGAGAGCTATGTCGATGGCGCCGTGCCGCCCGGCGCCGGGACGGCGGCAGCCTCCCGATCCGTCGTGGGTTGGACCGCCGGCGCCGGCTGGGAATATGCCTTTGCCGAGCATTGGACGGTGCGAGCCGAATATCTGTATGCGGCTTTTCCGAAGACCAGCGCAGCCGGTGCGATTACGGACGCCGCCGGCGGCTCAAACGCGCTCGGCGGCTCATCGGATCTCACGATCCAGCTCGTCCGCGCCGGCGTGAACTTCAAATTCTGACGGGCGCGAAATGATCATGCGCGCTTCTGCTTTCGCCTCAACCTTCATTGCCCGTCTGCGCACGCGCCGGAATCCGGCTGCGACGCGACGCGCACAGCAAAACGGTAACTCCATGTCAAACAACCTTACCAGCAACCCAACGCGGAAACGCCGCGTCCGCGGCAGTCGAAGCGTCGCCGCGCCTTTGGTCTTGATCGCAGCGCTCTTTCTATCGCTCGTACCCCTTGTCGGCTTCACAACGACGGCGGCGCGCGCCTGCGCCTGCGGCTGCAGCGTATTCGATGTCGGCGGCCTCGATCTGCCGCAGGAGCAGGACCACGGCGGCCGCGTCTTCCTCGAATATTGGAGCGGCGATCAGACGCAGAATTATGTCGGCAGCTCCAGAGCGCCTGCCTCTCTCAATACCGACAAAGAAATCAACACGCAGTGGCTCAATGTCGGTTTCAGTTATAATTTCAATCGCGATTGGGGCGTGATGGTACGCATACCAACAGTCAATCGCACCTTGACCACCGACACCGGGTCGTTCGCCGGAGTCGTTCCCTTCAACTCCAAGGACGTCGGCGATATCGAAATCATGGGCATGTACACCGGCTTCTTCAAGGACATGTCGACCGGCATCATCTTTGGTGTGAAGCTTCCGACCGGCACCTTCACCGCCCCCGGGCTCGACCGTGACACCCAAATCGGATCGGGCAGCACCGACCTCCTGCTCGGCGCTTTCCACCGAGGACTGCTCACCGGCGACAATGCCTGGCAGTATTTTTCCCAGATTATGTGGCGACAGCCGTTCCTCTATCAGTCCGCTGCGGACCCGCAGGGCTTCTTCGACGGGAATCCCGGCGTCGTCCAAAGTTACTTTCCGGGGGCCCAGGTCGATGCCGCGGCCGGCATCGTTTATAACAACTTGTATCGTGTGCTCGGCCTCGACAAGATCACGCCGCTCGCGCAGGTTATCGTATCGCATCGGGACCACGACACGGGGACTGGCTCGGATCCCTATAACAGCGGGTTCGACCGGGTAATGCTCTCACCCGGCGTCGAGTTCACCAAGGTCGTCGACGAGGCCAACAACAGAGTCGTCAAGCTCTATGCCGACGTTGAGGTTCCGATCTACTACCGGGCCAACGCGGCCAACAATGCCGGGACCGAAGGCCAACTTGTCGCTCCCTACCTGATCAAGGTCGTCGCGAGCTACAATTTCTAGGAAATGCAAACCCGGGCCGGCGCGCACTCGTCACGCGCCGGTTCACCTCAATAGATTTAGACGTCAGAAATGCGACGACCAATCATCGTAGGCCTGCGGGTGGCGCCAGGGATGCCAGCACGACCGCTTGGTTCGGCAAACCGGCATGGGATGGTACGGCGGCAAATCGGTGTAGTTTGTACCCGGCATCGGCTCTGCCCCGCCGCCGGCGGCTGCTGCACCGGCCCATGCAAACGTCGCGAACAAGGCGGCTGCAAAAATCTTCACCATGGTTATCTCTTCTTTCGTTCGACTACGCTTCAGTCAATCAAGACGGAGACAAACATTGAGACGCCAATATAGGCCCGAAGCCTCCCCGGCGGCAGTAACGACTCCGTGCGATGATGTCGGTCGTCTCCGCTGAGCTTTCGGCATGCGTGCGGTTTGCGCGTGCCGTGGCGTTGGTCGTTATCGTTGCTGTTGCATCACCGTTCGGTTCGGCACGCGCCGCACCGGAAATCGGCGAGGCGGCGCCGTCTCTTGTTCTCACCACGCTCGATGGGTCGACTTTCGACCTCGCCAAGTTGCGAGGCAAGGTGGTGCTGGTCAACTACTGGGCGACATGGTGCGCGCCGTGCCGAAAGGAGATGCCGAAACTCGATGCCTTTTACAAAAAATTTCAATCAAAGGGCTTGGAGATCATCGGCATCAGCATCGACTTCGAGCGCGACTTTGAAAAGGCGCGCAAGGCGGCTCGCAGCGTCGCCTATCCGATGGCCGTGGCGAAAGCGATCACCGATGATGGTTTTGGCATTCCGAAAGGCGTGCCCATCACTTGGATCATCGACGGCAACGGTAAGGTGCGCGACCGCCTCATCGAGGTGCGCGACGAATTACTCAACGGAATTGTTGTTCCGCTGTTGCCGCATTGAGGAGCTTGGGAGCGCAGGCTCATGAGGATGGTGGATTGGTTCAAGACCCGCCGCTGTTTAGCGGCGACGGCCGTGGCGGCCAGTATCGTGATCGTCGCAGCTGCGCCGGCGCGGGCCGGCGCATGGGTCGTCGATGCCAAGTCCGGCTGTCAAGTGTGGAATCCCAACCCGCAATTGGAGGAAACGGCCGCCTGGTCCGGATCGTGCGCTAACGGTCGTGCAGAAGGGCATGGGACGGTGCAATGGTTGAAGAACGACACACCGAGCGAAACCGACGAAGGCGAGTGGCGCGATGGCCGTCAGACCGGCAAAGGCACGCAGTCCTGGGCAACCGGGCGGTACGAAGGCGAGTTGTCGGAAGGCGAGCCAAATGGTCAGGGCGTGCTGACGGTGCAAAAATTGCGCTATGAAGGCAGTTTCCGAAATGGAAAGCCCAATGGCGCCGGCACGCTGACGACCGGCGGTGAATCCGTGCACGGCACCTGGAAGGATGGATGCTTGCAAGGTGCGCGAAGAGCTTCAATCGGCGTTCCCATGTCTGCCTGTCGATGACCGGCAAGCGCAATCACTTTGATCTGAAGGAGAGAGCAATGAAGCGGAGCTTGCTTCTTACATGCGGGATCGTGGCGCTGCTCGCGAGCCAAATCCCGACGGGCGCTTGGGCTCAAGCAGCAAAAGGCAAGAACTGCCGCCTGGAGCAGCAATGCCACTGGGAAAATTTCAAAAAGGTGTGCGTGTACGTGAAGGTATGCAGATAGCATTTGTTTGCCGCGCTCGACGCCTGACGGCTCGCGGCTCCAGTGCAGCCGCGAGGTGCCCATCGCTGCAATGGACATTCGTTGTGGTTCGCCGATCAGGCGCGGTCATTCTGGCCATCGTCGCGCTGCTTGGCGTCACTGCTCCCGGCTTCGCCAATTAAGCCGCGCCGCAAGCCGTCCACTGCCATTGACGAAAGCCCGCGGACGACGTGAATCTCCCTTCCCCATCCTGGACGTTAGGAACACCAGCCATGCGCTCGCTGCTCTTCGTACCCGCCGACAGTCCGAAAAAGTTCGCCAAGGGAATGACCAGCGGCGCCGACGCGCTGATCATCGACCTTGAAGACTCGGTCGCGCCCGAAAACAAAGCGCGCGCGCGAGAAAGCGCGGCAGCGTTCCTCAACGAAGCGCATGCCGCTGCATCGCGGCCGTATCTGATCGTGCGGGTCAACAGCTTGCCAAGCGGCTTGACCGATATCGATCTCGATGCCGTCGCGCCGGGCCGCCCCGATGCGATCATGCTGCCGAAAGCGGAAGGCGGCGCCTCCGTCGTTCACGCGGACGCCAAGCTTGCCGTACGCGAGGCCGCGACCGGTCTGCCCGACGGCCACATCAAGATCATCCCGATCGCCACCGAGACCGCGGCCTCCTTGTTTGTTGCCGGCTCTTATGCCGGCTCCAGCGCGCGGCTTTCGGCGCTGACTTGGGGCGCGGAGGATCTTTCCGCAGAACTCGGCGCCGAAACAAACCGCGACGAAAACGGCCAGTTGCTCGATCCGTACCGGCTGGCACGCACGCTGTGCATCGCCGGGGCGGCAGCCGCGCGCGTTCCGGCGATCGATACCGTCTATATCGATTTCCGCGACGACGACGGCTTCCGCCGCGATTGCGAGGCGGCGCGCCGGGACGGCTTCTCGGCCAGGATGGCCATTCACCCGGCCCAGATACCGATCATCAATGAGGTGTTCACGCCCACCGCGGCAGCGATCGCGCAAGCTAAAATCATTGTGGATGCCTTTGCGGCCAATCCGGGCGCCGGCACGCTGGCCATCGCTGGCGTCATGGCCGATCAGCCGCATCTTCTGCGCGCCAAAAGGGTGCTTGAGCGGGCCGCAACTAAAAGCCGCAATTGAGAGGCGTTGGAACGCCTGCGCGAGATCGCGCGGCGCAACCTCCATCATTCGAAAGCCGCTCACGCGTTGTGGATTGTGGCGGGACTGCCATGGAATCATCAAAGCACGATCATACGGCCGCCCCATTGGTTGCCGACGTTCAGTACCGATGCGCGTGGGACCACGCATCGCAATCTAGTACCCGCAACTCTCTAAGACGGAGAGGTTTCGAGTGTCGTGTCGGGCGACGCGAGGGCATGCGTAGCGTGAAGCGGGGGTTGAGTATGAGGGGGGCTTGCGGTGGCCGTTCGGGCCACTCCAGGTAACGTGCGTATTGGTCGCGATTGTGCCGACCGCAGCCTTTTCCTCGCAGCGTGTTTTCATTGCCGGTGCCGCCACATCAGTAAAGGTGCTTGCACCCAAGCCGGTGAGCGCTCCAGAACCTGGGTAATTGTAATCGTCGCGCGCCAGCATCCGCGAAACCGCCGCGCCGTTCGGTTTGGCCAAGCGTTCGCGGCGGCGATAAAGTGCGCGTCTACCCGCCCTTGTAGACGGCCTTCGGATCGAAGACCCGATCCTCGCGGAATTCGAGCGTCACCGCACCGGCCTTTGTACCGATCTTGCCGAGCGGCACCGCCCGATAGAAGCACGAGCGGCGGCCGGTGTGGCAAGCGCCGCCGCTCTGCTCGACCTTGATCAGCACCGCATCCTGATCGCAGTCGACGCGCATTTCGACGACGCGCTGGGTATGGCCGGAGGTCTCACCCTTTTTCCAGAGAGCGCCGCGTGAGCGGCTGAAGTACCACGCCTCTCGCGTCGCAATCGTCCTGGCGAGCGCCTCGGCATTCATGTGGGCGACCATCAGCACCTCGCCGGAGCCGGCATCGGTGGCGACGCATGTCAGCAAGCCGTCGCCGTCGAATTTGGGCGTCAACGCCAGACCTTCCTCGAGGTCGGCCGCTTTGCCTGGAGGTGCGAAGACTATTTTGTCCGACATGGTGGCGTCTGGGTCTTGTGCAGGGATCCGCGCGACAGGGGACTCTCGTCGCCGCCGCCCACTCCCTATATAACCTATTGTCGGCAATACAGCCGGGCCCGAATCGCGATCCTGCAATGCTCAACGAGGTCTATAATCGCCGGATTATCGAACTGGCGGGGACAATTCCGCGCATCGGCCGGCTGCCCGATGCGGATGCGACCGCGACCGCCCACTCGCGGCTGTGCGGCTCGACCGTCACCGTCGACCTGAAAATGGACGGCGACAAGGTGACGGACTTTGCCCATGAAGTGAAAGCCTGCGCGCTCGGCCAGGCATCGTCCTCGATCATGGCAAGCCATATCATCGGCTCGAGCGCCGAGGAATTACGGGCGTTGCGCGAGGGCGTGCGCAAGATGCTCAAGGAGAACGGCGCGCCGCCCGCCGATGGCAAATGGGCCGATATCGCCGTGCTTGAACCGGTCCGCGACTACAAGGCGCGGCATGCTTCGACGCTTCTAACCTTTGACGCGGTCGTCGACGCGATCGGCCAGATCGAGGCCAAGCGGGCGGCAAGGGCCGCCGCCGAGTGAATCGTGCAAGCCGGCCCGATATCGCTGGACGCCCTGTTCGATGCCTCGCGCCGGGCGCCGCGGCTGGCCGGCCGCGGCTTGATCAAGCTTTACCGCTACACGCTCTCGCCGCTCATCGGCTACGAATGCCGGCATCTGCCGACCTGCTCGCACTATGCCGAGGAAGCCATCGATCGCTACGGCCTGTGGGCCGGCGGCTGGATGACCTTGGCGCGGTTGTTGCGCTGTCAGCCTTTCGGGACCTCGGGCCTCGATTTCGTGCCCGATCGCGTTTCTCCTGGAGCGCGGTGGTATCTGCCCTGGCGCTACGCCCGCTGGCGCGGAACCAACGCGCCGCCGGCCGAACGTCCCTCCTGAGCCGGCTAGAGCACATCCCGATTTGATTGAATTGGGTTGTGCTCCAGATTCTTGGGCGGTCGCATGTCCTTTCCGGAAAACCGGTTTCCACCCCGGATCAAGTCCGGGGCAGGCTTTTTCCGGGACATGCTCTACGCCGCCGCTTGCTCCGGGGGAGCCATGAAGCCGGGATCGAGCGGCGTGCGCACATGCTGCGCAACGATACGGTCGATCTCCGTCATCGCAGCGGCGTCGATGCTCCAGCCCAGAACATCACCCACGGGGTCGAGTTGCGCGGGGTGGCGCGCACCCCACAACGCGATCGCGTTCGGCGCCCGATCGAGCACCCAGCGCAGCGCCAAGTGGATCACGCGCTTGCCGAAACGCTCCTGCGCGAAGCGATCGAGCGCCGCCACGGCGGCCAGAGTATTCGGCGAAGTGCGGCGGCTTGAATTTCGGATCGGCGGCGCCGCGCAGATCGCTTGCGGGAAACGTCGTGTCTGCGCGCATGCGGCCGGAGAGCAAGCCGCGGCACAGCGAGCCGTAAGCCAGCATGGCCAGCCCATGCCGGCGCGCATAGGGAAACACATCCGCCTCGATGCCGCGTTCGAACAGATTGTAGGGCGGCTGCACCGCGTGCAGCGGCGCCACCGCGGCGAAGGCGTCCATCTGCGCTGGTGAAAAGTTGCTGACACCGATGGCGCGGATTTTACCGGCCTTGAGCAGATCCGCCATCGCGCCGGCGGTTTCCTCGATCGGCGTATGCGGATCGGGCCAATGGATCTGGTAGAGATCGATCGCGTCGGTGCGCAGCCGTCGCAGCGAATCGTCGATCTCCTTCATGATGCGGGCGCGGCTCGCATTGCGGAACGGTTGCTCGTTCTTCCAATCGAGCGCGACTTTGGTGGCCAGCACCACGCCGGCACGCCGGCCGCCTTCGGCCAGCGCTTTGCCGACGATTTCCTCGGAACGGCCGAAGCCGTAAACCGGCGCCGTATCGATCAGGGTGATGCCGCGGTCGAGCGCGGCATGGATCGTGCGGATCGAACTCGGTCTCGTCGCTACCGCCCCACATCCAGCCGCCGATGGCCCAGGTGCCGAGCCCGATACGAGAGGACACGACATTCGTGCCGGGAATGTGAAAAGTTTCCATGTGCGGTGATGCGGCGTGCGGTGTTTCGGTCATCGGAGTGCTCCAAATCGTTTTAAATCGCGCCGAGCGATCCGGCGCGTAGCTGATCAGGTGGGCGGACGAATGCGGACCGGCATCCCGCACCGCGCAGATAAGAAGCGGCCGGGCGGTGGAGAACCGCAAAGCGGTGCATAGGTCATGCTGCACTGCCGCATGGCTTGCCTTGGCGGTGGCATGCGTTACATAACGCACCATCACGCTTACCTGCGCTCGTTCGCAGGAGTGAGCAGAAGGAGATGAGGATGGCCGACCATCCAGTTATGTCTTCCCCGTCGGGGAACTCTCAATCGAACAGTATCGCTGTGACTTTCCCCGACGGCGCGCGTCGGGACTATCCGCCAAACACCACCGGCTTCGACATCGCCAAGGGCATTTCGCCGTCGCTGGCGAAGCGCACGATCGCCATGGCGCTCGACGGCAAGCTCGCCGACCTGTCGGATCCGATCGACCACGACGCCAAGATCGAATTCATCACCCGTGACGATCCGCGCGCGCTGGAGCTCATCCGCCACGATGCGGCGCATGTGCTCGCCGAAGCGGTGCAAAGCCTCTGGCCCGGCACGCAGGTCACCATCGGCCCGGTGATCGAGAACGGCTTCTATTACGATTTCTTCCGCAATCAGCCGTTCGCGCCGGAAGATTTCGACGCCATCGAAAAGAAGATGCGCGAAATCATTGCTCGCGACAAACCTTTCACCAAGGAAGTCTGGTCGCGCGACGAGGCAAAGAAAGTGTTCCGCGACAAGGGCGAAGCGTTCAAGGTCGAGTTGATCGACGCCATCCCGGCAGACCAGGAGCTCAAGATCTACAAGCAGGGCGACTGGTTCGATCTCTGCCGCGGCCCGCATATGACCTCGACCGGCAAGGTCGGCAACGCCTTCAAGCTGATGAAGGTCGCCGGCGCCTATTGGCGCGGCGATTCCAATCGCGAGATGCTGTCGCGCATCTACGGGACCGCGTTCGCCAAGCAGGAAGAGCTCGACGCCTATCTCAAGCAGATCGAGGAAGCCGAAAAGCGCGACCATCGCAAGCTCGGCCGCGAGATGGATCTCTTCCACTTCCAGGAGGAAGCCCCCGGCTCGGTGTTCTGGCATCCGAAAGGCTGGACGCTGTTCCAGACGCTGGAGAATTATATCCGCCGCCGCCAGAGCGCGGCCGGCTATGCCGAAGTCAACGCGCCGCAGCTCATCGATTCATCGCTCTGGGTCGCGTCCGGCCACATGGCGACATTCCGCGAGGGCATGTTTCTCGTGCAGCCGCGCGAGGAGGACGAGCGCACCTTCGTCATCAAGCCGATGAACTGCCCCGGCCACATCCAGATCTTCAAGAACGGCCTGAAGTCCTACCGCGATCTGCCGTTCAAGATCGCCGAGTTCGGCAAGGTGCACCGCTTCGAGCCGTCTGGCGCGCTGCACGGGCTGATGCGCGTGCGCGCATTCACCCAGGACGACGCGCATATTTTCATTACCGAGGAGCAGATCGCCCAGGAGGTGCTGGCGGTCAACGATCTCATCCTCTCGATCTATCAGGACTTCGGCTTCGATGATGTGCGCATCAAATTCTCCGACCGGCCGGAGAAACGCATCGGCGAGGACGCGGTGTGGGACAAGGCCGAGGCCGCCTTGCTGCAGGCGCTGGAAGCCTCGGGCCGGCCGTGGACGCTGAACAAGGGCGAAGGCGCGTTCTACGGGCCGAAGCTCGAATATGTGCTGCGCGATGCGATCGGCCGCGACTGGCAATGCGGCACCGTGCAGGTCGATCTCAACATGCCGGGCCGCCTCGGCGCCTTCTATATCGACGAGCATTCCAACAAAGTGACGCCGGTGATGCTGCACCGCGCAATGTTCGGCTCGCTCGAGCGCTTCACCGGCATCATGATCGAGCATTATGCGGGGCACCTGCCATTGTGGCTGTCGCCGCTGCAGGCGGTGATCGCCACCATTACCTCGGACGCCGACGATTATGCGCGCGAAGCGATCGCCAAGGCGCAGCGCCTGGGCCTGCGCGTCGAAGGCGATTTGCGCAACGAGAAGATCAATTACAAAGTGCGCGAGCACTCGTTGGCGAAGGTGCCGGTGCTGCTCGTGGTCGGCAAGAAGGAAGCCGCCGAACACACGGTCTCGATCCGCCGCCTGGGCAAGGAAGGTCAGCAGGTGATGGCGCTCGATGCGGCGCTGGCCGCTTTGGTGCAGGAGGCGGTGCCGCCGGACGAGCAACGAAGGATGAAAGCAGCGGCCTAAATCGCGCGGGCTTGCGCCTCACGCCGCTGGCTCGTCGCTTTAGCGCGCCAGCACCTCGACCTCACCGTCGACGCCGGTGATGACCTTGAAATCGCGCTGGAAGGTCTTGCCCTCGTTGCGCGCGATGACGTGATAGTCGCCTTCGGCAAGCACGACGCGCGGGAAAGCGCCAATCGATTCCTTGATCACGTCGCCGCCGGGCGTGAGCACCGTCCATTGCGTGTTGGCGAGCGCCTCGCCCTGCGAATCGTTCACCAATTTGAGCGTGATCAAAGCGGCGCGATGATTGACCACGACGTCGGTCAATTTCGCGGTCTGCACGCGCACGTCCGAGCGCACGACGGAATTTCCGTCGCCGTAGTTCGACACGATGTAATAGGTGCCTTCCGGAAGCAGCACGACATCGCCGGTCATCACATTGTGCGCGATCGGCCGCCGCTCGGCGGTGTTGAACTGGCTGCCGGTAAAGACATCGAATGATATTTGGCCGCTCGGGATGCGGACATCTCCGACGCGGCCTTCGAGCCGGATGGCTCCGGCGGGGATTTCGAAGACTTCGCGCACCGTCTCGGCGCGCAGCTGCACAGCCTTGGCTGCGCTGGCGAGGCCGAGGCTCGCATGAACGACATAATTGCCCGGCGGCAGTACGAAGGTCGGGGACGGCGCCCTGTCCTCTTTGACAAGGCGGAATGCCCCCGCGGCATCCGGCTTGCCGGTATAGACCCGCCAGATGACGCCGCCATTGATGGCAGGCGCTTCGCGGCCATAGCGGGCGGACACGGCAAGCGCCACCTGACCTGGCGGAATCATCGGCACCGCTTGCGGCGGGGAAGCCGGCTGCATTGGCGGCGGCGGAACAAGCGTCGCGCCGGGCGACGTGGCAGCGCCCGTACCCGGTGCGGTCGGCACCGGTGAGGTCAGTTCCGGCGGTAGCAGGTTGTGCGTTTGCGCCAGCGCCAGGCTCGGACAAGCAAGGACCGGAAGGAACAGCGAAAGCGCATATGCCACCGCGCCTGCGGTCCAGCATCGAACCCCAATAAAACCCCGCCCATCCATCGCTTTTGTGTCGGTCCCAATCACGGCAATTTCAAGCCGCGCGGCGCGCGAACCGCCGCTCCGGGTGCGGCGGTCCAATGGCGCCTTCACCATACTCGGGCTAACGACTTGTTGTGTTTGGCGCTTGGGCTGATCATCCTGTGATGAGAGCTTTTCGGGCGCGAATTGAGGACCCGGTGACGATCGCGGATATTGGAACCAAGCCGCTCGCGGGGGCGGCTGGCCGCCCCTCGATTGGGCTTGTTCTCGGCAGCGGTGCCGCGCGCGGCTTTGCGCATATCGGTGTCATTCACGCCCTTATCGAGCACGGAATCAAGCCGGACATCATTGTCGGCACTTCGATCGGCGCGCTGGTCGGCGGCTGTTACGCCAACGACAAGCTTGGCGAGCTGGAGATTTGGGCCCGTTCGCTGACGCTGCGGCGCATTCTTGGCTATCTCGATGTCAGAATTGGCGGCTCGGGCCTGATCGGCGGCGGCCGGCTTGCCCGGCGGCTCTCCGAGGCGATGGGCACCACCGCCATCGAGGATTTGCCGGTGCGCTACGCGGCGATCGCAACCGAGGTCGGCACCGGCCACGAGATCTGGCTGACGCGGGGATCGCTGTCGCTGGCGATGCGCGCGTCTTATGCGTTGCCGGGTATTTTTCCGCCGGTGCGGCTTGGCGGGCGCTGGCTGGTCGATGGCGCGCTGGTCAATCCGGTTCCGGTGACGGCGGCGCGCGCATTCGGCGCCCGGGTGGTGATCGCGGTCAATCTCGATGCCGACCGGTTCGGCCGCGGCGCCACCATTGCGAGCCATGGCTCGGACCCGAGCGACGAGCCCGCATCGCCGCCGCCGGGAACGCCGCGCAGGGCGTTCATGGGACTGCGCGGCATATTCGGCGCCGAGCGGGCCTTGCGTCGGGAGATGTTCGCAGACTCAGTGCGACCGGGATTTTCCACCGTCATGGTGGAAGCATTCAACATCATGCAGGATCGTCTGACACGCATGCGGCTCGCCGGCGATCCGCCCGACGTGCACATCACGCCGCATATCGGGCATATCGGCTGGCTCGATTTTCATCGCGCCGCCGAAGCGATTGCGGCCGGCAAAGCCGCCACTGAAAAAGCGCTCGAGCCGATCATCGATACGATCGCCGCGCTCGGCTAGAGCATGATCCGGAAAGGGGGAAACCGGTTTTCCGAAAAGCATGCCCTCGGGCTTGACCCGGGGGATCACGCTCCACCTAACGCCGACCCTGATCCGGTATCGACGGCAAAACGCTTTATTGCGACGGCGACAGCCGCGCGCAATTATTTTGACATGCGAGCTGGGTCGAACTGCAGTTCAATAAACACGTGGTGCTCCCCGTCGCATTGGAGAGGGGAGCCGGGGCGCTGCTGGTGGAAGGGGGCGGGACCGGGAGCGCGGGCACGAGGCAGGTGGTTTGGCAGTTCGCCGATTGAGCATTGCAGCTCATCATGCAGTTCGTGACAGTCGAAGTCTGGGCGAGCCGGATTCTTTCCTCGGCGCCAGCGCTTTGCGCGAGCGCGGCGTTGATCGCCGCCGCAGCCAAAAGAAATGCAATGCCCCTCATACCCCCTCCGCCGCTCGAATGCCTATCAAGCATCATAGCGCGCGGGCGTCGCCAGCGCATGCCCTTTCGAGACACCGCCTCGGCCCCGTCGATCAACCGGCGGGGCCGGCT
>CAWHPH010000051.1:0-83317 GCA_963831135.1 uncultured Alphaproteobacteria bacterium
TGCTAAGCACAGGGCACATCGCACAGAGCCGGACGCATTTCGAGCGGGCGATCGCGCTATATGATCCAGCCACCCACCGTACGCTGACCACACGATTTGGCCACGACAACAAGGTCGCAGTCTTATCCTATCGGTCGTGGGCTCTGTGGTTTCTTGGCTATCCCTGGGCCGCGCTCGCAGATGCGGACCATGCGCTCGCGGATGCGCGCGAGATCAGTCAAGCTGCCACTTTGCTGTATGCGCTCTTCCACGCCTCGTTCCCCCGTATCTTCTGTGGAGACTACGTGGCGGCAAAAGCGATCGTCGGTGAACTTGTCGCTTTGGCGGACGAAAAAGGCAGCGCGTTCTGGAAGTCGCATGGAATAATGCTGCAAGGTGTGCTTTTTATCCTGGGCGGTGAAGTTCGGTGGCGGCAGGGGGACGCACTACCAGGGCTCCCCGCAAGGGGTAGGCGCGCAATTGGCGTTTTTCCGTATCCTGCATTGTGGTCACGGATCAGCGACCAAAAGTAGTCAAGTCCGGGATAATCGCTACGTGATGTGGATGCCGCCGGCGTTGCTGAAGCAAGGACATCGAACATTGGAGGAATCCCGCGCGCTGTTCGACCCGAAAAGCGACCACCCGCGCACATTGGATGAGGTGAAGCAGATAAGTTTCTATACCGACTGTCTGGGGCGCGGCCATTGGTCAGTTCCCGTGGATTGCATATCCCTGCCGAAGTCAGCAGCTCCTCAATCTCTTCGTTCTGCAAATGGGGAGCTATTTGGAATACGATAAGTGAGCCGTAGTGGCGTCGAGCACTGCAATTGTGTCGTGTTTCATTGTTGATTGATGACCCGCACCTGTGTCAGAGAACCAGTTGTCAGCGGCCGAGGTAATCGCTCGGCCTTAGGTGGATAATCGGAACGAGGGTGGCGTCGCCGACGAGCACGGCGGCGCGGATAGCGCGCGGAGGGGGCGCCGGCGGTGAGCTACCGGGTCATCGTGACCGAAGGCGGCGCGATCGATCCGCCTGAGGGGTGTTTCCGGCGTCTTCTCTCTCTCTGACATTTCCGGCTGGCGCGTGGTGCTCTTTATCCATTGGCGGGTGGCAGCCGAGCGGCGCGGCGGCGCCGGCGATTTCTTTTTTACTTGATTGACGGCGGCGATGGCCGAGCTACGGGGGTGCGGCGTCGCGGCGACCGGGTTGCGCCGGCGCGGGGAGGGGTCTCCGGCGTCTTCTCTCTCTGGCATTTCCGGCTGGCGCGGTGGTGCTCTTTATCCATACGGCCTCATAACGCTTGTCGCCAGGCCGGCTTCAAAGATCTGCTTTCGGAGCGAAGCGGAAGTGGGCCGGAAGGCAAAGCCCGCTGACTCGGTCGAAGATGACCCACAGAGACGTTTGAGCGAGGTTTATTCGGCGTCACTCGTCGCGCGGCGGTTTCACAATCGGGCGGGATGACGTGGATTGCACATCCGGCCCCAGTTTGCGTCTCTTTTCCTCGCTTCGGATGCGGCTTATGCGGCCGCTTGTCGACGTGATTGATTGTCCACGAGCGTTTCACTCCGAGTCCCTTCAAACTGGGCGCGTGTCCAGCTCCATAGCGCGTCGATTTCCTCTGCGGCCCGGCCTTCACGAGCGTATTCGGTGACACCGAGGCCTTTGGCCATCGCATCCTGAAAATCCATACGCGCCGACAGCATCGGTTCTGCTAAAACGCCGAGGCCGGTTAAGCCTTTTGCCGCTTCGCTCGTCCGCGAACTGCGATAGGTCGGCGGGCATTGGTTGAGGACGAACGCAGCTTTGCGCTTTGCCAGAAAGACGGCTCGAAAAGTTGCTGCCGTCGCGGCCACATCCAGACGCGTTGGGCGCGTCGGCAAAAGGCAAATGTCTGCTGCTTCCGTCACGAAGCGGGCAGCCGGGCCATCGGAACCGGCGGTGTCGAAGATCGCGAGCGTAAACCCGACGCCGGCGAGCCCGTCGAGAATTGCGCGCAGGCGCGGCAGACGTTCATTTTCGAGCGGTTCGATCACGACCTTTGTCGGGGCATTCGTCGCCTCTCTGTACTTGCCCCAAAGCAGCAGCGAGGCCTGAGGATCGAGGTCGAGCGCGATCACCCTTTCGCCCGCATGTGCTGCGGCCACAGCGAGGGACGCCGCGAGGGTAGTTTTTCCCGCTCCGCCCTTTTGCGTGAGAAATGCGATGGTGCGCATAAATCTACCATCCCCCTGCCTGAAAAGATATCTTACCGGTTCGCTGCGAGCGTTTGCCGAACTTTACGGCGGGACTACACCAAACATTCGGTCGCGATTCGGAATCTCGATGTCGACAGCGAGTGTCGATACGGATTTACCGCGATCCATCTTGATCTGCACCTTGTCGGGCTCAAACGAGACGTGTCGGCCGATTACCGCAATTATCTCCTCGCGCAGAATGCTTAGCAAATCAGGACGGCCGCACGCGACGCGCTCGTGCGAAAGAAGGACCTGTAGACGTTCGCGCGCTATCGGCGCGGAGCCGCGTCGAAAGAGATCGAACAAGCTCATGCTGCCTTCCGTGAGAATAGCTTGTTGAAAATGCTTCTGTTTTCGCTGAGAACAAGCATGGGAACTTGCTCACCCTTAAGTCGTCGCGCAGCATCGAAGTAGGCGCGTGCAGCGGCGCTTTGCGGGTTGTTAAGCGTCACTGGCGATCCAACATTGGAAGCGCGCAACACTTCCTGGCTTTCGGGAATGATGCCTAAAAGGGGGGTTGATAGGATTTCGAGCACGTCGTTGATCGACAGCATTTCGCCGCGCGCGGCGCGCGATGAATGGTAGCGTGTGATCAGAACGTGCTTGTCAACGCGCTCGCCGCGTTCGGCTTTTGCGGTCTTGGAATCGAGCAGCCCGATAATGCGATCGGAATCGCGCACCGATGATACCTCGGGATTGGTAACGATAATTGCGGCATCGGCATAGCGCATCGCTAACGTCGCACCACGCTCGATCCCAGCCGGACTGTCGCAGATGATCCAGTCGAATTTCGTCCGTAGCTCCTCGATAACCTTGAGCGACCCCGTCCTCGGTCAGCGCGTCCTTGTCGCGGGTCTGCGATGCGGGAAGCAGATGCAAAGTTTCCAGACGCTTGTCGCGAATGAGCGCCTGCGGAAGCTTTGCCACACCGTTGATGACGTTGATCAGATCAAAGACGACGCGTCGCTCGGCTCCCAGCACAAGGTCGAGGTTGCGCAGCCCAACGTCAAAATCGATGACGACAACTTTCGCGCCGTCATGTGCGAGAGCGGCGCCTAGGGCAGCCGTTGACGTTGTCTTGCCAACTCCACCTTTGCCTGACGTCACGACCAAGACCTGCGCCATATTCTTACCTTTCGTTGTCCTAGTTCATTGCCGAAATTTGCAACGTGTGGCCTTCAAGCCAAGCCTGAGCAGGTCGGCAGCGCAGGCTGTCGTCAATGTCGTCAGCCGTTCTGTAGTAGGAGTCGATCGCAAGAAGCTCGGCCTCGACGCGGTGGCAAAAGATGCGCGCACGGGCATTACCTGTGGCGCCTGCCAGCGCGCGGCCGCGAAGGGCCCCGTAAACGTAAATCGATCCGCCGGCCACGATTTCAGCGCCCGATCCCACCGAACCGAGAACAGTCACATCACCTTCGATGAAGATCACGGATTGCCCCGAGCGCACCGGCTCCTCGACCATTAGCGATGCTGGTTGCTGCTCTTGCGGGACCGGGCGAGCGGCCAGAGTCGGGGGGACGGGGGCGATGAGCAGAGAGGGCTCGGAGGTCCGCAAACTGCGGCCGCCGCGAAGTACAGGGGGCAGCCCAAGTTGCCACTTGGCCGGATCAACCCCTTCAATGCCGAGGACGCGGATGTTGCGCTCCTCGAGATTGGCGACGAGCTGGCCGATGGCGCTCGAGCTGAGGTTAACGGCCGATAGATCTAGTGCCACGTGCTGACCGGCAAAAAAGCCCTCGGAGCGCTCCAAACTGGCGTCGAGCTCTGAAAGCCAGTCCACGATAGGGGGTTGCGGCGTGATGGCGAACGCCATGTAGGAGCGCGGCCGAAACATCAGCGAATGGCGTTGGCGAACCAGGCTCGACACTGTGCCCCACTCCGAGATCCGATGATTCTGATTGGTTAATAATCTGCGTATGTTGGGTTAACGAATCATTAACAGCTTCGCGCTCCCGAAATTTGATCCCTCTGATCTCCGAAAGCTTCGAACCTCATGACCGCCGTGGTTCCCGCTAAACAAGCGCCGCGATGAAGAGCGAGGTATGTCCCTGATCAGTCGTTTATTGGAACCAGCGCCTTGTTCGGCGCAACCGGTGTGGGTGCTGGTGCCGTGGACGCTGGGCGCGGTCGCGGCAGCGGTGGCGATGCGGCTCGAAGGTGAGCGGCGGTACGAGCGACGTGCGGTATCGGCAGCGGCGGTATCAGCCTCTCCTCCCGCGCGTGCGAAAGGAGCGGCACAGCGACCAAGAGCAAGAAAGACAGGGGCCAAGTAGCAGTACGCAATACTTTTGCCTGCAGGATGGGTCTCTGTGCCATTGCGCGCCACCGACGGCGCTCCGCCACGAGGTTAGTCGAGATAACGGCGGAGCTTAGGCGCGCGCCGGGCCGAACTGCGAACGTTTATTTTGAGGAGAAGCGCAGTCGGCGGCTACGCACCGGTCTGCTCACAGCGACATCGCGTGGCGCATCGCGGCCATCGCCGAAAGTGCCGGTTGGTGAAGGGTGACTCGCAATCGCGCGGCGGCACATGACCGCCAGCGCCGGTGCACGATCGAACTCATGAGCGTCCTGCAGTCGCCGGATCGACCAGCCACACGACGTTAAACGCGCGCCCGCCCGGTTTGCCGTCGATCAAAAATTCCTCGGTCCATACGTGATCGGCCTCGGCTGGAACATCGAGGGCGTTAAAGATCATCGCGCAGACCATCATATTCGGCGCCACCCGCGGCCATGGACCCGACACCGACACGTGCAAGCACACGCCGGCGGGTTGCTCTTCGAAGCTGATGGCAACGACATAGCCGAAGGGCAGATCGACGAATTCAGAGGGCGGGCGCTTAGGTGTAACCGACGGATCCTCGATGCTCACCGTGTCGCCGTCTTGAGAATCGACGATGCCACGTTGCAGCACTTCCCAGGGCACCGGATGCGTGTGCGCGCGCGCCATCGCCGCCTTGAGCGCCGCACGTTCGGTCTCGCCGACGATTATCGTCATCAGCTTGCTTCGCCGGTTCATAGCCATCGCGTGTCGCGCCTGGCGCGGCGCGCGTTCAGTCTTATCCGATTGGTTCCGACGGCTTTTTCCGTTTATCTGTTCGGTTCCAACGGATATAACCTTATTTTTTGTTGCTCATCAAATAGACTGAAATATCTTCACTTCCCGAACGATCTTGCCCGCGTCATCCACAATTCAAATGCTGGCCTCCTTGACCGAAACATCTAGTCCAGCAAAATAGTCCATGTCAGGAGCTGTCGACCATTCTGCGACACGACCACAAGCCGGTGATTTTCCTGATCAACAACGGCGGCTACACGATCGAACGCGGCTATCTCGGCAAGACCGAGAGTTACAACGACATCGCCAACTGGTCGTATGCCGACCTGCCGAAGGTGTTCCGTCGCGACACCCAGGCGCGATCGTTTGTCGTCAAGACCGTCACGGATCTGCAAAACGCCCTCAGCGCTCCGAACGACACGATGATCTTCGTCGAATCCATCATGGACCGGTACGACGCTCTCGCCCCGGTCTTGAACAGCAGCAACAAGGGGGCCGACCTCGACTACGGACCCAACGCCGCGACAACCAGCTCCGGCCAGCCACATAGGACGGCTGATCCAAGTCGGGGGGACGATCATTTCCGATTTCTCCGCGCGATGTCTTCGGCGGTAGCCCAAGCCTTCCGTGTCCTGCGGGCGAATAGCAGAGATGGGTCATTTTTCGACTGGGACGAGCCCAGGAGTGGTTCCTGCCATGTCGGCTACGCCCCGAAAGCGGACGCAAAATCAGAGCCTACCTCGATGGGACTTTGCCGATTGATGGTGCCGCCCTGCGCATGATTCAAGCTACGGCTTAATCAAACGTTCGCGACGGGTTAGGCGCAGATCCAGTGAACGCGTCGCGCCAAGGTCCGAGACGTTTGTCGGTGTCGTTTCAAAGATTGGCGTCCTCCACGCTCCGATACATGGCGAACTGGCGCACATTGGACACGTAATAGTCGATCATCGCCTGACTGCGGAATTTCTCAGGCTCGTATCTATTCCAGTGCGTCATCTGCCCGATAGGGCGTCGATAGCGCGAGTTCACGTCTTTTTCCGGCACGCCGATCGGGATAGTACCAACGGCACGAAGTCCGGCAGGAAAGCCGAGCAGGGTCTGCAAAGCGCCATTGGTCGTGTCTTCGCCGCCCCCTGAAAGCCAAGCCGATGTTAGGCCGACGGCGGTTACGGCAAGCTGAATATTCTGAACAACGGCCCCGATCGAGGCTAGCAAGATCCGCTCGTTGTTGTCGCGGTATTCTTGGGCCCACGCAGCCGTTGTCGCATTTGGGAAAGCACCCTTCCAGCGCTCGTCTGCTAAAACGACAAAGATAGCCACGGTATTGGCCAGATAGGTTTTCTTGACGGCCGGGAATCCCTTTACGTAATCAATCAACCGATTGGATTGAGCGAGAAAGATTTCGAGGGTCTGATCGCGCACCGCCGGATCATCGATGATGATGAGATCAAAATACTGAGAATTCGCGCCCGTCGGGGCCCAGCGCGCCGCTTCGGCGATATTCAACAGCACGCTGCGATCAACCGCCTGACCGGGTTCGAACCGTCGCACGCTCCGCCGGCGGCGGATAACGTCGATAAGCGACGCGTAGCTGTCAATCGTGTTTCCCATGACATCGCTCCACTTGTCGGTGGTGGGTATACCCATCGCAGTTTCCGTTAACGCACTGTACCGGAAACTGCGGTGGCGATCATGTAGGCGCCGGATGTTGCGCCTGGTTGAGCTCTTTCGCCGGTGTCGGCGCGGGTCGGATCATTCGTGTAGGAGTGGCGTTGTGAACAAAAAGGATCGTCAGCCTCGTCCCGCCCTCAAGCATGGCGGCTATTTCGGCACCACGCTTCTGCCCGGGGAGGCTCCGGTTGCTCCGCAAAAGCGCAGAAATGGCGCCGGTACGCCTCAGAATGCCGAGCGCATAGCCCGGCAAGGACTGGGACGGAGAACCTCACACCGTTGTGAGCTTTTCCTCAACACCATGGCAACTTGCTGGTCTCGGTGTTGGCTTCGTTTGCGGCCGGCTTATCCAAGCTCCCGCGTGCGGAAGCGACGTCGCGCGGCTCGAAGCGTGCTGTCGAAGTGAGAGGGGCAAGTTGTACGCCTCTGAGGCGCGCTGTGGATCGCGCTTAAGTTCGCGCCGACTTCGGTTCAGTTCGTCAGCCGGATCGCTCGTCACGGGCGACAGCTTTGCCGCGACCGATGATCTAATGGCGACCGGCTCTCTGACGCCGCGCCGATCTGCAAATGCTTGCTCGCGTGGTCTCCGGTGGACGCGACGTGTGAGGTGGAAAACTCCGCCAGCAAATAACAGACCCGCGGCCGCTGCTCCGGCAAGCAGAACGACGTTGGACCCTATTGGCGTCCGCTCCGCCCTGCCTGCGACACTGGCTGTTGATCTCGAGGCCGTCTTTGTACCAAGCGGCGGCCGCCTGTAAGTTACAGTCGGAACGCTGCGCGGGACCAGGTATTCTGGCGGTGGCTCAGCCAAGAGCGCGCCAACTCGCGGCAGCGTCGTCTGCTCGACGGGCACTGCAATATCAGTATGGTCTGTCAGTGCAGAAGCTGTCTGCTGCTCAATAGCTCCTTGTTGGTTCCGCTGCACGGCAGCAGTGATGTCACCGACGAAACGCCGACCTCTCGCTAAACGGGCGTGATCTAGACGCGAATGCGCGCCCACACCTCTTGCCCTGAGAAACCAACAACGGCGGTGTTCCGTGCGGTCAATCCGGAAGTACCAACGGCTACCTGTCGGCGCAGCCGGACTGGGCGTAGCCCTGCATTCTTCTGCCGCTTGCACAATGGTGGGGCTCGCCAACAACGCAGCCGTTGCAGGTACCACCAGACACAGCGCTGGCACCAGTTGTTGTCTCAGCACGCGCCCCTAACCCTTGTCGCACCGGTCCCACGGCAAAACTCACAGTGGAATAGGGTCTTAGTTGGCCATAAATGTGCCTTTCAAGCCCAATTCTCCACAGGTTATGAACAGGTTTATCCACAGGACGGTGAAGATCCGATGACAACTCGCCGCTTGAGGCGTCCGCAGTCTATTCCCCAAGAGTACGGAAGACGCTGTTTTCAGGTCGCGTATTGTTGGACGATAACTTGTCCTGGTGCGCAAGCATCTCGTCGTATTTCGGCACCGTGGTGAGTTCGTCCTTCGGCACCATATGCACGACTTTGTAGCCGCCCGCCTTGAGCTGGCAAATCAGCTCCGGCATTGCCTCCGCAGTGTGGTGCTTGAAATCGTGCATCAGAATGATGCCTTTGCCGCGCTTCTCCAGTTGGCTCATCACCGACTTGATCACGTCTTCGGGCTTGTGCAGCTTGAAGTCGCGCGAGTCGATATCGGTCGAGAAGACTGCGATATTGCGCTCGCCGAGATAGGCAACGGCCTGCGGCGGATGCTGCAAGTCCGGGAAGCGGAAGAACGGCGCGACCTTCCTGCCCTCCGCGGCCATGTGCACCGCGCTGATACCCATCTCTATTTCCTGCTTGGCCTGTTCGAGATCCTCGGCGTAAGGGTTGCGCGCCAAGTCCTTGTGCGACCAGGTATGCGTCCCGACCGTCATGCCGGCATCGATCACCTGCCGGGTGATCTCCGGATGCCAAGTCGCGTGCTTGCCGATTTCGAAGAAGGTCGCTTTCAGACATTCGTCGGTCAGCGCTTTGAGCACGGCCGGTGTGTTGCCCGGCCAGGGACCGTCATCGAAGGTCAAAACGACTTCCTTGTCGCGCAGAAAGTCGTATTGCTTGAAGTGTTCGAAGCCGAAGCCGGGTCCGCCGGCGGCATTGATCTCCACCACGCGGGAAACGCCGAGCGCATACGAATTCCTGCAGGTCTGGCTCTGAGTGAAGGCGTCGGCGCGGCCGGACGCCGGGAATGCGGCCGGTCCCCCGGGCGTCGGAAACGCGACGAGTGGCGCCGACGGCTGAGCGGGGGCCGGGGACAAAGCGATCGCGCTCGTAACCAATTCCGGCTCTGGGACCTTCGCCGGCATGGCTTTCGCGACTTGTTCCCCTACTGGGAATGTCCGGCCGAGCGTAAAGCTGACAATCCCCACGGCCACCGCAACGGCGCCCGCAGCGGCCAAAACCGTTATCCTACGCATCACGCTGTTTCCTCGAACCCACCCGGCCCTCACGTTCAACCGAAATTGTTAATGTCCGGTTCGTGAAAGCGGTCCAACGATGTGGCACCATTGGTGAATGGTGGAACGGAGGAGTCTGCTTGCGAGTTAGCGGCTCCGCGCATGAGCGGTCACCGCAGTCACGCAAGGTCCACTGCGAAGCGTTTGAGATCAGCGAGAGAGCAGTAAACTAGAGCACCTTCGTGAGTTGCGCGCAGAACCACGCGGGGCGCTCGGCCTGCCTCGAATGCTTCCTGCCAGCGAGGAGCACAAAGGCACCAGCAGTCGCCCGGTTTCAGGCCCCGAAAACCAAATGCCGGAACCGGTGTCGAAAGATCGTTGCCGCGCGATTTTGAAAAATCGAGAAACGCGGAAGTCATCACGGCGCAGATCGTGTGACTGCCAACGTCCTCTCGCCCGGTGTTGCAGCAGCCGTCCCGATAAAATCCCGTCATGGGTTTGATCGAGCAGATATCAAGCGGCTCGCCGAGCACGTTCCGGGGGCTGCGCCGCTGACCACCCCCGTCACTTTTATCGTCCCTCAACATTGCCGCCTCTCGCCATTGCTATGCCCAACCGTCATCCGTACGCAGGGTCTCAATAACGCCTAACTCGCGGCCACTGAGGCGGGGAGCGGGTAGGTATGCTGGGGACTCGGCGACACTCGAGGCCATTGCAACGCGGTTTTAAGTAGGGCGGCCGCGAATTTATTGACGAAAATGGCGGCGGAGCGGGCGTCAGATTACGGAAGCAGAAGCACAGCAAACGTTAGAACACCCGAACCGCGCTGGCTGCGAAAAGCTCCGGGTACGCCTCAATCTGGCGCCATTCAACTGAAACTCTCCATCACGGTCTTGGGGAGAATGACATGCGGCGGCTTTGTTCCGTAATTTGGTTCTCGGTGGCCTTGCTGATGGTTCCGATCGCGTCGAACGCGCAAGTAATTTGCATCAGCAATGCAAGTCCCCCGCCGGAGTTGCCGGTCTATGACCAACCGCCAATGCCTGAGCCTGGCTACGTTTGGACGCCCGGCTATTGGGCTGGCGGTCCGTATGGATATTTCTGGGTTCCGGGCACTTGGGTGCAGCCACCGACCGTCGGCCTGTTATGGACACCGGGATATTGGGGCTGGCGGGATGGCATCTATGTATGGAACGCCGGTTACTGGGGGCCGCACGTCGGCTTTTATGGCGGAATCAATTATGGCTTTGGCTATGGCGGCGTAGGATATGAAGGTGGGCGCTGGGAAAACGGTGTGTTCGCATACAATCGGACGGTCAACAATTTTGGCAGCGTTAGGATCACCAACGTCTACGAAAAGACAGTCATCGTCGATCCGGGTGCAACACGGGTCAGTTTCAATGGCGGGAGCGGCGGAACAACGGTCCCGCCAACGCCTGAACAAGAGGCCGCCGCGCATGAGCAACACGTAGCGGCTATTCCAGCGCAACTTCAGCACGAGCGAACGGCGAGCGCCAACAAGGCCCTCCTTGCCTCCGAGAATCACGGCCAACCAACAATCGCGGCGACCGCTAAACCTAACGAGTTGACCGGCAAGGGCGTGGTGGCGGCGCGGCGAGCAGAGCCAGGGATAACGCCCCCCGCAACAAAACCGACCAGCGCCACGGCAGTTGGGCCCAATCCAACCGGGTCTAAGGCCGTCGAAAAAGAGGAACAGGCAGGTAAGAACCAAACAATGCTAAACGGTGGAGCACCGACCAAGCAGCCGAACACCGAAACGAAGTCCCCGAACGCTGCAACTTCACGGCAGCCGCATCCAAATCAGCCCGCGCAAGCGGCAATCAAGCCAGCATTGCCTCCGCCAGCGGCGCATCCAGAGCATCCCGAGCAAACGGCGATCAAGCCTGCACCAACTCCATCGCCCCCACCGCATGCGGAGCACCCCGCGCCGGTCGGGATCAAGCCAGTTCCGTCTATACAACCTCCGTCTGCGGCCCCAGCCGCAGCGAAGCCTTCACCGCCGCCGAACAAGCCAGGCTGCCCACCAGGCAAGACGCTTGCTGAAGTGAACGGGCACCCGGTCTGCAGGTAGTCTGCAATCAGGCATCGTTACCGTCCTAGCGCGGCGGGCTCGCCGCGCCCTGGCCAGCGCCCTGAACGGATGCGAGCGGCCGCCGATCCAGGCAGCCGGGTACACAGGCGTCAACACGATCGCCGGGCAGTCGAATTCATCGGCGAGAACGGGACCGGTGAGGGCGTCCGCACACGGCGAAAGTAGCTTGGCAACAATCACCGCCGCAGGCGTCGAATTCATCGATGAGAAAGGCAGCGATCCGGCATCAGATTGCGCAAGGGACACCGCAAAAAGGCCTGAGCCTAAGCGCGGCCGCAAACGACGTCGGCCACTGGGCGACTATCGGATCTTCGCGATCAGAGCGCGGGATTCTTGCAGCAGCGACCGTACTAGGCGGCGTTCTGCGATGGCTTCGCGCGTAAATCGTCCGTGCTTGAGCGCATTCTTGTTATCGCGAGGCGCGCCCGATCCCGCCGCGCCACCATGCATGCGGCAGCGGCTTTTGCCGCTGGCCGCAGGCGACATGCAGGCCTTGCCCGAACGCGTCTTGGCTCCGCAGCGCTTGCTCGCCAACATCGGGCCGGTGTTGCGCACATGGTTACTTGTCATCTGTTTGTGCTCGCTTTAGGGGGATTGCCTCACCCCTGATGTCCTCGATTAGCCGCATCGTGGGCGGCCGAGCGGCGGTTAGGGCTTTCGTCGCCTTCGTGGGAAGTTGCCGGTCACTCGGTCGCGGCGCTTGCACCACATCGCCAACGATCGCCTGGCCGCCATCGTTCACCGAGACATTCTGGACGGTGACCTTTTGCTCGCCCGTGCGGTAGCGCTTGAGTGCTTCCATCTGTGTGACAAATGTCCGCGCGAGCTTGTTATAGGCACGCTCCGCACAGTCCAAATGCTCCACGCTGTTCGCCTGCCCGAGGCGAGATGCGAACCTCATGGTTGCCATGTGCGTAACGGCCATTTGCGCCGCGAGCATTGTTTCAAGTTGGTCATTCGGCTTTATACTTTTGATTACAGAGAGCGCGAAATTTAGGTTGTGGTCCTGTGATGATCTGGCGTTCTCTAACTGAAGAATAAGCTCGTTGACAAATGCGTCACTCGTGCTCCCAAACGCTTCTCTTAGGAGTGAACAACCGACTGCACCATCGTTATGATGTATACGGACATTCAGGCTCTTGTCGGTGCTCTCAAATTTGAGGGGCGGCATCGGAACTTCAGCTTCAGATCGCCGGATTTGCCTGCTAAGAGCTTCTTGCTCTCTAGCAGTCGGCTGGTAGACGGCCCGTTTGGCCCGAGCTGCCGGCTTATTGTCTTTCCTTTTCTTGGAACGCTTAATGTTCTATTCATGAACTACGCCTTTCGATCGCGCCGCGCGCAGTCGTCCTGCATGCGTCGCTGGTTGACGGGATGAATGGGGCGCGGATGGCCGCCGCGTGCGGTTCGGCCGATTGCCCGTGGCCGACCCCGAACGACCGTTATTGCCTGCGGATCACAGGGCGCTATTGAACGCCGCGCATTGCGTACTAGCCGATTGCCCGTGGCTAGCCCCGAACGACCGTTATTACCTGCGGATCACAGGACGCCGTTGACCGTGGCGCATTCCGTATTGGCCTCTTCCCCGGGGCCAACCCCGAACGACCGTTATTACCTGCGGATCACAGGGGGCATGCTTTCCGAGTGCCCATTCGACGAGAGACACGTATCGCCGGTCCCCATGCAGCGAACGAATGTGTGAGACACCAACCGTTAAGCTCTCGCCATAGTTTCCGGTCTCACCCAGATCGCTTCGTACGGAGCAAAACCTAATTCTTAGTTTCCAAAAGTGCGCCTAGAGCGTCGATCCAACTTTTCCACAGGCGCGCGAGGGATAGCTGAACTTGTAGCCGACGTTCAGTGTCTAGCCATCATCCTCAAGCATGGCGATTATTCCGGCACCACGCTTCTGCCCGGGGAGGCATGGCGCCGGTACGCCTCGGAATGCCGGGCGCATAGCCCGGCAAGGACTGGGACGGAGAACCTCACACCGTTGTGAGCTTTTCCTCCTTTTCCTCAACACCATGGCAACTTGCTGGTCTCGTTGTTGGCTTCGTTTGCGGCCGGCTTATCCAAGCTCCCGCGTGCGGAAGCGATGTCGCGCGGCTCGAAGCGTGCTGTCGAAGTGAGAGGGGCAAGTTGTACGCCTCTGAGGCGCGCTGTGGATTGCGCCTAAGTTCGCGCCGACTTCGGTTCAGTTCGTCAGCCGGATCACTTGTCACGGGCGGCAGCTTTGCCGCGAGCGATGATCTAATGGCGACCGGCTCTCTGCCGCCGCGCCGATCTGCAAATGCTTGCTCGCGTGGTCTCCGGTGGACGCGACGTGTGAGGTGGAAAACTCCGCCAGCAAATAACAGACCCGCGGCCGCTGCTCCGGCGAGCAGAACGACGTTGGACCCTATTGGCGTCCGCTCCGCCCTGCCTGCGACACTGGCCGTTGATCTCGAGGCCGTCTTTGTACCAAGCGGCGGCCGCCTGTAAGTTACAGTCGGAACGCTGTGCGGGACCAGGTATTCCGGCGGTGGCTCAGCCAAGAGCGCGCCAACTCGCGGAATCGTCGTCTGCTCGACGGGCACTGCAATGTCAGTATGGTCTGTCTGTGCAGAAGCTGTCTGCTGCTCAATAGCTCCTTGTTGGTTCCGCTGCACGGCAGCAGTGACGTCATCGACGAAACGCCGACCTCTCGCTAAACGGGCGTGATCTAAACGGGAATGCGCGCCCACACCTCTTGCCCTGAGAAACCAACAACGGCGGTGTTCCGTGCGGTCGATCCGGAAGTACCAACGGCTACCTGTCGGCGCAGCCGGACTGGGCGTAGCCCTGCATTCTTCTGCCGCTTGCACAATGGTGGGGCTCGCCAACAACGCAGCCGTTGCAGGTACCGCCAGACACAGCGCTGGCACCAGGTGTTGTCTCAGCACGCGCGCCTAACCCTTGTCGCACCGGTCTCACGGCAAAACTCACAGTGGAATAAGGCCTTAGTTGGCCATAAATGTGCCTTTCAAGCCCAATTCTCCACAGGTTATGAACAGGTTTATCCACAGGACGGTGAAGATCCATGACGACGCGCCGCTTGGGGCGTCCGCAGCCTATTCCCCAAGACTACGGAAGACGCTGTTTTCAGGTCGCGTATTGTTGGACGATAACTTGTCCTGGTGCGCAAGCATCTCGTCGTATTTCGGCACCGTGGTGAGTTCGTCCTTCGGCACCATATGCACGACTTTGTAGCCGCCCGCCTTGAGCTGGCAAATCAGCTCCGGCATTGCCTCCGCAGTGTGGTGCTTGAAATCGTGCATCAGAATGATGCCTTTGCCGCGCCTTTCCAGTTGGCTCATCACTGACTTAATGACGTCTTCGGGCTTGTTCAGCTTGAAGTCGCGCGAGTCGATATCGGTCGAGAAGACTGCGATATTGCGCTCGGCCAGATACGACATCAGCTGCGGCGGATGCTGCAGCGCCGGAAAGCGCTATCACGTTCGCGATATGCTTCTGCAAAGGGTCCTTGATCCGCACACCATCAGGCGATGTTCCTGTCGAAATGCTCGGCATCGGCGATATCGTGGCGACGTGGCGCGGTAGTGCGGAGCCGATCCGTTGGATCGGACGACAAACGGTGTCGACTCGGTTCGGCGATCCGACGCGCATCCTGCCGATCAGGATCAAGGCGGGAGCACTCGGCGATCATGTCCCGTCGCGCGACCTGCTTGTGTCGCCCGATCACGCAATCCTGGTAGGGGACGTTCTCATCCAGGCGGGACCGCTGGTCAACGGCACTTCGATTGTGCGTGAGACCAACGTTCCCGAGACGTTCACGTACTACCACGTCGAGCTCGATGATCACTCGTTAATCCTCGTCGAGAACACGCCTGCGGAGACGTTCATCGACAACGTAGACCGCCTCGCGTTCGACAATTGGCAGGAGCACGACGAGCTCTATCCAGAGGGCAAGCCAATTGTCGAGATGCCGTATCCGCGTGCTAAGGCGCACCGGCAGGTGCCACGGGCGATCCGTGAGAAACTGGCAGAGCGAGCAGCGATGCTGATTGGTAAGATGCAGCAGGTTGCGGCGTGATGCGAGACCCGGCAGATCACGCCACGGTGCGCCGGATCGCAGCACCCAAAAGATGCCGTTGAGGACACGCGAGTTGTCCACACGTGGCACGCCTCGCGGATTGTTTGGCAATATTGGCCGGATGGCCGCCCATCACACTTGGTGAGCTCGTAGCGCTCGTTATGTTGCAGTCGGGAAAAGGGAATTCCTAGTCAACTAATCCCACCAACGGCAACTTCACGATCGCTGATGCGGAAGCCCAAGCGTCCTTGTCCCGAAGCCGGCGCGGGCACCGGCTCTTGTTGATGCGGTCGGCAATGAAGGTCCCGAGAGGTGCTGCGGGCTGCTCGAGTGAGGACCGAGGCCTCATCTCAGGAGGGGCTAACGGGACGTCGCTGATTTCTGCCGCGCTTTGCAGCGTTGGTGCCCTCCTCGATCGTAGGATGGTGCCAGGGAACAACAGCCACAAATTCAGGCTCCGGTGGATTTCGCGAACACCGTGCGACGTAATTTGCGGAGGACGTTAGGGCGTAGCCTTCACCATCCAAATAACGTCTTTGCAGCCGATGAAATTGCAGATCTTTCAATGGGCGGTTTCAAAGAATGAACGTTCCGCCACTTCGCACGTAAAGAGTACGCAATCCCTGCCAATCCGGCGTCGTCGCCAACCCACCTGTAGCTCGTGTCGAAACTACTCTCGGTCTGGCCCTGGACCGTGCGTGCGCGGCCAGGGCGAGCGCGATTACTACATCGATTTTGTGCGCTGGTTTTGCTTCGTGATCCGCCAGCCGCGCGGCGTCTCTTTTGCGACGACGCGACTGATCGCGAGCCGCATGGCGGCGTCGGGATAAGCGATGAGATTTTGCCGCCCTCGATCAGGTCGAATAGGTTTTGCGAGGCGGTGGTCAGGTTGGACGGCGACTGCGGAAACTCCTCGATCTTGACTGCGGCCGCAGCCAAACGCTGAGCGGTGGCCTGCATTTGCCACGGATCAAACAACACTTGACGCACCAAAAAACGCCGGCTGAGATCAAGCACCGTCTTCTCGATGGTCTGCTCGAAATCGAGCGGCTGACTGGCTGAAGGCTGAAGACTCCTGTGAAAGATCAAGCGCACTTGTTGCGCCTTGCGGTCGAAGGTCGTCGCGACAATAGCTGTTTGGTCGTGCTTGTGGCTGGCATCGATACCAATAAAGATCGGCAACATCGGATTACTGACGCCGTGACCGAGATTGATATCGACGCCAATCGTCCCACTTCGCCATGTCGATGAACGCAGCCTCGGTGCTGGTGAACCTATTCTCGGCCATCCGCAAAATTGATTGGCCGGCAAGTCGCGCCGCATCTGCGCGAGCCATTTCTCATCCTGCCAATGGCAAATCGGTGTATGGCTCCAGAACATGAGCATGCCGTCGCCCGCACGTAAGTCGGTGCCGACTTCGGGTAACTGCATGCCGCGCTTGTAGAGATCCTGCAGCAGATGGCCTTCGCCCTCGAAGCCAGCGTAAGTGACCGTCAAGCGACACGCGATCCGACGCGTGGGCGGCGGCACCAATTCGTCGAAAAGGCGACGCAGGCGTTCGCTGCCATACGCCCACAGCTCATCGAAGATCGCGACCACCTGATTACTGCCGGCCGCGCTGGCATAGTTGCTTGGAATGGCGATGATGACGGCGTCGCCCACCGTGATCTTGTCAGTCGTGATCTTGGCCTCGGCGCGCAATTGCGGCGAGCACTCCACGATACGCTTTATCGCCGCGAAGACGCGGCCGACTGATTGTTCGTAATCGTTGGCTACAGATTGCCTCGGGATAAGCGCCACCAAATAGCAATACTATGGTGATCACGTAGATCGCTGCGAACGTTGTTTTGCCGGACTTTTTTGGGCACGAGTAAATCTTGCTGGGGTAGCGTGGCCCGCCCATCGGCATCGGTGGCGAATGCGTGCTTGAGGAAGGCGCGCTGAAGTCGAGCAGCACGAACGGTTTCTTCGTTTCGGCATCGATGAGAACCTGCTGGATGAAGGCGACCGGGTTCGCGCGCCAACGTGCGAGTGTCGTTCTCGGGATCATCGATTATCTCCGTCTCCTGGGCGCGTAAGGAATCATCGGCAAACGTTAGCGCTTGGCTGCGTTCCCCGATTTCGAAAGCAACTCTGGTGTTCAATGCCGAGATATCGACGTAGGGCTATCCTGATGGCCAGACTTACATTGATCCTGGTTGTGACGACTGGGCTGCAGACAGTGGATGCCGCACTTAGTCGTAAAGGATCCTCGTTCGCAACGTGCTTTTCGTATTCGTAGCCCAGACTACGAAGTTCTTTGGTCCACTTCCTCGGATCTTCCCATTCCGAGACAAAGTCGACGACCCGCTCGCGTGAAGGCGCGCGATGTATTGCCAGCTTTGCAATCGCGCTGCGCATAAATTGAGCTTTCGCATGTTGCGGAATCCAAGCGACAAATCTTGTCGCATCCTCTCTGAGGTCGCCAAAAATCACGGGTTGGTCTTTGACCCTGTGAGTGACTCCGACGAAACGACGGTCGTAGATCTCGACCAGCCAATCAGTCCCGGGATCGGCCTTCGCGGGTTTATCCGGGTCGAACCAATCAGCCTTAGATTTTCTGAGGCGTGGCGGCAGCCCGCTAACAGGATCTAGATCGACGCCGCTCCGAAGCAAAATCGTGCATGGATCGCAAACTTCGAAGAGCAGCGTGTGGAAGGGCAAAAAGTATGCGATGCGCCCAGCCACTCCCAAGGAAAAGCCGGCCCGATTAAGCGCTTGAATTGCGGCTACCCGCTTGAATACGATTGCGTCGCACAGGCGAACTTGGCTGCGCCCCGCGAATATTTTCCGTAATCGTCCGAACGGCGCGGATCTTGATCAGTTCGCGTAACGCCCGTTCGGACAGGCCTGTGCAGCGGGTTAAGTCACCGTCGGTAAACCGCCCATTCCTGTATCGGCGAAGCCCGTCATTGAAATTCATTGCTTGAATATGCCAAAATTGACGATCGACCGTCAACTAACGATAATAGTGGTAAGCGATCACCCTTCTCAGCGAGGGCGCGCCGTCAGCGCCTCAGCGCGTTTTCGACGAGAGTGGTGGCGGGGCCTGGGTTTATGGGCGCATTATCGGAGTGTTCAAATGACTGTCCCCGTCAAAAACCGGCACAACGCGCTAAAACATGCGGGCTACGCCACAACCAGTATTCTTCCGGGAGAGAGTGCAGCCGAATTTGAAAAATTGCATCAAGCATTAATTTCCGAGCTCAACCCCAATGGCGCTCTCGAAGATGAAACCGTGGCTTCCCTGGCGCACCTGCTCTGGCGCAAACGAAACCTTATTACTTTTCGGATTGCTAAACGCGCTCAACAGCGCGTGGCACAGATCCAAGATGCGATAGTTCCGGGGATGGATTTAGGTGCGCCGAAATCCGATGGGTCTGATGATCTCGAACGGACTTTCACCGAAAAACTGTGCGCGGCAGAAGCCAAAGCCCGCAAAGAGCTTGGAGAATTATACCGTCTAGTGGAGATGGGCGAAGAGGCGACGGTCGATTGCCTGATGAGCGATTTGGCAGTCCAGGAGAGATTGGACGCAATGATCGATAAGTGCCTCAAACGCTTGTTGTACGTGAGAGGCCTAAAATCTATGTCTGTCGGACCAACCATGGCACCCCCGCGGCATCTTCCGGAGCCCTTTAAAGCAGCCTAAATCGCCATGTATTCTACCATTGCGGTCTCTTTCTATGGCTACTACCTTAAGTAGTAATTCTGCGAAACGAGATGAAAATCCTCCGACGGTTTTCAGCTCAAAACTTGTGTCCGGCGAGAATTCGAGCATGCTATTTTGCAACACCCCGCGCAAACATTTGGATCGGCGAAAAATGGTAGTGGTTGCAATGGCTTACCTTCTTCCTTCGGCACCGGGCGGGAATCGACCGGCGATACCCTCGGGTATATGATTAAAAAGGGCCGAGGTGGCGGATTCGCACGGTGTGCGGTGCGCGCCGGATTTTGTGGTTTCGGGTATCTGCTTGGCACTGGCTGCCAGGGGCTTGCCCGGGGCGAATAGCCAAAGCTGAAGGCCCGCGAACGGGGTTGATGGCGGTGCTCGTCAAAAAGACTTGCACATTCTTGGCGGTGATCTGCGTGGCGGCCTGCTTTGCACAGGCGGCTTCCGCGCTGGATTTGAACACCGTTACGCCGGCCCCGCCGAAAACCCAGCAGAAGCCCGATTGGGCCGGCTTCTATTTCGGAAAGAATTCCGCCGGCTCCGATCCGTGGACCGCGCTCGTGCCCTCGACCGGATTCGCTGCGCCAACCAATGCGGCTTCGCCGACAAACGAAAATTTTGGCTACAATTTCCAATCCGGGAATGTCGTCTTCGGTCTTGAAGGCTCGCTTGCGGCGGCAAATTTCGACGGCAAGTTCACCGCGCCGTATTTGCCGGCCACCACCGCCGGCGCTTGGACGCCGAATATGAACTGGCTCGGCACCGTAACCGGGCGGGTGGGCTATTCGGTTGGCCAATGGCTGCCTTATGTCAAAGGCGGCTTTGCAGCGGCCGACGTCGGTTCGCCGCTTCAAGGGGCGGGCCAGCTCGGCTCATTCACGCAGGGCACGGCCACAACCGGCTGGACCGCCGGCCTTGGCTTCGAATACCAGTTTGGGTCCAAGTGGTCCTTGGGCCTGGAATATCTCTACACCGATCTCAGTGCCGGCGCCCCAGGCGGCCCCCCAGGTGCGCTCGGCGGCTCGCCGGAAATGTATTCGACCGCGCTCAAGAGCCAGAGCCTGCTGGGCCGGCTCAACTATAAGGCCGGCTGGTAAGCTTCAAATTGCAGGGCGTTAAGAGAAGCGGCCGTGCCGCAGCGCGCTTTACAAGCGGCCGCCGGCTGCCTGGGCCGACGTAACATCGGCGCCCTTGCGCGCGGATTCGCACTTTTCGACGAAGCGGCCAATTTGACGGACCAGCTCGCCTTCGAGCAGAGGGGCATGCCCCTGATCGGCAACTTCGATGATGTCCATCTCGGCGCGCCGGCCGCGCATCGCCGCCACCGTCTCAGCCGAGAGCAGATCCGAATTGGCGCCGCGGATGACCAGCATAGGTACGCCTGCGAGCGCATCGAATTCGTGCCACAATGGCGGCATCGGCCGGTCGATATCGATGCCGGCAAGCGCGCGCGCAATGCCAAGGTCGTAGGCGGGCTTAAGTCCGCCGTGCTTCAAATGCCAAGTGCGTTGCGCGGCGCCCAGCCATTGCGCGTCGGTGAGTTTGGGAAACTGCTCGCCCATCAGTTGGCGAAGAACTTCGGCGCCTTCCGTGTAGGTCTGGGGATGCGGCAACTTGCCGAGGTAGCTCTTGATCCGCGCCATGCCTTTGCATTCATGCACGGGGCCCACATCGTGCAGAACGACGGCGGCGATCGAAATCGGATGTGCCGCTCCGAGCAGCATAGTCAGGATGCCGCCGCGCGAGCTTCCCACGAATACGGCAGGCCCTACGCCGAGCTCGAATAATACGCCGACAATGTCGCCGAGCTCGGTCATGCAATTGTAGTTGGTGTGATCGGCGTCGTGATCGGAATGGCCGCGGCCGCGGAAATCGATGGCGATCACATGCCGTTGCGGCGGGCCTGCTGCCAGCGTCGGCGCAAGTTCGTCGAAATCAGCAGCCGTGCGCGCCAGGCCCGGCAGGCACACTACCGGCAATCCGGCGGCGGTACGGTCGCCATATTCGCGCACATGGAGCCGCAGCCCATCCTGTGCGGTTAGAAAGAGGCTCTTGCCTCGACCGAAAGCGCCGTGTCCCGGGTCCGGCACCAGATGCGGGTAGGGCTTGTTCATTGCCTGTCCCTATCGCCCACGCCCCTCACACATTTGTGAGAGGGGTCATAAAAGAGACATTAAATGGCGGGGGGGTGCAAGCGCAACGAGGAAAAGGCCTCCGGCTGCGGAAAAAAGTGACGCTGGTTGCCGAAAATTAAGACGCGGCTTGGCCGGGCGTTAACCGCCGCGGTGCAGGTCTGCTTCGATCAAAAGCCGCGGATCGGTGCCGAATCGGGCCCGATAAACCTGCATATTCTCAATGATGCGCTGGACGTAGTTGCGCGTCTCCGAAATCGGGATCCGTTCGATCCAATCGATCGGATCGACCTTCGGGTTGCGCGGATCGCCATATTGCTCGATCCACTCCTTGGCGCGGCGCGGCCCCGCGTTATAGGCGACGAAGGCCAGAATATAAGAGCCGCGCCAACTGGCGATATCGTTGCCGAGCTCGGCCGTTCCGATCTGAGCGTTGTAGGCGACATCGGCCATGAGCCGATGCTGATCGAACGAGACATTGAATCGCTTGGCCGTGTCGCGGCCGGAGGCCGGCGTCACCTGCATGAGACCGATGGCATTGGCGCTGGAGACGACGCGGCCGTTGAAGGCGCTTTCTTGCCGCACGATCGAGTAAACGACGCAGCGTTCCACCTCCGGGCCGATCTGCTGGTAATTCGGCACGCCGAAGTCTGGAAAGGCGTAGTGGTCGAGCGGCAGGCCGTGGCTCAGCGCCGGCTTTCCGATCAGTAGTGTCGTGCGGGCGTCGCTATGCCGGGTGGCGATTTCGCCGAGGGTCGCTAAGGCGGCGGCATCCGTGGACTTGTCGCCGAGGTCGGCGGCCATATTGGCGATCATGTCACGCTCTTCGAGCGCATACAGAATTTCGAAAACGCGCGCGACTTCGAGCCGGTAGTGATCCGCGCTCGGCTCAGGCCGCGGCCGCAGCGTAACGGCTTCAATGCCTAATCGTGCCCGGGCGAGCTGCCCGTAATAGGCGGTCGGGAAGCGCGCCGCGGTTTCGTAATATGCGCGCGCCTCCTGACTCCGCCCAAGCGTTTCCAGGGCGCGGCCTTGCCAATAATACGAGCGCGCCAGCGTGATCGGGTTGGTGACGCCGTCGGCAATGCGGGCGAAATGGGCCAGCGCGACCGCAGGCTCGTGCAGGAAGCGGAGCGCGATCCAGCCGGCGGTGAATTGCTGTTCGCCGCGATAATTTTCATTGACCGGCGCGGCTGCCGTGTTGGCCACCGCATAGGCCGATTTCAGATCGCCGAGATCGAGAAGCTTGCGCGCGATCAGCCGCCGCTCCACCCACCATTGATCGAGATCACCGAGCCGCTCGGGGTCGTGCGGCGCCGCCAGCATCCATTGCGCCGCCTCGGGGATTTTATTGGCGCGGCGGAGCCACTGAATGCGGCTGAACATATAACCGGGATCGTGCCGGCCTTCGGCCGGGACCTCCTCGAGCAAAGCTTTGGCCTTGCCGGTCTTGTTGATCACCGCGGCGCGGGCTTTGGCGATAGCGGCCTCCACCGGGCCGAGATGGCGCGCGGCCCGCAAACCGGCATCGTCGTCCTCGACGTCGAAGCGGGCGTCCATGCGCGCCTTGTCGTCGGCCGGCGTGATCAGACCGGCAAACGCCTCGCGCGCTTGCGCTTCGGCATCGGCGGAGAAGCTGTCCTTGCGCCAGGCCTCGCGCACGGCGGCCTGCGCGCCGGCCTGATCGCCTTCGGCCGACAGCGCACGCGCCAGCGCAAACCGTCCTTTGGCGGTGCGCGGCGGCTCGTTCCTGAAAAACTCGATGACGGTGCGGTGGTCCGCCTCCTTCTGCCACAACGCGGCTTCGGCGCGCCGCCGCAGCGACGATATTCCCGGCCAGCTCGGATTGCCCGCGATGAAGGCGGCATAGCGCGGGAAATCGAGGTCGGCTTCGTCGCCGCGCAGAATCGCCCACTCGACAAGCTTGCGGCCGACCGGATCGGAGATCGTGCTTTCGACGTTGGTCGCTTCGTCGGGCCGGCCTTTATGCACAAGCTCAAGCGCTTGTTTGATGGCCGAAAGATCGAGCGGCGAGGTGTTGGAGCTTGCCGCCATCACGAGCGCCGGCGCGCGCCGCGCGGGGGCAGGCGGTGGCGCCGCGATCGAGGGCCGAAGCGGTGCGGTCGACGGCGTGAATGCCGGCGCGGTGCGCGGCACGCCAGCGCCGCCATTGTCGATGACGCCCGACGCCGGAATCGACGAGGTCGAGGTGACCGGCCGCGCCGGCACCGTCAACGGTAGGGGTCCGGGCGCGCCTTTGGCAGCTTGCTTCTTTGCGGTCTTTTCCGGTTTATGCGCCGGCTGCGCGGATTTCTCGGCTCGGGTCGCGGGTTTTGCCGTCGCGGCTTGCGTCTTGTTTTTTTCGGACTTGCCCGATTTTTCCGCCGCCTCGGCCTTATGCGCCTGCTCGGATTTGTCGGAGTGGGCCGCGGGCTTTCCCGATTTGTCGGCTTTGTGCGGCGGCTTCTCGGATTTGCGCTCCGGTTTTGCCGCCTTGTCGGGTTTATTCGCCGACGGCGCCTGCGCCGGCGCAGTGGTGTCGGCGGCGGGCGCGGCATGTGCTGCGGCTGCCCACAAGCCGACGGCGCCCAACGCGAATATGAGCCGAATAGCCTTCACGGGAAGGACCTTTCCGCCGCAGCGGCGTTTGCATTCCTCTTCGGCTTGCAGGATTGAAGAAGTGCTAAGGCGCGCGAGCCCTGCAATCGGCGAATTTCGCGGCAAAAACGGGGCATCACGCCTGCGCGTTTTGTCGATTCGAGAGCGTCGCATTCTAGCCTCTCAGCGGATCGCTTCCTACCGCGCCCGCGTTCGAAAAGCGTGAAAGGGCTTTCAAGCCCTGCCGCAAGACGATATTTATGCGGCTGGCAGCATCATTCCGCCCACTGGGCGTGCGCGCCACCGGGACCGTTATTCAAGGATCGTGTCATGGCCGCCAAGACGAGCTTTCGGGGCTCATTCACCGCGCTGGTCACGCCGTTCAAAAACGGTTCCGTCGACGAGAAAGCGTTTCGGGAGCTGGTCGATTGGCAGATCGCTGAGGGGACCAAGGGACTCGTGCCGGTCGGCACCACGGGCGAAAGCCCCACGCTCTCGCATGAGGAACACCACAACGTCGTGGAGTGGTGCATCAAGGAGGCGCGCGGCCGGGTTCCGGTCGTGGCCGGCGCCGGTTCCAACTCCACCAAGGAGGCGATCGATCTGGCGCAGCACGCCGAGAAAGCCGGCGCCGATGCGGTGCTGGTCGTCACGCCCTATTATAACAAGCCGACCCAAGAGGGGCTCTACCAGCACTTCAAGGCGATCAACGATGCGATCGGCATTCCGATCATCATCTACAACATTCCGCCGCGCTCGGTGATCGATATGTCGGTCGAGACGATGAAGCGGCTGTGGGAACTGAAAAACATCGCCGGCGTGAAGGACGCCACGGCGAACGTCGTGCGCGTCTCGCAACAGCGCGCGGCCATGGGTCCGGACTTCAACCAGCTCTCGGGCGAGGACGCGACGGCGCTCGGCTTCATGGCGCATGGCGGCCATGGCTGCATCTCGGTGACCTCCAACGTCGCGCCGCGGCTTTGCGCGGAATTCCAGGATTCCTGCCTCAAGGGCGATTACGCGAATGCGCTGAAGCTGCAGGACAAGCTGATGCCGCTGCACATCGCTTTGTTCATCGAGACCAATCCGGCGCCGGCGAAATACGCGCTGTCGCTGCTCGGCAAATGTGCGCAGACCGTGCGGCTGCCGATGGTGCCAGTCGCGGAGACAACGCGTGCGGCCGTGCGCGACGCCATGGTGGATGCGGGTTTGATCAATTGACGGGGCGGGGCGCCGCTGCGCGCCTTGTCGCTCAAGCGGCAATCCAGCGTATTGATCGTAACCCCCGCCGGGGTTCATCCCCGACATAATCGGGGGCGGGGACGAGCGGACTTCCCATGGATTGGGACGGAGGAGCCCATGCTCGAGGAATTCAAGAAGTTCGCCATGCGCGGCAACGTCGTCGATCTCGCCATCGGCGTGATCATCGGTGCGGCCTTCGGGGCGATCGTCAATTCGCTGGTCGCCGATATCATCATGCCGCTCATCGGCGCGGCCACCGGCGGGCTCGATTTTTCCAATTATTTCCTTCCGCTCTCGTCGAAAGTGACCGCCACGTCCCTGGCGGAGGCGAAAAAGCAGGGCGCGGTGTTTGCCTGGGGCAACTTTCTCACCCTGGTCATCAACTTTTTGATCATCGCTTGGGTGCTATTCCTCGCCATCAAGGGAATAAATCGGCTTCAAGCGCCGGAGGCACCCACGGCGCCGGCCGGGCCGTCTGCGGAGGTTCAGCTGCTCACCGAGATCCGCGACGCGCTGAAGGCCCGGTAAGGATGCGGCGAACGGTATGACGGCGAACACTGAACGGAAGCTGCGGGTGGTGGCCGATAACCGCAAGGCGCGCTTCAACTACTTCATCGACGACACCATGGAGGCAGGTCTCGCGCTTACCGGCACGGAAGTGAAATCGCTGCGTTCGGGCAAGGCGACGATCGCCGAATCCTACGCCGACGCGCGCGGCGGCGAGATCTGGCTCATCAATTCCAACATTCCCGAATATCTGCAGGCAAACCGTTTCAACCATGCGCCGAAGCGGCCGCGGAAACTCCTGCTGCACCGCCGGCAGATCAACAAGCTGATCGGAGCGGTCGAACGTGAAGGCATGACGCTCGTGCCGCTCAAGCTCTATTTCAACGAAAAGGGCCGGGCGAAAGTCGAGCTCGCTCTGGCGCGCGGCAAGAAGCTCTACGACAAGCGCGACACCGAGAAAAAGCGCTCGTGGGAACGCGAGCGTGGCCGGCTGTTGCGGCAGAAGGGGTGACGAAGTGGTGCTGCCCGTGACGTTCGATCATTGCGTCATCCACGTCACCGACTGGGAGCGCTCGAACGCCTTCTACACGACTGTCTTGGGCGCGGAGTTGATTACGCGGCCGGTCGGCTATGCCTATCGCTTTGGCGACCGTCAGCTCAACGTGCATGGACCCGGCGTGGCGCCGGCCGAGGTCGCGCGTCTACCGGTGGCCCCCGGCAACAGCGACCTGTGCTTCGAGTGGAACGGGCCGATCGCGGACGCGACGCGGCATCTGCAACGCTGCGGTGTGCCGATCGAGGCGGGGCCCATGCAGCGTTTCGGCGCCAAAGGCGCGGGCACGAGCGTGTATTTCCGTGACCCCGACGGCTCGCTGATGGAATTCATTTCCTATGCGCAGCACCCGCAACATCGTCCGCTGCGGGAAGCGCCCGGGAAACACGATCCCACCGTCCTGCCCGCTCATATTCCGGCGCCGCGGGACGATGGTGCGGCGCGGCATTTGCCCGGCATGACGTTGCCCGATCTCGCGCTGCCAGCGACGCGCGGCGGCGCGTTCAATCCGTCGGTGCTTGGCGGCCGCACCGTCCTCTACATTTATCCGCGCACCGGCGTGCCCGGCGTCGATCTGCCGCCCGGTTGGGACGACATTCCGGGGGCTCGCGGCTGCACCCCGCAGTCTTGCAGCTTCCGCGACCATTTCGCCGAGCTGAAAGCGCTCGGCGTCGCCCACGTTTTCGGTCTCTCGACGCAAGATACAGATTATCAGCGCGAGGCCGCCGAGCGGCTGCATTTGCCATTTCCAATTCTGTCGGATGCGGAACTGAAATTCACGCGCGCGCTGAATCTGCCGACCTTCACCGTTGCGGACATGACGCTGCTCAAACGCATGGTGCTGATCATCGATGACGGCGTGATCGGGAAAGTCTTTTACCCGGTCTTCCCGCCCGACAAGAGCGCTGCCGAAGTCGTTGCCTGGCTGCGGGCTCAACGCTAGCGCTAAGCCATAGCATCCAGATGCGCGCGCACTTTCGCAAACACGTCGCGGAACATTTGCGGCGTGAGCACGCCGGTATTCGTGTTGTAGCGGGAGCAATGATAGCTGTCGAACAGCATGATCTCGCCCATCGCGCGCACGCCGCCATGGGCAAACGGATGATCGGCGCGGCGCGCGGACCGCGCCCTGACCAGTGTCTCGTGCGCGACGCGGCCGAGCGCGACGATGGCACTGAGCTTCGGCATTTCCGCGATCGTTGCGGCCAGGAATTCGCGGCAAGTCGTGATCTCTTGCGGCGTTGGCTTGTTCTCGGGCGGCACGCAGCGGACCGCGTTGGTGATGCGGCAATCGATCAAGGTGAACCCGTCATCGGGCCGTGCTTGGTAGTTGCCCTGCGCGAAGCCGAATTCCTTCAGCGTGGCGTAGAGAAGATCGCCGGCATAGTCCCCGGTAAAGGGCCGCCCGGTGCGGTTGGCCCCACGCAGGCCGGGAGCAAGGCCGACAATGAGCAGGCGGGCGTCGATCGGCCCGAACGAGGGCACCGGCGCGTTGAACCAGTCCGGCTCCTTTTCACGCCACGTGTTGCGAAAGGCGACGAGACGCGGGCAGCGCGGGCAGTCGCGGCCGGGCTTTCCGCTCGGGCGCAGCATGTCGGCCACCTCGCCGGCCTATTCTTCGTCGAATTCGTCCTCTTCGACCCCGATCTCGGCGCGCTGGGTACCAGTGCTGCGCTGGAGGAATTGCGGCGTGTGGCGCGGCTCGCGCGCTTCGCGGGGCTCCCGCGGCTCGCGGGCCGGGCGTTCGCCCGGATCGCGGCCGATCTTGTTTTGCAGCTCGAGAATATCGACGAATTGATCAGCCTGCCGCCGCAGTTCGTCGGCCACCATCGGCGGCTGTGTTGAAATGGTGGACACGACCACGACCCGGACGCCGCGCCGCTGCACCGCCTCGACCAGGCGGGTGAAATCGCCGTCGCCGGAGAACAGGACCATTTGGTCGATATGCGGCGCGATCTCCATGGCATCGACCGCAAGCTCGATGTCCATGTTGCCCTTAACCTTGCGCCGCCCGGTCTGATCAACGAATTCCTTCGTCGCCTTGGTGACGACCGTGTAGCCGTTATAATCGAGCCAATCGATCAGCGGCCGGATCGATGAATATTCCTGATCTTCGATCACGGCGGTGTAGTAGAAGGCGCGCAACAGATAGCCGCGCGATTGGAACTCGCGCAGGAGCCGCTTGTAATCGATATCGAAGCCGAGCGATTTCGCCGTGGCGTAAAGATTGGCGCCGTCAATAAATAGCGCGATTTTCTCGATCTGAGCCGACATGTTTCTCTCGATGTGCGTCTGGTGATGAAACCGGATGAGCCGCAATAAATTCGACGTTTCCGGCGTTCTTCAAAAACTTGTTGTCGCCACCAAAGCCAGCCTAATCGAGCACGGTGGCAAAAACACGGTAGTCCTGTACTTCTGCGTGTGCGCCAATTCGCACGGGCACTGCATGAGCCATATGGCTTGACCCCGCCAGCGCGATCACTGCGGCACGCGGTCGCGGCAACACGGAACTGAAAAGCGGCATGTCGCGACCAAGTTCCACAAGATTTGGCTAGTAATTTGGGTAGCAAAGGCGGGGGCACCGGCCAAGTTAATCAATTCCGCACCCCGAACGTGGAAAACGCTCTTGCACTTGCGCCTGGGGAGCGATAGTTACGCCCTGGGCTAAAGTGTAAAACGTAAGCCCGACAGCCCCATCAGCGGCGTTCGAGGAGCAGCGATAATGGCGCGCGTTACCGTCGAAGATTGCATCGACAAGGTGGAAAACCGCTTCGATCTGGTGCTGCTTGCGGGCCACCGCGCGCGCATGATCTCCTCAGGCAGCCAGATTGCCGTCGAGCGCGACAACGACAAGAACCCGGTCGTGGCGCTGCGCGAGATCGCCGATCAGGCCGTGTCGCCCGAGGATCTCAAGGAAGAGCTTGTTCATTCGCTGCAGAAATACGTGGAGGTCGATGAGCCCGAACCCGAGGGAGTTCCCTTGATCGGCTCGCCCGGGACCGGCGTCGATGCCGACGATACCGAGGTGACCACCGACCGTATGAGCGAGGAAGAGCTGCTCAAAGGCCTGGAAGGCCTGACGCCGCCGGAGAGCCAGCCCGAGCCCGAAGTCGATATGGGCGACGACGAAGAGTAAGCCTCCGTCGGCACGATTCGAATTTCAGAGAACTGCGCACTCATTCGTCATGGCCGGGCTTGTTCAGCCTTGCGCCGGGCATGACGGAATATGGGGCCGCGACCTCGCTACTTCGCTGCCTCGTACATTTCGGCGACGTAGTCCCAATTGACCAGATTCTCGACGAACGCCTTGAGGTAGTCCGGGCGCCGGTTGCGGTAGTCGATGTAATAGCTGTGCTCCCAGACGTCGCAGCCGAGAATCGGTCTTGCGCCATGGACCAGCGGGCTCTCGCCGTTCGGCGTTTTCATCACTTCGATCTTGCCAAACTTGAGCGCGAGCCAGCACCAGCCGGAGCCGAACTGGGTCACGCCGGCCTGGATGAAGTCCTCCTTCATCTTCGCCACCGATCCGAAGTCGGCGACGATCTGCTTTTCCAGATTGCCGGGCATGCCGCGCCGCCGCCCGGTTTCATCCATTTCCAGAAGTGGATGTGGTTGTAGTGCTGACCGGCATTGTTGAACAGGCCGGGATTGCCGAAGAACGAGCTCTTGACCACGTCCTCGAGTGGCCTGCCTTCGAACTCGGTGCCTTTCATCAGATTGTTGGCGTTGTTGACATAGGCGAGGTGATGCTTGTCGTGATGGAATTCGAGCGTCTCGCGCGACATGTAGGGGGCAAGCGCGTCGTAAGAATAAGGAAGCTCGGGCAGCGAGAACGGCATCGACTTTCTCCTCGGTCGCGAAGCGAATTTTCGGCGTTAATGATTATCGCGCCGACGACTGGACCATAAGAGGCGGCGCCGCTCAACGGCGCGGCCTCAACTGAAGGTCGTGCCCCGCACGGCCGCTCTCGCGCAGGGCCGCGGATTCTTTTGGCCTACTTCTCTTGCCAGAGAAAGTCCGATCGGAAACAATCGGCGCAAGACAATATACAAGACAACAGAACAGAACGGATTTCGACCCTTGATGCGTCGATAATCCGTCAGGGGGGAGGGAAGGCCGATGAAGCCTCCCGTATTCGAATACGAGCGGCCGCCGAATTTGCGCGCGGCGCTGGATGCTTTGTCGAAATATGGTGGCAAAGCCAAGCTGCTCGCCGGCGGGCACAGCCTCATTCCGCAGCTCAACCTGCGCGCGGTCTCACCCAGCCGGCTGATCGATATCGGCCGGCTGACGGAACTGCAATACATCATCGAAGACTATGGGCAGATTCGCATCGGCGCCCTGACCACCCACAACACGATCTTTCGCTCGCCCGCCGTCGCCGGCGGCTGCCCGATCATGATCGAGGCCTATCAACACGTCGCCAATCATTGCATCCGCAACCGCGGAACGCTCGGCGGCAACCTTTGCCATAACGATCCGGCATTCGAAATGCCGCTGGTCGTCACGCTCGTCGGAGCGAGCATGGTGGCGCGCAGCGCGCGCTCCTCGCGCACGATCACCGCGGAGCGGTTTTTCAAAGCGCCGTTCGCGACCGATCTGGCGCCCGACGAGATGCTGGTTGAAGTGCGCGTGCCGCTGCTGCCGGCGGGCCATGGCCATGCCTTCATGGAAATAAGCCAGCGCTTCGGCGATCGGGCGCTGATTGCCGCCGGCTGTCTCCTCACCATCCGCTATGGCAATTGCCGCGACGTGCGCATCGGCTTTCGCAACGCCGTCCACAACGTATTTCGGATCACGGCCGCAGAGGCCGCGCTCGAAGGCAAGCCGGCTTCGGCCGCAGCCATCGAAGCGGCTGCCGAAGCGGTCGCCAAAAACCTCCCCGCTGCCGCCGACCTGCATGCCGACGAGGCCTATCGGCGCGACGCCGCCGTCACCCTGACCCGACGGATGCTGCGCACGGCTTGCGCGCGCGCCGGCGCAACCATTCCCGAGTGATTGCCCGATGAATGATGTGGAAGTGAACGTAACGGTGAACGGCAGGGCCTTCCGGCGCCAGATCGAGCCGCGGCTGCTCCTGTCCGATTTCATCCGGCAAGAGATCGGCCTCACCGGCACGCATGTGGGATGCGAGAACGGCGTCTGCGGCGCCTGCACCATTTTGCTCGACGGCCTGGCGACGCGCTCCTGCTGCACGCTCGCGGTGCAGGCCGACGGCCGCAGTGTCGAGACGGTCGAGTCGCTGGGGCGGGTGAACAGTCTTAGCCCGCTGCAACGCGGCTTCTGGGAGAAGCATGGCTTGCAGTGTGGTTACTGCACGCCGGGAATGCTGATGCTGATGACCGAGCTGCTGCGTGAGAATCCGAATCCCGACCGGGAAACCATCCGGTTGCGTCTCAACGACAATATCTGCCGCTGCACCGGCTACGAGGACATCGTCAGTTCGGTCGAGCGTGCGCTCGAATTGATGCGCGGTGAAAAGGTGGTGCGCTGATGGCCGAAGCAGGCAAGATCCTCTCGCCGCCCGCCGGCCGCCAGAAGGAGCGGTCGGATCAGCGGCTCAACGTCATCGGCACGCGCATGTTGCGCAAGGAGGATCCGCGCTTCCTGATCGGCCGTGGCCGCTTCGTCGATGACGTCGCGCTGCCCAATATGGCGCATGCGGCGGTGCTGCGCAGTCCGCACGCCCATGCCCGCATCAAGTCGATCGACAAGAGGGCGGCGCTGGCGCTGCCCGGCGTGGCGGCCGTGATCACCGGCGAGGAAGCCGCCAAGGAAACCGGGCCGCTGCCGTGCTTTGCCAACCCGCCGGTCGAGCAGCGCTGCATCGCGCTCGGCAAGGTGCGGCATGTGGGCGAGCCGGTGGTGCTGGTGGTCGCCGATACGCGCTACATCGCCGAAGATGCGATCGCTCTCATCACGGTCGAATACGAGCCGCTGCCGGCGGTGTCGGACATGATGGATGCGATCAATGCGCGCGGCGACGCCGTGCTCCACCCGGAGCGCGGTCCCGACAATATCGCCGAGCATCGCCGCTATCTGTTCGGCCCCGTCGAGGAGGAATTTGCGCGGGCCGCTCATGTCGTCAAGCGCCACCTGCGCTGGGCGCGGTCCGGCGGCCAGCCGATCGAGACCTGCGGCGCGGTGGCGAGTTTCGATGAGGCCTCGGAAAAGTTCACGATCTACGTCAACTCGTCGATGTACAACTATATCGGCTTCACCATCGCAACCGCGCTCAAGGTCGCGAGCCATCAAGTCAATCTCGTCCCGGTCGATGCCGGCGGCAGCTTCGGCAGCAAATTGTTTCTGCATAAGGTGGTCGTGCTGGCGGGCCTTGGGGCGCGCGCGACCGGACGCCCGGTCAAATATATCGAGGACCGGATCGACAACATCACCGCCTGCGATAACCACGGATCGGACCGCACCTACGACGTCGAGCTGGCGCTCGATGCCGATCACCGGATGACGGCGCTGCGCTACAAGGTGGTCGACGATTATGGCGCCTATTTCCAGTATGGCCTCGGCACCCACGGCAACGGCTTTTCGCAGACCGTCGGGCCGTACAAAATTCGCGCGGTGGGTGCCGAGATCTATGCCGTCTTCACCAACAAATGCCAGCAAGGCGCCTGCCGCGGTTTCGGCTCGGAAGTGACGAACTTCATGATCGAGCGGATCGTCGACGCCGCTGTCGAGGAGCTCAATCTCGACCCGATCAAGTTCCGGCACGACAATTTCATCAAGCCGGAGGAATTTCCGTATCAGATCCCCACCGGCAATCTTTACGACAGCGGCAATTATCCCGGCGCCCTCGACATGGCGTTGCAGATGCTCGACTACGACGGCTGGCGCGACAAGCAGCAGCTCATGCGGACGCAAGGGCGCTATGTCGGCATCGGCGTCGCGAGTTGCCAGGAGAAGGGTGTGTTCAGTGCCACCGAGTTCTGGATGCTCAACCGCGTGCCCGGATTTGCGCTGACAAGCTCGCCGGAAAGCGCCTCGATCAAGATCGACGCGACCGGCAAGGCGGTGATTTCGCTGCATGCGCCGTGCTGGGGCAACAGCCCGGAGACCGTCGCTGCCATGGTGCTGGCCGAGCAGCTCACCATGGATCCGGCCGACATCAACGTGACCTATTCGGATACCGACCACGGGCTTCCGGGCACCGGGCCGGGCGGCAGCCGCTACACCGTGATGATCGCCGGCGCGGTGACCGGTGCTGCGACGATCATCAAGGAAAAGCTCAAGCGCGTGGCGGGCCACATGCTCGAGGCGGGTCCGCACGATTTGGAGTTCCGCAACGGCAAGATCGGCGTGAAGGGTGCGTCCGGATTGGAAGTATCGATCGCGGAGATTGCCACCCAGGCGCATTTCTTCCGGCTATCGCTGCCGGACGATCCCGATCTGACCAGCGGGCTCGACGCCAGCTACACGTATGATCATCCGCTGGCGACATTACCCAAGAGCGACAGCGATTTCGGCATTTTTTATCCGATCATGGGTCACATGTGCCACATGCCGGTGGTCGAGGTGGACGCGAAGACCGGCCAGGTGAGCTTCCTCGACTACGTCGCCGTGCACGATTGCGGCACCATGATCAATCCCATGACCGTGGACGGCCATGTGCGCGGCGGCACCGCGCAGGGCATCGGCACGGCGTTGCTCGAGCAATTCGAATACGACAAGAACGGCCAGCCGCGGCAGCTCTCGTTTCAGGATTACCTGATGCCGCGCATCCTCAATCTGCCGCCGCAGGTACGGATCGGCCATCTGGTGACGCCGTCGCCCTATACCGAATACGGCGTCAAGGGTGCGGGCGAGGGCGGCCGCATGGTGGCGCCGCCGGCGGTCGCCTGCGCGATCGAGGATGCGCTGCGCCCGCTCGGCGTGCGCATCGATACGCTGCCGGTCACGCCGTCACGGTTGCGCGCGCTGATCCGCGAGGCGGAAGCGCGCAAGGGCATAGGGTAACGGAAAGTTTGCCAGCAAGCGGCGAACCTTACAGCGGGCTTGCGAATGTTCCGCGCCTTGTGGCGCAAGGGCTGCGCCATGATATCCTGATGATGACGTAAGTACTTTTGCCGGGTTTTGCCGGCAAAGTCTGAGGTTTTGATGGCGCGCTCGCCGATCGATTTGCCGCGGATGCAGAACCAGCCCCGGGCGCGGGTTGCGGTGGCGCGCGCGCCCGATCTCGTGCCGCAGGAGCTCGAGCGGGCGCCGAAGCCGCGCAAGCCGCGGATGATGCGGCAGTTCGAGTTGGTCGATCGGGTCAAGCAATATAACCCGGCGGCCAACGAAGAGTTGCTCAACCGCGCCTATGTCTATGCCATGCGCGCCCATGGCGAGCAGAAGCGGGCGTCGGGCGATCCGTATTTCTCGCACCCGCTCCAAGTCGCCGCGATCCTCACCGACCTGAAGCTCGATGACGCCACCATCGCTGCGGCGCTGCTGCACGACACCATCGAGGATACCGACGCCACCCGCGCCGAGATCGACCGCCTGTTCGGCCACGAGATCGGCCATCTGGTGGAGGGGCTGACCAAGCTGAAAAAGCTCGACCTCGTCTCGAAAGAGGCCAAACAGGCCGAGAATCTGCGCAAGCTCCTGCTTGCCATCGCCGACGACGTGCGGGTCTTGCTGATCAAGCTCGCCGACCGGCTGCACAATATGCGCACGCTGGAATATCGCCCGCCCGAGGCGCGGCGCGTCACTGCCGAGGAAACGCTCGACATCTATGCCCCGCTCGCCGGCCGCATGGGCATGCAGGAGATGCGCGAGGAGCTGGAGGACCTGTCGTTCCGCGAGCTCAATCCCGACGCCTATAAGGTGATTACCGAGCGGCTGGAAGCGCTGGCCGAGCGCAGCAAGACCTGGATCGCCGAGATCGAGCAGCAGCTCACCAGAAAGCTCGCCGACAGCGGCATCGCGGCCGAAGTCACCGGCCGGCGCAAACGCGCCTATTCGATCTGGCGCAAGATGGAACGCAAAGCCGTCGGCTTCGAGCAGCTTTCCGACATTTTCGGCTTCCGCGTCGTCGTCGGCAGCGTGACCGAATGCTACCAGGCGCTCGGCATCGTCCACACCACCTGGCCGGTCGTTCCCGGCCGCTTCAAGGACTATATTTCGACCCCCAAGCAGAACGATTACCGCTCGATCCACTCCACCGTGATCGGCCCCGGCAAGCAGCGCGTCGAGCTGCAGATCCGCACCCGCGCGATGCATCAGATCGCCGAATACGGCATCGCCGCGCATGCGCTCTATAAGGACGACGCGGGCTCGCCGACCGAGATGTTGTCGCGCGAATCGAATGCCTATGCCTGGCTCCGCCGCACCATCGAGCTCCTCGCCGAAGGCTCCAACCCGGAAGAGTTTCTCGAACACACCAAGCTCGAACTGTTCCACGACCAGGTGTTCTGCTTCACACCCAAGGGCAAGCTGATTGCGCTGCCGCGTGGCGCCACGCCGATCGATTTCGCCTATGCGGTGCACACCGACGTCGGCAACATGGCGGTGGGCGCCAAGATCAACGGCAAGATCGGGCCCTTGATCTCGCCGCTGCAGAACGGCGACGAGGTGCAGATCCTGACCTCGAAGGCGCAGACCGCGCCGCCCGCCGCCTGGGAATCCATCGTCGTGACCGGCAAAGCGCGCGCCGCGATCCGGCGCGCGACGCGCGCCGCCATCCGCGACCAATATTCGGGACTGGGCCGGCGCATCCTCGAACGGCTGTGCCAACGCGCCAAGATCGCCTATTCGGACGAGCAGCTGGAAGGATCGCTACCGCGGCTTGCCCGCGCCTCGATTGACGACGTGATGTCGGCGGTCGGGCGTGGCGAGATGAAGGCTGCCGACGTCGTGCGCGCCATGTATCCCGACTACAAGGACGAGCGCGTTACCGGCGCCGCGCCCCAGGCGGACAGCGGCTGGTTCGGCCTCAAGCTCGCCAAGGCGGTGAAATTCAAAGTGCCGGAAACGGCGGAGAATGGCGCGGCGATTCCTATCCGCGGCATCAATACGGACTTGCCGGTGCGCTTTGCGCCCAATGGCGGCGCGGTTCCCGGTGACCGCATCGTCGGCATCATGACGCCGGGGGAGGGTATCACCATCTATCCGATCCAATCGCCGGCCTTGAAGGAATTCGAGGACCAGCCGGAACGCTGGCTCGACGTGCGTTGGGACGTCGATGAGAAAATGCCGCAGCGCTTTCCCGCTCAGCTCTCAGTGCAGTCGGTGAACGAGCCGGGATCGCTGGCGCAGATCGCGCAAGTGATCGCCGAACATGACGGCAATATCGACAATATCCGCATGTCACGGCAGTCGCCGGATTTCACCGAGGTGACCATCGATCTTGAGGTCTATGACCTCAAGCACCTGACCTCGATCATCTCGCAATTGCGGGCCAAGAAAGTCATTGCCGCCGCGGCGCGGGTCAACGGATAAGGCGCTGCGAACCATTTCATGCCCGCTCTTCCTCCCCTCCGCCTCGGCGTCAACATCGATCATGTCGCGACCGTGCGTAATGCGCGCGGCGGCCGGCATCCCGACCCCGTGAAAGCGGCGGAAATCGCAATCGCGGCTGGCGCCGACGGCATCACCGCGCATTTGCGCGAGGACCGCCGCCACATCATCGACGACGATGTCCTTCGGCTCAAAGCCCGCATCAAGAAGCCTCTCAACCTCGAAATGGCTGCCACCCGCGAGATGGTGGAGATCGCCTGTACGGTTCGCCCGCACGCCGCGTGTCTCGTCCCCGAGCGGCGGCAGGAGCGCACCACCGAAGGCGGCCTCGATGTCGCGGGGCAGCGTCGGGAATTGGCCGCGGCGGTCGAGCGGCTCGCTGCATCGGGCATTCGCGTGTCCCTGTTCATCGCGCCTGAGCCGCAGCAGATCGACGCCGCGGTCGCGGTCGGCGCCCCTGTGATCGAGATTCATACCGGCGCCTGGTGCGAGGCATTGGCGGCGGGCGATGCCGGCGCGGCCACCGGCGAATTCGCCCGTATCACGCGCGGCGCCACCCTCGCCGCGAGTGCAGGTCTCGAGGTCCATGCCGGTCATGGCCTCGATTTCGTCAGCGCGGAAGAGATCGCGACTTTGCCGCAGATCGTCGAACTCAATATCGGGCATTTTCTGATCAGCGACGCAATTTTTGAAGGCTTGGAAGCAACCGTGCGTAAAATGCGGGCAGCAATGGAGCGCGGGCGCCTCAAAAGCGGCGGCGCAGCATCATGATCATCGGGATCGGCTCGGACATTTGCGATGCGCGCCGCATCGCCAAAGTCATCGAACGCCATGGCGACCGGTTCCTCGATCGTGTGTTTACGTCGACCGAACGCGCCAAGGCCGAGAAGCGGCGAAACCGCGCCGAGACTTACGCCAAGCGTTTTGCCGCCAAGGAGGCCTGCGCCAAGGCGCTCGGCACCGGGTTGCGCGCGGGCGTCTGGTGGCGGGACATGGGGGTGGTCAATCTGCCCTCAGGGCGGCCCACACTGGAGCTGACCGGCGGCGCCAAGAGGCGGCTCGCGGCCCTTACGCCCACGGGCTACGAGGCGCGTATCGATCTCACCATGACCGACGAGGGACCGACCGCCCACGCCTTTGTGGTTATTTCAGCCGTTCCGGTTCCGGGTAGCTGACGGGCGCCGGCGTCGGCCGGGCCTTGCGCCGTTTTGGCACTCCACATGACAATTTCGTCATGTCCGCGGTGGCCTTCCGTTAAGCTTATGAGCTTCCTAGCTAAAGCCGATTGGACAATGCCGCGGCGAAATCCCGCGTCCAATTGCGTGGTGTTGGCCCAAGGGCTACAAGATCGCGGGGCGAAAAATTCAGCCAAACGGAACCATAGGTCGATGAGCGTGCAAACCGGGACAAAACGGAAAGAAGGCGGATTCGCCGAGACTGTGCGGGTGATCATCCACGCCCTGATCATTGCGCTGGTTATCCGCACGTTCCTGTTTCAGCCGTTCAATATTCCGTCCGGCTCGATGATTCCGACCCTGTTGGTGGGCGATTACCTGTTCGTATCCAAATACTCCTACGGCTATACCCACTATTCGTTTCCGTTCTCGCCGCCGATTTTCACCGGCCGGATCATCGGCCAGCCGGTCGATCGCGGCGACGTCGTGGTCTTTCGCCTGCCGAAGGACGACTCGACCGACTACATCAAACGCGTGATCGGCCTGCCCGGCGACCGCATCCAGATGATCGACGGCGTGCTCAACATCAACGGACAGCCGGTCAAGCGCGAGCGCATCGAGGATTTCGTCACCGATGAGGCCGGCGCGGCGCAGCAGGTGAAGCGTTACCGCGAGACGCTGCCGAACGGCGTCACCTACACGACGCTCGATCTCACCGACAACGGCTTCTACGATAATACGCAGATCTATACCGTTCCGCCCGACCACTATTTCATGATGGGCGACAATCGCGACAACTCGACCGACAGCCGCGTGCTCAGTGCGGTCGGCTACGTGCCCTACGAGAACATCATCGGCAAGGCGCAGATCATATTCTTCTCGATCCGGGACGGCGCGCATGCCTGGGAGGTCTGGCGCTGGCCCTGGACGGTGCGCTGGTATCGGTTGTTTCACTTGGTGCGATGACGCCGCGGGGAAAAGCCAAATCGGTCGTCACGCCGCAAAAGCCGCTTGCTGTCGAGCCCGCCCAGCCAGCCGCTGGCGCGGCGGCAACACAAGGACAAAAGGATCCCCGGCGCCGTCGCCGCCGGGGCGATGGCTCGCTTGAAGAGCGCATCGGTTATCGGTTCAAAGACGCTGCGCTACTCGACAGCGCGCTCTCGCATATCTCGTCGCTTAAGGGCGCGCGTAACCGGGCGGGCAGCTATCAGCGGCTTGAATTCCTCGGCGACCACGTGCTCGGCTTGGTGATTTCCGACATGCTGTTCCGCGCCTTTCCCAAGGCCGACGAAGGCGAACTGTCGCGCCGGCTGGCGGACCTGGTGCGCAAGGAGACGTGCGCCGACATCGCGCGCGCGATCGACCTCGGCGCCGCGATCCGTCTCGGTTCGTCGGAGGCCAATGCCGGCGGCCGCAAGCGGCCGGCGATTTTGGCCGACGTGTGCGAAGCGCTGATCGGCGCGGTCTATGTGGACGGCGGCTTCCCCGCCGCCGAAGCGCTGGTCGGGCGCCTTTGGGAAGAGCGCTTGCGCACCACCGCGCAGCCGTTGCGCGACCCCAAGACCGTGCTGCAGGAATGGGCGCAGGCACGCGGCCTGCCGACCCCGGCTTATCGCGAGGTCGCTCGCTCTGGCCCCGATCACGATCCGGAATTCCGCGTCGCGGTGCATCTTCCCAAATTGGCACCCGCGGAAGGTTTGGGCCGCTCGAAACGCGCGGCCGAGCAGGCCGCCGCCGCCGCCATGATGGCGCGCGAAGGGGTCAAGCCCGAACGCGCCAATGGCTGACACGGCGGGGCAGGGAACGCGCTGCGGCTTCGTCGCGCTCATCGGAGCGCCGAATGCCGGCAAGTCGACGCTGCTCAATGCGCTCGTCGGCAGCAAAATCTCCATCGTCACGCCGAAAGTGCAGACCACGCGCGCACTCATCCGCGGCATCGCGATCGAAGGCGCCGCGCAGCTCATTTTTGTCGATACACCCGGCATTTTCGTTCCGCGCCGCCGGCTCGACCGGGCCATGGTCGGCAGTGCCTGGGGCAGCACGCAGGATGCCGACGTCGTCGCTTTCCTGGTCGACGCGCATAAGGGCGTACAGGAGGACGAGGAGGCGATCTTGCGCGGGCTTGCCGATGTGCGCGCCCCCAAAGTGCTGGCGCTCAACAAGATCGATCTGGTCGCGAAGCCCAAGCTGCTCACGCTCACGCAATCGCTCAACGAGCGTGCGGCGTTCGCCGCCACCTTCATGGTGTCCGCGCGTTCCGGCGACGGCGTCACCGATCTCAAAGCTTTTTTCGCGGCGCATGTGCCGCCCGGGCCCTGGCTTTATCCGGAGGATCAGATCTCCGACGCGCCGCTTCGCCAGCTCGCGGCGGAAATCACCCGCGAGAAGCTTTATCTGCGGCTGCATCAGGAGCTGCCATACCAGTCGACCGTGGAGACCGAGGTCTGGAAGGAGCTCAAAGACGGCGCCGTGCGCATTGAGCAGACGATCTATGTCGAGCGTGAAAGTCAGCGCAAGATCGTGCTCGGCAAGGGCGGACAAACCATCAAGGCCATCGGTGCGGCGGCGCGCGCCGATATTGCCGCGGCGATCGAGCATCCGGTGCATCTTTTTCTATTCGTTAAGGTGCGCGAAGGCTGGGGCGACGACCCGGAACGTTACCGCGAGATGGGGCTGGAATTTCCCAGGGAGTGACGCTTCCTCGTGTCGCGGACGCGGTGCAGCGCGAAAGCGGTGCATTGCTGAGCCGGGACCTTTTCCATTCGCGGCGTCCGATACGATCCCGGTTCTGCAGCGCATCACTTTCGTGCTGCGCTGCGCCCGGGAAATGCGCCTTCATCCAGCACTGAATCGCGCATACATAACCTCTATGCAATGGACCGATGAAGGCACTGTGCTCGGCGTCAAGCGCCACGGCGAGACGAGCGTCATTCTTGAACTGATGACGCAGGAGCGCGGCCGCCATCTCGGACTCGTGCGCGGCGGCGCCGGTCCCCGGCTGCGCGGCGTGTTGCAGCCCGGCAATTCGCTGCGCGCCACCTGGCGGGCGCGGCTCGACGATCATCTCGGCAATTACGCCGTCGAAGGCATCAATCTGCGCGCGGCGGGCTTTCTCACCGCCGCGCACGCGGTGCACGGCGTCACCCACCTGGCCGCGCTGTGCCGGCTGCTCGCCGAGCGCGAGCCGCACGCCAATATTCATCGTGCGCTGGAAACGATCCTCGACACGCTCGACAATCCAGCCGCCGTTGCGCCCATGGTGGCGCAATTCGAGCTGATCTTTCTGGCCGAGCTCGGTTTCGGGCTTGATCTCTCCTCCTGCGCCGCAACCGGCGTCAAGGACGACCTGATCTACGTCTCGCCGCGGTCCGGCCGCGCCGTCTCGCGCGCGGCCGGCGAAGCTTACCGGGACAAGCTGATGCGGCTTCCCGATTTCCTGCGCGTCGAGAATGAGTTGGCCAGCGCTGCCGATGTGGCCGATGCGTTTGCGCTGACCGGCTTTTTCCTCGATCGCCACGCTTTCGCGCCGCGCGGGCTTACGCTGCCCGATGCGCGCGCGCGCTTTGTTGCGGCGGTGTGTCGATCTTCCTAGAGGATGATCTTTTCGGAAACCGGTTTCCACTTTTCCTGATCATGCTCCAAAGGCGGCTTAACGCTCCCACCAGAACCACTCCGGATGCACACGCCGCCATTCCGCGTGCCGCTCCTGCATGCGTCCCAAGATCATGCCGAAGCGCACGCACGCCTTGCGGTCGCCGCGGTCGCACAATTGGTGGAAGCCCAGGAGCTCCGCCTGCACATCCTGTGCGCGCGCAGGCGCGGTCGAGACAATTGCACTCGTGCCGGCGATCGTCACGGCGAATGCAGCGGTCAATAGCGATTTCAAAAGCATGATGGGTCCTTCTTGTTGGCGTCGCCCTTATCAACACACGGCGGTGAAGCTCTTGTGTCACGATGGCGGCAATAAGTCGGGAACCGAAACGGCGAATGTCACCTCCGTTCATCCCTTGTTCAGCAGGCGCAACCGCGCTACCCCTCGCCGTCATGAACAAAAAGGTGATTCCCCCGGAAGGGGGCGACGTGCAGGACATAGCGTTGCGCGAGGCGCTCGAGGAGCGCTACCTCGCCTATGCGCTTTCCACCATCATGCACCGGGCGCTGCCGGATGCGCGCGACGGCCTCAAACCGGTGCATCGCCGCATCCTTTACGGCATGCGGCTTCTTCGCCTCGATCCCGGCGCGGCTTTCAAAAAGTCGGCGAAGATCGTCGGCGACGTGATGGGCAACTTCCATCCCCATGGCGACCAGGCGATCTACGATGCCTTGGTGCGGCTCGCGCAGGACTTCGCCTCGCGTTATCCGCTGGTCGACGGTCAGGGCAATTTTGGCAATATCGATGGCGATAACGCGGCCGCGTATCGCTACACCGAAGCGCGGCTGACCGAAGCCGCGCGGCTTCTGCTCGATGGTATCGACGAGGACGCAGTCGATTTTCGGCCGAACTACGATGGAGTGTCGCAGGAGCCTGTGGTGCTGCCTGCCGCGTTTCCCAATCTGCTCGCCAACGGATCGCAAGGCATTGCGGTCGGCATGGCGACCTCGATCCCGCCGCACAATATCGCCGAGCTGTGCGAGGCGGCGCTCCACCTGATCGAGACGCCGAATGCGCGCAGCCGCACGTTGTTGAAATACGTGCCTGGCCCCGATTTTCCGACCGGCGGCTTGATCGTCGATACCCCGGAGACGATTGCGGAAGCCTATACCACCGGGCGCGGCTCGTTCCGGCTGCGCGCGCGCTGGAAGACCGAAGACACCGGGCGCGGCACCTACCAGGTGGTGATCACCGAAATCCCCTGGCAGGTGCAAAAGATGCGGCTCGTCGAGCGCATCGCCGAATTGATCAACGAGAAGAAGCTGCCGCTCGTTGCCGACATGCGCGACGAATCCGCCGAGGATGTGCGCCTCGTATTCGAGCCGCGCTCGCGCAGCGTCGATCCGGCACTGATGATGGAGAGCCTGTTCAAGCTCACCGAGCTGGAGAGCCGCATACCGCTCAACATGAATGTGCTGGTGCGCGGCCGTATCCCCAAGGTCGTCGGGCTCGCCGAGGCGCTGAGCGAATGGCTCGCGCACCGCCGCGAGGTGCTGCTGCGCCGTTCGCGCTATCGGCTCAGCCAGATCGAGCACCGCCTCGAAGTGCTCGGCGGCTACCTCATCGCCTATCTCAACCTCGACAAGGTCATCAAGATCATCCGCACCGAGGATGAGCCGAAGCCGGTCTTGATGAAGACATTCAAGCTCTCGGACGTGCAGGCCGACGCCATTCTCAACATGCGGCTGCGCAACCTGCGCCGGCTCGAAGAGATGGAAATCCGCCAGGAGGAGAAGGACCTCCGTGCGGAAAAGAAATCGATCGAGGATCTGTTGCGCTCGGAAAAGGCGCAATGGAAGACGATCGCCGGCCAGATCCGCGAGGTGCGCGATAGATTCGGCGGCAAGACGCCGCTCGGCAAGCGCCGCACCGGCTTTGCCGAGGCACCGGCGCATGATGAGGCCGCCATCGAGGAAGCGCTTGTTGACCGCGAGCCGGTTACGATCGTGGTCTCCGAGAAGGGCTGGATCCGCGCATTGCGCGGTCAGCTCGCCGACCTTTCCAATCTGGCGTTCAAGGCCGACGACGGCCTCAAGCTCGCGTTCTTCGCCGAGACGACGTCGAAGCTTCTAATCTTCGCGACGAACGGCCGCTGCTATACCATCGAGGCGGCGAAGCTGCCGGGCGGGCGCGGGCACGGCGAACCGGTCCGGCTGTTCATCGAGCTTGAGCAGGAAGCGGATGTGATTTCTGTTTTCCGTCACGAGGGCGGCCGCAAGCTTATCGTCGCGAGCAAACAGGGCAGGGGATTCATCGTTGCCGAAGACGGGTGCGTCGCCAACACCCGCAAGGGCAAGCAGGTGCTCAACGTCGCGCCGCCCGACAAGGCGCGCGCGATCGCGCCGGCCGTAGGTGAACTGGTCGCGGCGATCGGCGACAACCGCAAGATGGTGGTTTTCCCGATCGACCAGGTGCCGGAAATGACGCGCGGGCGCGGCGTGCGGCTGCAGCGTCACAAGGACGGCGGGCTCTCCGACATCAAGACCTTCGAAGCGGAAAAGGGGCTGACCTGGACCGATTCCGCCGGCCGGGTCTTTACGCTGTCACTGAAGGAGCTCGCCGACTGGCGCGGCAATCGCGGTGACGCCGGCCGCTTGGCGCCGAAGGGTTTTCCGAAGACCAACAAGTTCGGCAACGGCTCGAATGGAAACGGCAAAAACGGCGGGGGCAAGAGTGATTAACCGCCCTCAGACGCAAGGCCGGATGTAGGGCCGGTTTATCTCCCACAATTCGTCGAGGAGTTTCACTGCCGCCGCGGCCGAGTTCACGACCGGATCGATCAGCAGCGCCTGCAAGGCCAGCTCCTTGGAGGCGTGGACGGCGGCCTCAACGGCAAGCTGGTGGACGCTGACCGCCGGGAGGAGCAGCTTGGCGATCGGGTCTGGCAGCGGCCCGAGCGAGATCGGATGGATGCCGGCGGCGTCCGCCATGACTGGCACTTCCACGGCGGCATCGGCCGGCAGATTTTCGATGACGCCCCGATTGGGCACGATGCCGGATTCGAGGACGCGCTTCTTGTTGTGAATGATGCCGCCGATGGCGGCCGCGCCGCGCTCGCCCGATGGTGTCAGCCACCACTGCGGCATTGGTGCGCCAGCCAGCACGCGCTCGCGTAGTTCCGCGAATTCCACGCGCCAGCGCTCGTCGCCGGCGAAGTCGTAACCTTTTTCGCCGCCTTCCCAGCCGTAGGCCAGATATTCGCCGAGATGCTCGTCGCTGCAGGTCATCCAATAGCCGAAGGCACGGAACAAGCGGCGGGTCAGCGGCGCGAATGATGCGTCGTAGTCCTTCTCCTTTTTGCGCAGCAGCGGATAGAGGTCCTCGCCGGTGGCGCGATCGCGGATCTGCAGCAGGCACTGGAAATGATTGATGCCGGCGCCCGACACATCGACTTGATCGCTCGGCAATCCCATGATGCGCGCGACGTCGCCTTGGCCCATGAAGATGCCGTGGCACAGGCCGAGCGAGCGGATCGGACTGTATTTTCCCAGTGCCAGGATGATGCGGCTTTCCGGATTGGCGAAATTGATGAACAGCGCCTGCGGGCAAAGCTCCTGCATGTCGCGGACGAGATCGAAAACAAGCGGCAACGTGCGCAAGGTGAAGAACAGCCCGCCCGGACCGCCATTCTCGCCCAGCGTATGACGGATGCCGTATTGACGCGGCACGTTGAAATCTTGCTGCCACAGCCGGTTGCGGTCGATCGCCATGGCGTTGACCACGAAGCCGGCGCCGTCGAGCGCCGCGCGATGGTCGGTGGTCTGTTCGATAATAACGCCGGCGCCCTTCTCCTGATTGAGCAAATTGGCGACCGCGGTCATTTTCGACAGCGTGTCAGCATGGCGTCCGACCAGAACGAGGGTCGAGCCGCGCATTTCGTCGCTGCAAAAGATGTCGCGCAGCATGTTCAAGCCGAACGATATGCTGCTGGCGCCGAAAAAGGCGATCTTGGTGTGATTGCTCATCGCCGCTTGCCTTTAGACAAAGTTAGCTCGATCGGAGCATCATGCGTTGATTTAGAGCAAATCGCCGAGCGTGGCCAAAACGGTCGCTCGCACTGTGCTGCGCGCAATCGGGCCAGGCGGAAATGCTACTTCGCGCGCGCCCAACCGTCCGGTGTCAGCCGCTCCTGCGGCAGGAAACGGCTCTTATAGTCCATCTTGCGCGAGCCGCGCACCCAATAGCCGAGATAGACGTAAGCAAGCCCCATCTGCTTTCGCGCGCGCGATATGGTCGAGCACCATGAAAGTGCCGAGCGACCGGGCGGCTTCGTCCGGCTCGAAGAACGAATACACCATCGACAGCCCATCGCCGAGAACGTCGGTCAGGGCGACCGCAATGAGGTCGCCGGCTTGCGGTCCGGCCGAATCGCTTTCGCGCCGCCGGTATTCAATGACGCGGGTTTCGATATGGCTGTCCTCGACCATCATGGCGTAGTCGAGCACTGTCATGTCCGCCATGCCGCCGTCGCGATGCCGCGAATCGAGGTAGGCGCGGAAGATCGAATATTGCTCCGAGGTCGGCACCGCGATCTTCATTTCGCCGGCGAGGTCGCTATTGCGATTGAGGATGCGCCGCATGCCGCGGCTCGCCCTGAATTCGTTGGCGATGACGCGAACCGAGACGCACGAGCGGCAGCCTTCGCAGGCGGGCCGGTAGGCGATCGATTGGCTGCGGCGGAATCCGCCCTGGGTGAGGATGTTGTTGAGCTCGGCCGCGCGCTCGCCGACCAGGTGCGTAAAGACCTTCCGCTCCTCCTTGCCGGCGAGATAGGGGCAGGGGGAGGGCGCAGTCAGATAGAATTGCGGCGTGTCGCGCGAATGCTGGGTCAAAGCTTTAGATCACTGCGGCGTTCCGGCCAATCGGTCTCCTGCAGCCGAGTCTGCCCCGGCTCCTCGCTAGATTGCCCGAGAATGGTGACGCGGCAAAGGCCAAAATCGGCGAGGCTGGCGCACCGGTGGTGCTGATCCGCCGTGCCGAAGGCTAGGCTACCGCCTCCGAGCAATGCTTCGCTCCAGCTCGGCAGGCTCCGCCAGTCGTTGTTGCGGCTTTTCTCACTGCGTACGGTAAATGTGCGCGAAACGTCGTGCGGCAAATCGAATTGATCGCCGACCCTAATCCGCGTGGCGGGCATCGATTCGTTAAAGGCCAGTCCGGCCGCCGATACCGGCGGCACCGGCCCGAAGCGAAGCGGCGCGCGCTGCGTTGTTGATCACGACGGTGCCCACCAGCATATCGTGCAGGAGCCGCCGCCGCGCGTTGAACAATCCGACAAGCAGGATAAAGGGCGACAGCACGCTCACGCTGATCCAATAAACGACTGCGTGCACGGCGCCGAGAACGAAATAGGCCGGCGCGCCGTACCAGGTGCGCATTTCGAGCTCCATGCTGCGCATCCCGAGGGTGGCCGAGGCCGGGCTTCCGAGCGTCATCCCGTAGTAGAACGCCGATCACGTCTAAGTGCTTGATTTTTCTCCTGTGAACTAACGAGTTTGCCCCTGAACGTATGCAGAACCGCGCGGTCATATCCGTGCCATGGCACAGTTTCAAATGTTCGCCGCGCGGTCCTGGTGATCTGGCGAATGGGTGGCCATAGACGCGTTCGATCGTTGCCGTTGACATGCCGAGATGGCCAGCCGCCTCCCATATCGAGATACCGGCTTGTAGCAACCAAGTTGCGCGGGTATGGCGCAGCGTGTGCCGAGTGATTCCTTTCAGACCGAGACTCCTTCACGGCACGGTGCCACGTCTTATGCGGGTCTCTGACTTGCTTGCCGTCGAAGTGGCAGACATATCGAGCGTGTGGCCCATCAAGACGTTTCCAGCGCTGCAGGTGCGCCAGAATTCTCCGGCCAAGGCGAACAGGCGGAGCGCGCTTTTTCTTGTCCTGAACCTCGCCAGCGGGAATGCGGTGCATAGTCGCGCGAGTAGTGCGTGATTATCCGTGCTATCAACGTTGCTCTCGCTGCCAATGCAGACATTGTTGCTCGTTAAAATGCCGTCGCAGCGGTAGAGCGTTTCGGCTTGCGCGTGCCGATCGAGGCGATGACGGCGAGGACGATTGCGAAGCGTGTCATTGCAGCCTCCCTATCGTGGTCGGATCGACGCCGAAGGTGCGGCAACGTCTACCAGCGTGTCGCCATTGGCAAGCCGCTGCAACGCTTCCGGCGCTAGTCCGCATTGAGCTTGCTGGGCCGGCCGAACGGGACGCCGCGGGCCTTGGCCCGCTTCCTGCGTCTTCGGTCCGGGCCTTGATCAGGTGCCGCTCAAAGGTCGCGAAGCCGGCGAGCACAGTGACCAGCAATTCGCCTTGCGGCGTTGACGTATCGCACCACGGATCGGCGAGCGATCGGAACTTGGCCTTTTGTCGGCCAAGCCGTGCAGGATGTTCAATAGATCGCGGGTCGATCGTGCCAGTCGATCAAGCCGGGTAACGATGACCAGATCGTCGCGCTCGACGCGCTTCGATGACTTGGTCACTCGACGCGATCGGTGCGTGCCCCTGAGACCTTCTCGGCGAAAATCTTACCGCAGCCGGCCGCGACAAGCTGTGACTATTGCGAGGCAAGGGTCTGGCCGTCCGTCGAGACGCGGGCATAACCGTAAACTGCCATGATAGCCTCCTACTTTCGCAGCTAACATATGCAGCTTTAAACCCTTGTTTTTCAGTGTCAACCGAAAACTGCAAAAATCAAGATTATTGCAGCATGGGAAGCGATTGAGCCGTGCGCGTACATCCGGCGTCACGGTCGATCGTACCGCACCGCTGGCGTGGTTCAGCGGCGAAATAGGGCGGCCGACCGGGCTCAGTCATGACGTACCGGAAAACCCGATCGGCCATGTGATCGCGCCGGCTGGCTACCGTCGCGGTCGCGATCCGGTCCCGCTGCTAAGCGCCTTCTAGAGCCCGCGGCAGGCCGGCATGTCCTTTATGCTTTGGTTACATACAGCCACATGCCCTTGACTTCAACCCGCTTAAATTGCCGCACTCGGGCAAGGGGGGTCTCCAGTGCCGCAAAGAATTGGCGGTCTGCAAGGCTTCTTAAATGGAACTTGATTTCCTCGGCCGCCATAGGCCCCTCGGAAAGTTCCACAATGCCGAAAAACAGGCCCATCAGGAGCTTGGCATAGCCCCCAATATCGACGTCCCCAAAGTCGTATCTCGGGGCAAAGGTCATTAACCTCACCCGAAGAACAGGCTCCGGATGTCCCGGCAACGGGGTGCAGTTCGCCTGGCAGAAGGCGTCTATTGAAGGACTATCCCCCAGACCGTAGATGCCGGCATTGCGCTCAGCTTGAGCAGCTAGAGCGTCCAGCACGGTAAAGGTGCCCTGTGCGTAACTGTCGAAGTCCTCGTCAAACTGCTCACACTCGGCGCGCCAGTTAGTTTTCAGGGTGGCCCAGGAATTGTCGGCGTCGCTTAAAGGGATTAACGGCATAGGCGGTGAGTACAACGCAAAACGGTCCGTTGCAAGTCTCGGTTGTTTGCCTCAATGGCGATGATGGGAGTCACGCAAAGCCCCGCCTCCGCTGGGCGGAGTGATCATGCGTCCATCGCCCAGCCGAGAGGCTACTTGCCCCCTTGGTGCCCTTTTCGGCCCCCAGCTCGCGCAGGTTCGGATGACCCGCCTCGCCCCCGCAGCGCCGGATGCCGGTCACCGCAGGCCGAGCGTCCCGAGAGGCCGGAAATATCCGCTTCATTTCAATTGAGTAGCTCAAGACATCCGAGCGCAGGGCAGAGAAACGCGCATTTTGCGGGCGATTTCACTCAGAATCGGTTGGAAAGGCCCGTCATTACGAGACGGATCGGTGACTTTGGAACCTAGCCTATGTTCCTTGCACCTCCCTTTTCAGGCGGTTGGACGGCTCACCGAAAAAGGGCCAAATTGCGCCGTCAGACGCACCGAAGACCCTTCCGAATCTCATTGGCGTATCTAATACTTGCACGTTGCCCGCGCAATTCTTACCCATTATCGCCATATTTAGTAGTTGATTCAGATTCCCGCACCAAGTCTTGACGTGCGCGTCCACGGCGTCCCAATATGGCACTCGCCCGCAAAAAGGGTGACCCCGCCAGCCATCGCAAAGTGACCGGCGGGGTCTGAAACCGCCCCAAGTCAGACGCGAGCCTGGGCTTGGAGCAGGCCTTCCAGAGGCGGATGGGATTGTCATCCGCAGTCGGCTCGGCGGTCAATCCATCGCGGTTCGCAGAAAGGAAGATGGACCATGCAGAAATGGTCCCTTGTAGCGTGCGGGCTTCTGGCGCTTGTGTCAGTCGCTCGAGCCGAAACTGGCGACTATACCCCGAGGCAAAATCCGCTTCGGTTCGATTGCGGCCAGTTTGAGAAATTACCGAATGGATATTGGCGTAGCGGACCGAATGCCACGGTGAATGGCAACGTGTTCGCGAACAATATCTTCGGGCCGCGCGGTTTCCGCCTCAACGGAATTGATCTCGCGGAAGCTCTGAACAAGCAGTGCGGCGGGATTCGGTAGCTAAAACCCCACGCGCAAAATTCCTAGCCTCACGAGTGGTGTGGCGTCGCGGTCGAAAGACCGCGGCGTCATTTGCAGATCACATCCCGCACTGGCAAACACCGAAAGGAGATGACCTCCATGGCTTCAAGGTCGTTATGCAGCGTCGTCTTGCGGACTACACTCATCGCGTGTGCGGCACTGGCTTTGCCTATAGGCTCACATGCGACGCTGGTGCCCCCGTTTTTCATCAACAGTGTGGTTGCGCTCGGCACAATGGTGCCGGTGACGGAGGTGGGTGTCCCGCCTCACTTTGAGTGGCGAACAGTGGGCACCGGATTTTTCTACGGATATTTAACGCAAGATGATCCCGAACCGGCAAAGCGGAAATATCAGGCCTTTCTCGTCACCGCCAAGCATGTGGTGCAACCCTTTATTTTGGAGAACAAATCACTGAGCGTTCGTCTTAATCCAAAGGACGCTTCCTCTCAGAGCCGCGAGATCGAAATCGCAAATCAGCCGCAGCCCGGCGCGGGCACTTGGTTCTGCCATCCAAATCCTAAAGTTGATATTGCGACCGTCCAAGTGAACTTCGATTATCTCAAGCAGCAGGGGATAGAACCTGGCGTTGTTGCGAGCGATCAGCATGTAGCAGATCGCGCAAAGCTCGCCGAGCTTGAAGTAACCGCCGGAGATGGAGTTTTCGTATTGGGGTTTCCGATGGGCCTGTCTGGAGTCCAGCGTAACTATGTGATCGTGCGACAAGGCGCAATCGCGCGCATCAACGAGTTGCTAGAGAAGGTCGCTCCCACTTTTATGCTCGATGCTCTGGTCTTTCCGGGGAACAGCGGCGGCCCTGTGGTCCTCAGACCTGAAATAACTTCTATCAACGGAACAAAGAGCCAAACAAACGCATATCTAATCGGAGTCGTCATAGACTACCGGCCTTACGTTGACACAGCGTACAGCCCACAGACGAAGCGCGCCCGCATCTCATTTGAAGAAAACTCCGGGTTGGCGGATGTGCTTCCGGTTGATGTGGTCAACGAAACAATAAAGGCTTGGCGCGAGCACCCATTGACAGCACCTGATCCAAACTGCCGGGCTCCGTTAGTGCCATGATCCAATTTATCAACACGATCAACACTAGTCGTCTTGTCCCATTGTAAAAAATCCCGTCGTATGACCTCCGGCTTTTGACCTCGCTAAGCTGCCAGTGCAGAGTAACTTGACCGGACGAGAGGCCGCCTCCGCCTTCAAATAGTTGGCAAGCAACGCCTCGCCCAGACTCTTTCAGATCGCGTTCACGTTCCGTCATCAGTGATCGATCTCGATCGTGTTCACGGGCACGATCTTTTTGGTCGGGAGCGGATCGATTTTCTTGACCTCTCCGCCGGCAGGTGACGGATTTGGAAGCGGGGATTTGTTTGGTCGATTGTTAAAGAGAGGTGTGGGCGCGGCGCGGTCGATGCGCTGGGCAGGCTGTCCGGTGGAAATCTTTCTTGTTGGTAATGGTGTAGTCGCTCATATGAAATACTTTCTGCTCGCCGTTCTGGCCGAGCTTCTGATTGACGATAAAAGGGACGACGCGCCACGATCCTGCCGAGGGCAATCAACAGGCAGGCGCGCCGTCTGTCACACGGCGAAGTGACGACGCAACGCCGTGCGATTTGTTGATAAATCGGCGACGGTTGTAGATGCGGTCAGTCGAAAACATTTCGGGCCTCGGTGATGCATATAGTTGCAGCCGAAGCGACGCGCTCCTGAGCGACCAGCCCGCTTTCATTCAGACCGGAATTCAAGAACGCGCCGCCTATAGCGACTTTCAGATAAAGCCTTTTGAAGTTTATCTGATCGAGTCGCCGGCCGCGGTCGGGCGGAGATTAAGCCCGACCAAAGCGCCGCACGGCAGAAGTTCAAAACCAACGTGCGTCGCTAAGAGCCGCTACACGAGAAGAGGATGAAGCGCGGCGGCAATCTCTTTTTAGATTTCGTCTGCGTTCCGAAGTGCGCCCGCTGCTTTCACCTTGGCGAGTTCGTTGATTGTTTGCTCGGGGCTTAACAAAGAAAATCTGTGACTTCGAAATCTCCCAAGCATTGAGACGACCGTCTTTCGGTTCGACGTTGAACCGCGCCGAGGCGCTAGCCATGATTTTGTCCATTCGCGTTCTGCCATCGTCGCTCGCTGCGGCGATCACGTTGCCGATCGTCGGCGGAGAGGGGCGCGGCGCATTTTCGTCGGCGAGGTCGGCGCGCAACGCGGCGAGCAGAAGTTCTTGAGTTTTGGCAGAGAGTCCGCTCGCGCGAAGACCCGCGATGAACCTTGAATTGTTCTGAGACATGAAACGATCCTTATGCAAAAAGCCGGATGAGTGATGAAGCGATCGAGCGCACCCGGCGCTGCGCAATCGCTTGTTTGTTTGATCAGTGCCGACGATCGCCTTGCGTGCCAGCGCCAACTACGAACAAAGGTTTTCGTCGCCCTTGTCCTTTCGGATGCTGGCGTTCTTGCTCGCGTCGAATGTCGTCTGCCGTGCGGCCATCATAGGTCTTGCCACACATTCGGATGGCTTCCATATCGCGCTGGTATTCTGAGCCGCGGAGTCGATCGGCATCGCCCTGGAAAATGCTTCCGATCGCGATGTGATCTTGAGCGTACGTCACACCATCGGGTGCGGGGCCGCGGTTTTCAATTCTCAATCCCATGCCCCGCAGGAAATGATCGACCAGTTCGCTATATTTGCTCATCATCGTCTCCAATGAGTCCCGAGGTGTTTGAAGCGATCGTGTTCTCGCTGTTCGCGCCGATAGTTCGCCATGAATGCGTCGCGAGCCGCGTCAACCGGATTCTGTTTTCCGTATGTGTCGCTGGTCCAAAGTCCGCCAGACCCGTCGCGACCCGCTGAAGCCAAGACCATCGGCTTGCGGCGCTTGAAGCGGCAATGTGCGACGCTCACTGCAATCGCCGCCGCGATGTCATCATGCTGATTCGCGGGGTGCGAAATATGATCGCGACCGCTCGACGAGGTGCGACGCTGCAAAGCGCCGAGTTGGGTTAGTGCCTTGTCATTTCGTGGCAGTTCGACTTCGCGGCTATTCAGGAGCGGCAGGAGAGTGACGTAAGCATCGCTTGTCGTATGATCCGAAATCCGATAGTTGACGCCGCGGGTGCGCATCCCTTCGCGCGGAAAGTCGCCGCCCCATCGGTCGCCGATCAAGAGTCGTGACGCCGTAGGCGCTGCACCACTCTGCAATCTCAGTCATCACTTGAGCCGGCGAGAATGGCGGCGACCATTCATGGACGAGATCGACGACGACGCGATCGGCCTCTTCGTCAAAGTGGCAGAAACAGAGAGCGGTTAAATCTTGACCAGAGCCGCCAGCAAAATCGACGCCGCCAACATATTGCACGCCTGACATCGGCTCGCGCTCGGCGACGGGGCCGGTGCAAGCACGGAGCACGTCCAGGCTCACAAAGTTTTCCAGATCGTCGCGCCAAATTGAGAGATACTCGGCGCGGTTCGCAGCGGGATCACGTTCGAGCGCGCGATCGACAACGGCTTGGGGCAGGCTCGGATTGAAATCTCGGCTCGCGCCTTGCACGACAAGGATGCGCGGGTCGCCCTTCGGTCGATAGTGCTTGTCCCACAGATCAAACGTCTCGCCCTTCCGCGCGTACACGCTGGAGATTATGATCATTGGGCCGCCAGTCGTCGCCAGACTCGGACGCGCCGCGGACAGGATCGCGGTGTCAGCATTGACGCTGTCGCTATCGGTCATCCAGTGGCAAGCCTCATCGGCGATCACTGCGGCGCATGTCAGGCCGCGCACCGTCGCTGCATTCGCTGCCACCACTTCGATGTCGATAGCGTTCAAACTGATCAGGTCTTGCGTCTTGTTGACGATCATCTCGGCGAACATCGGCACGGATTCGATGATGCCGGCGATATAGTTCAGAACAACCGTCGCCTGTTTCTGAGAACGAGCGAGACAGAGAACACGCAACCGCTCGCCGGGCGCTGCGACTTCGCTATAGTCACATAGGCAAGCGAGATACACCGCCAGTGTCGCCGCGGCTCGAACTCTTGCCGCCTCTTCGACCGATCAGGCAGACAAGATCGGTGACCATCTGACCGGGCTCGCGCCGGCCTCCCGTGACACGCTGGAAATCTCGGCGCTCGAACATGCCGAGCTTCTCGCCCATGGCGGCGATCAAGACGGTGCGCCATGTCTTCCAAGTCTTGCCGGGCAGCACGCCGCCGAGCAAGGTCGGGTCTTCCAGAGCGCGGCGCATAGTCTCAATTTTGCGCATTAGCTTTTCCATTCTTGGCTTCGAGGTATTGCTGCAACCGACTCTTGGTTGGTTTATTGCGCTTGCGGTTCTGGACGCCGAGCGCGATCAATAGCCGGGCCGCGCTATTGAGCAGCCGAACCATTTCGTTGTCGTCCACGTCCTCGCCTTTGAGCGCCTTCGCTTTGAGTAGTTGGGCGCGCACGGTCGCCGTAGCGGCCATGTCGATAAGCTCGCCCTCGGCTGTCGTCAGATCATCCCGCCCGAAGTCTTTCCGGAAGGCGACGACTAGCTCCCGGTGCCGCTTCGCCGCCTTGGTGCGGCCGTCGAGCGTATCTGGCACCTTTCTGGCACCTTTCTGTGGTGCATCGGGGGGTGTATCTGCCACCTTTGTGGGGTGTATCTCGGGGGTATTTTTCGCCATGGTCATGCCTCGCCAAACGGTGGGAACAGCCAGTGATCGTCAGGAGTCCACGCCCCGCGGTCTGGCGGCGGTAGCGAAATGACGGCATTCCAAACCTTGCGGTTGAGCTGATACACGTCCCGCCGGATCACCCAGCCGAATAGGGCACGCTTGAACCACGACCACATCAAGCCGCGCGCGCGCGCGCCGTGGCCGAGGTCGTCGCTGGCTTGTCGTCATCGGCGAGCAACTTGATGTCGATCGCCGCCGGTCCTTTGGCTCGCTGTTGCACTGCGAAGCTTAAGGGGGTGCCCTTTTTGATCGAAGCGGGCGACAGTCCGGATTCTTCGATCGCTTTGCCGCCGAGAAAGACGGTTGATTCGGCTTCGCCGGTTTTGGTGATGAAGCCATAGGATTTTTCAGAATTGAAAAACTTGATCGTGCCGGTAATGCGTTCAGCAGACATTTCGCTTTCTTCCTTCGTAGTGCGCCGCTTGGCGCGTTTCGGCATGAGCCGTTTCGGTAATTGGCCTTGAAGCCGCTCGATGTGAGCGGCCAAGGCGCTGTCGTCGAATAGGCAAGGCATTTCTGTTCCTGTTCACGCCGCCATCTGCGGCGCTGTCGCCTTCTGGTAGCGAGCGCTGTAGGCGTCCTCGCCGAAATCTGAGACGGTGATGTAGTCACCGTCGCGATCGAGCAGTCCGACGCGGACCAGCCTTTGGATGTCGGCGTGATCGACGGGGTGAAATCCGTTGTTCTCGCCACTGATCGAGACAATTCCCGCGATCGTCTTGCGCTCAGTGCCGTTGCTGCAATTGCCGATGATTGCGACGACCGTAGAGAAATCTTCCCAATCAACTCCTTCTGAGTGTGACCGCCTCGCCTGCGAGGCCGTCTCCGAAGGAGACGGAATACTAGGTCCATGGTCCAAGGTACTAGGTCCAAGGTCAGCATCGAGGGCTCGCGAGCGTTCGACGAATACTCGCGAGCTTTCGTCGAATGATGGCAGTCGCGACTTGCTGGGACGATCAATCTTTTGATGTTTCAACCAGTTAGTGATTTCGAGATACGTTGACCCTTCGACTTCATAACGGGCGATGCACAGTTGATCCTCTAGCTCGGCAAGCCAGCCGTCGATCAGCTTCGGTGCATCGTCATCGTAGGGGTAGAGAAGGCTCGCGAGGGCTCGCGAGGCACCGCGAGCGCGCCCTGCATCGTCTGCGATCGTCCAAAGTTGGATGAACAGCAACCGGGCGTCACGCGAGAGTCGGCCGATAGTTTCGCTCTGCGGGAATTCAGGCTTGATGGTACGAATGCGAGACATTGGAAATAACTCCTGTAAACTTGTTGCATTGGAGAAAAACCCTAATCTTGTGTGTTGTGTTTTTTTGTTCCCCTGCCGCTGTGCCTGGAAAGGGCCGCCGGCTTTTTTTGCCGGCGGCAAGTTTGTTTTTCCAGATGCAACTACAGGAGTGAGCAGCTTTGACCGTCGCCAAAACTGTTTTTGCTCGAATGACGGCCGAGCGCCGATGCGACGCTTGTTAGGCGTCGAATTCTGTTTGTAGGATCATCCGGCCTGCGGCTTCGAACTTCGTGGCGATGGCGTTGTCGTCGGTGCGTTCGACACCGAATGCGTCGCCGGCATCTTCGATCACTAGCCGCACATCGCCCGACCACAAAAGATCGTCTAAACAAGCGCTATGTTCCACAGGGTCGAGCGCGAGCCACAAGCTTAATACGGGCGCGGTCATCATTGCGGCAACTCGGCACCGCGAACGATCGCGGCCAGGGTCGCGGCGCGACGATCAACAGAGCGCCTAGCGCTGATCGCTTCACGCAACAGCCGTTCCAAGGTGTTCGCAAGCGTTCGGTTTTCTTCGCGCGCTATGCGCTCGACGTGGTGCCCAACGTAGTCGTCAGGCTTGATGCGCCAATGTCTCATTGGGTCGGGGGTCCGATTTGGTAAAGGGCGAGCGGGGGATTTCCTCTCTCTCTACCTTTAGCAGCCTCACTCGGTTTTTCGGGGCGATTTTATTAACTAACGGTCGGTGTTTTGACGGGGCACACGTAAAAAAAGCATCAAGTGACGCTTTTGACCCGCCGCAGGCACCGTTGAGCGGCTTGCTTATCGATTCCCGCTTTCTCTAGCCAAGGCAGCCATTGGCCATGGGCGAGTTTCGTCTGCGCCTCGGTCAACAGCGCTGCGGCTTTCTCGAAGTCTCGCGCTTCGATCGCGGCTTTCGCCTCGGGGCCGATCTGGGCGAGCCGGCGCTCCGCGGCGGCTTGCTTGAGCCCGGCTAAGGAGCTGGCAGGCACCGCGTCATGGTCGCGCCGGTCAATCTGTTCCTTCGTCGTCACGGCGAAGTCTTGGCTTGCAGCGCCAAAGACAGGCGCGGCATGTGGATCGGGCCGGACATTTCTGTCGCGCCAATCCAGTTCCGAATCGAGGCCGGGCCGGTCGCCGTGTTCATCAACCTGCATACGCGACGCGGTGCTCGTCCAGCACAGTTTTTTCTCTGCTTCCAAGAATTTGTTGCGCTGGCGTCGCCGTTCTTGCTCGAAGGGATCGATTTTGACTTTGTCGTAATTCCCCTTGAGGCGTTGGATTTCTTCGTATTCACGCTCAAGCTTTTCCTTGCGCCGCCACCATTCTTGCCGTTCAGCCGGCGTGAGTTTATGAAACGCCGCGCTCTTGGCTGAACCTGATAAGATGGTCATCGCTGCCAGCGCATCCCGAACTCTGATCTCTTCTCCGCGGGGCCGGCGGTCGATTTCCTTGTTGCCATAGCCGATGCGAGCGATCTCGGCGGTGTTGTCGTGGCCCCTGATCGAAGCTGCCATTTTTTGCAGGCTAGGCGGGGCGATCTTCTTTTTCTTGTCGTCACGCTCCAGATCGTCGGCGTCGATTCCGATGTCGTCGGCGCGCTGATCCAGATATGCAATCACCTCCGGCAGCGTGGCGGTGTAATCGATGCCGAGCACCGTTACCCATTCCACAATTCTGCCGCCGCTACGCAACCTTTCTTCGCGGGTCTTACGATCATCTTCGCGCCGGCCTTGGTCGAGAATGACATCTCGTTTTTCAAGCTTATAACCGACGACCGAAACAGTAGCGGCGCGCGTCTCGCCACTCGACAATTCGTGCAGCCCCGTGACGCGCTTTTGCGTCGTGAGTCGCACGCCGACTGCTTCGGCTTTTTGCTTGATGTGTTGATCGAGAAATTTGTTTACCTCTTTCAGTCCGGCGGTGTGGCCGTCGCCCAACACGGCCTCGCCCTCTTTGTTTGTGAGCTGGTAACCAGCGCCGCGGTGCGTGCCGCGCTCAAACGTGAAGCCAAGCGCCGCAGCTTTCGCGGTAATCTCTTCGGTCAAACCCGATTTATTCGGCAGGTTGGTCATTTTCGGTGCAATCTGGTATCTGTTGAACAAATGAATTCCGCCGGCCCGCGTTGGCCAGCTTTTAATTTCCTCGGTTTTTGAAAAGATTGTGGACGCAACCGCTGATTTGCAGGTCGCTTCCTACTTTTCCAGTTTCAAAATGCCACGCGGCTCGCACTTTTTGAAGTGAAAAACGACAACGCTAACAACGACGCTAGTCGCAAAGCTAGTTCACTTAGCGACGATGCCGGCGACCAGCTCGGCGAACGCGGCGAAGGCGTCGGCGAGCCCTGGGCGGGGGAGGCGAGTGACTAGGAGTTGTTGCCGCCGGGCACTTCGCCGGTATCTTGTGCCGGCGTAATTGCCTTATTGCGCTTTTGGCGCTTTTTCCGGTCGAAGTCGCTTAGATCGCGAGAGTTGTCGCGCTCAACGTCGCCGTCCTGTTCGGGTGGTGGCGTCGGTGTCGCTATCGGTTGTAGCTCTGGACTGTTTAGCGGGCCGCTGAACGCATTACCTTTCGACATCCTGGGTGTCCTCTCTCTCGCTCATATGGCAAATCGCCGGATGGTGAAACCCCTACCAAAAAAACGGCGGTACTGAAATATGGCGACTTGGCTTTCAGCTTGGCCAGCGCGTCGAAGGCCGCGGCCCCGGTGCGTTTCCGTGCCATGGCGCAGTTATTGGTCGTTTTTCCGTAGCATTTTCAACGTCGATGACATCCCGTAGTAGAACAGGGCCCAGATCACCGAGGCCGGCGACAGGAGCCAGAACAGGGCCCAGCCGAGACCGAAGGTGATCAAGCCGAGAAAGAAGATGAAGATCGCCGCGACCAGGGGCGGCAGCGCGATGATGACGAGGTCGATGACAAAGGCGACGACCCGCCGCGCCAACACACCTTCGAACAATTCCGGATTGGTCTGCGGATCGTAGGCGTGGGGCCGCAGCTCGGCATAGATGCCGCCAGCGCCCAGTCCGGGCCCCGCCCCGGAATTCGGTGTGACGTCGGACATGCACTGGACCGCGCCGAAGATTTGCCTGCCGACGACATTGTAACCTCCGCGGAAATCGGGAAGAAGAGCGGGCCATGGTGACGCTTGCCGATATCGAAAAGGCCCGCCAGACGATCTCGGGTCAGGTCTTGCGCACGCCGCTTCTGCCGGCGCCGCCTTTGTCCGCGCTGACCGGTGCCGAGGTCTTCGTCAAATACGAGAATTTGCAGGTCACCAATTCGTTCAAGGAACGCGGCGCCTGCGTGAAGCTTGCGGCCCTTTCCACAGACGAGCGCGGCCGCGGCGTCATTGCGATGTCCGCCGGCAATCATGCCCAGGCGGTGGCCTATCACGCCCGCCGGCTCGCCATGCCGGCCACCATCGTCATGCCGGTGACGACGCCGTTCGTGAAGATCAAGGCGACCGAAACGCTCGGCGCCACCGTCATCCTTGACGGCGAGACGGTCGCTGAGGCGCAAACCCGCGCCGAAGCCATCGCATCGGCGCAGAACCTCGTTTGGGTTCACCCCTACGACGATCCTCTCATCATCGCCGGGCAGGGGACGATTGCGCTCGAAATGCTCGAAGACAGCCCGGAGCTTGACGTGCTGGTGGTTCCGATCGGCGGCGGTGGACTAGTGTCCGGCTGCGCGATCGCGGCGCGGGCGAAGAAGCCGTCGATCGAAATCGTCGGCGTGGAGGCTGCGCTTTACCCCTCGATGTGGAACGCCATTCATCAGGCCAGCCGCCCTTGCGGCGGGGCGACGCTCGCCGAGGGCATTGCGGTGAAGAATGTCGGCAAGCTCACCCTGCCGATCGTGCGTGCCCTTGTGCGCGACATCGTCTTGGTGGACGAGGCGCAGATCGAGCGCGCGGTGAACGCCTTCCTCACCTTGCAGAAAGCGATGGCGGAAGGCGCCGGCGCCGCCGGGCTCGCCGCCCTGCTGGCCGAGCCGGAGCAATTCCGCGGGCGCAAGGTCGGCCTCATCCTCTGCGGCGGCAATATCGATCCGCGCATCCTCGCCTCGATCATGGTGCGTGAACTGGAGCGTGCCGATCGCATTGTTTCTTTCCGCCTGACGATTCCCGATCGACCCGGCATTCTGGGCCAGATCGCGACCACGCTCGGCGAATTCGGCGCCAACATTTTGAGCGTCGATCATCATCGGCTGTTCCTCGACATTCCCGCCAAGGGCGCCAAGCTCGATGTCACGGTGGAGACGCGCGATGCCGCCCATGCCGAGGAGATTTTTCGCGCGTTTGCGGCCGCCGGCTATCAGCCGGTCCATATGCCAAGCGGCACCGCGCTGGAGTGAAGCGGAGCGGCGCATAGGGACGGAGCACAGCGGATCGCTACCCGCTAAGTTCTATGCGCCACGTCATCTATGCGCCACGTCATCTATGCGCCACGTCAGTGGAATAAATTTTGGATGAACCCGATCGGACTGCTGCCCGTCGTTTCCGCCGGAGCACCCGCACCCGCCCCATCCGGACGCGGTCGCGGCATCGGCACATGCGACGGGGCGATGTCCGCCGTGCGCATGCTCTCGGCATCGCGCGGCCGGCGCCGCGGGAGCGGGACAGGGCCTGTCAGCGGCGGCGACGCGGCTACGGCTTCGCCTGCGTCATCCGTACCTGTGGCCGCGGGCCCCGCAGTAACTGCATCTGGCGTGGCGGCGCCATCGGGCGCGGCCGGCGGCGAGGGCGGGAAGACCTCGGCGCGCGGCGTGCCTTGGGCGGTTGCGTCGCCTTCCGTGCCGCGATCGCTGAGCAGCGATCCTTTTGTTGCAGCCGCGTCACTTGCGCGGGCGTCGGCGACCGACGACGATGCAGAGTTGGTCATGCCGGCTTGCTGCATCGCCGTCTGAAGCTGCGCGGTGGCCTCTGGACTTGCATTGGCTGGAGGCGCGTTGATCGAGGCCGTCGACGCCAGCTGATGGAATGTAGGGATATGCGGCGGTCCGACATAGGTGCGCACGAACGCGGTAATGGTCCACAAGATCACCGGCACAGCGATGATCACCGCCACCAGAATGATGATCCGGCGCAATAACGGCACAAAGTGCCGGAACTCGTCGTCCTCACGCATGACACACCCGCCCTCATCGTTTGGTCCCAGGCGGGGACGGATTTCAGATGCCGCCCTTCTTCAGTTTCTCCGCAATCCTGACCGCGAAATAAGTGAGCACGCCGTCAGCGCCCGCTCGCTTGAACGCGATCAGGCTTTCGGTCATTGCTTTGTCGCCATCCAGCCATCCGTTCCCCGCTGCGGCCATGATCATGGCATATTCCCCGGAGACTTGGTAGGCATAGGTGGGCATCCCGAAGGTTTCTTTGACGCGGTGCAATATGTCCAGATAGGGCATGCCGGGCTTGACCATGACCATGTCCGCTCCTTCGGCAATATCAAGCTCGACCTCGCGCATCGCTTCGTCGCTGTTTGCCGGGTCCATCTGATAGGTGCGTTTGTCCCCGATCAGCGTCACGCTTGAGCCGACGGCGTCGCGGAAGGGTCCGTAAAAAGCCGAAGCGTATTTGGCCGCATAGGCCATGATCTGGACATCGCCCAAGCCTGCAGCGTCGAGCGCCGCGCGGATCGCGCCCACGCGGCCGTCCATCATGTCCGAAGGCGCGATGATGTCGCAGCCGGCCTCGGCCTGCACCAGCGCTTGCCGCACCAGGACCGCGACGGTTTCGTCGTTGAGGATGACGCCGTCGCGGATCAGTCCGTCATGGCCGTGGCTGGTATACGGATCGAGCGCCACGTCGCAGAGGATGCCGATATCGGGCACTTCTTTCTTGATGGCGCGGATCGCCTGGCAAACGAGATTCTCGGCGTTGAGCGCCTCGGAACCGACATCATCGCGCTTGTCCGGTTCCGTATAGGGAAACAGGGCGATACAGGGAATGGTCAGCTTGGCCGCCCGCTCCGCCGCGCGCACGGCCTGGTCGACCGAGAGGCGCTCTACCTCGGGCATCGAGGCGACCGGAGCGCGCACATTGATTCCGTCGACGACGAAGAGCGGCCAAATCAGATCGTCCGTGGTCAGGACATGTTCGCGCACCATGCGCCGGACCCACTCGGTGCGGCGGTTGCGGCGCGGCCGGACTGCAAGATCGAGGCGGTGCTCGCTCGGTGCGTCTCTCTCGGCGGGCGAAGATCGGGCGTGCTCGAGTGGGCGGCCGAATTTGATCGCCATAATGTCACTCCATCAGACGGCACGCCTAGCGCGGTGGATTTGAAGTTCCTAAGATCGAGCGGCGAACTGGGATAGGAACTTCAAATCCGAAAACCGCACTAGAATCATAACTTGCCAGTGTCCCTTCGATTCCGAAGTTCGCATCAGAATGTGCCGCCAGTTCTTGCGAACTTCGGAATCGGGACACTGTTTAGCCGGCTCACTCTTAGCCGTTGCACCATCGTCTTGCCACTCTTACCGCTCTTGGCTGCGCCGCATCTGGTGAGGGGCGGCATTGACTCGTGCCCGCGCCGAATGTCAAAGGCGCCCGACCATGAGTGATCAAGCCCAGAAAACGCCGACCCGCCCGAGCGATTTGCTCGAGCCGGTTCATGCCGGCAAAACCGTAAGCACTTCAGGCTCATGGGCCGAATATCTCGTTCTCTTTCTGCGCATCATGGCGGGGGTTTCGCTGGTCAAGGGTCTCTACCATTGGGCGCAGGTCTGCGGCATCGGTGCACCAGCCGATGGTGGCTTTGAGTCCCATACGGTGGCTTGGCAGACGGCGACCGTTTTCTTTGCCGTGATCGATCTCGTCGCCGCCGTCGGCCTGTGGCTTGCCGCCGCCTGGGGCGCCGTGGTGTGGCTGACCGCGGTCGTGTCGATGGCGGTGGTCGAGGTTTTCTTCCCGCAAGTCTATGGCGGCAGCGTCCTCGTCGTGCTTGTGGAATCGACGCTGCTTGCCGTCTATCTCTGGCTCGCGATCTTTGCCGCGCGCGGCCAGCCGAAGTGAAACGACGGCACGCGCGGCATGCAGAAAATCTCAGCCTATATCCTCGCGTTCAACGAAGCCGAGAAGATCAAGGCTGCGGTCGAGACGGTGCTGTGGGCGGACGAGATCGTCGTCATCGATTCCAACAGCACCGACGGTACGCCTGAAATGGCCGAGAGCTTGGGTGCGCGGGTCGTCCAGGTGCCGTTCAACGGCTTCGGCGATTTGCGCAATCGGGCGATCGAGGCTTGCCGCTACGAGTGGATATTCAGTCTCGATTCCGATGAGCGCTGTACCGAGGCGGTGCGCGACGAGATTCTCGCGCTGCTGGCCGGCTCGCCGGCACACGACATCTACCGCGTGCCGCGGCGCAACTACATGATGGGCCGCCGCATTCGCGGCTCCGGCTGGTATCCGAATTTCCGCCAGCCGCAGCTCTTCCGCAAAGGCAGCATGCGCTACACGCTCGAGCCGGTGCACGAAGGCTACGAGGCGCTCAGCAACAAGCCGCTCGGCACCTTGCGCAACGCCATCTGGCAATACCCGTTCCGCAATCTGGAAGAAGTCATCCGGAAGATGAACCGCTATTCGTCGCTCGGAGCCTCGAAGCTCGCGCACAAGCGCGTCTCGATGGGGAGCGCGTTCGGCCACGCCGTCTGGGCCTTTCTGAAGCACTACGTCGCTAAAGCCGGCTTCATCGACGGCTGGGCGGGCTTTGTGATCGCGTTTGCCTATTTTGAGGTGACTTTTTACCGCTACGCCAAGCGCTACGAGACGACGCAGCATTGGGGCCCGCCGCCGAGCGGACCGGTCAGGCGTCCGTGAAGGATGTCCCGTGCGCAGCGGCCGCGGGGGCGGCTATGCTGGCGGCGGTGCGCTCACCAAGCACATGCTCCATCCGCTCGATGACCGCGCGTGCCGAGACATTCTCCATGCAGACATGCCCGTAGCGGCAGCGGCTGAGCTGACGCAGGAGGCACGGAGAACATGGTACGCCGGCCTGCAACGCTGCGCCGGGGCGGCCATAGGGACCGATCCAGACCGGATCTGTCGGGCCGAAGATGCTGACCACCGGCCGGTCGAGCGCCACGGCCATATGCATCGGCCCTGAATCGTTCGTCACGCTGATCGTCGAGCGGCGAATGAGGGCTGCGAGTTCGGTCAGCGTCGTTTCGCCGGCAATATCGACCGCGCCGGGAGCGAGGCGCGCCACCTCCTCGCAGACGTCCCGCTCGCGGCGGCTGCCGATCAGCATCACGGCAAAGCCATGGCGCAAAAAGTGCCGCGCCACCTCGGCGAATTTGTCGCTTCCCCAGTGCTTGGTTTCCCAGATCGTCCCCGGCGCCATGGTGACAAGCGGCGCGCCGGCGATGCCGTGCTGCCGCAGCAGCGCATCGACGCTGGCGCCGGCAGCTTGCGGAATGGGAAAGGAGAAGTCGGGCGGCTCGGCCTCCAGGCCCAGGATCGGGCCGACGCCGAGATAGCGGTCGACGGCGTGCAGATCGAGCGTCGGTACCGGGATGTGGTGCGTGTAAGCGAGCCAGCTGCCCTCGCGGGCGCCTTGCCAGGCATGCTTGCGCGCTTCGGCGGAAAATTTCCGCGGCGAGGCGTCCCACACGCCGGCGCGCGGCCGGTCGAAGCCGATCCGCACCGGCGCTCCGCTGGCAAGCGTGAACACGGCGGTGCGGAACTGGCCGTGCATGTCGACGACGAGATCGTAGGCGTTGGCGCGCAGCCCGGCGGCCAGCCGCGCGTAATTCACAAACGGCGTCAGCGTCCACGGTCTCGACCAATCCTCGCGCGTGAACTCGATGACGTTGGAGATGGCCGGATTGTGCCGCAACAGCTCGGCAATCGCCGGCGTCACCAGCCAATCGATCCGCGCCGACGGATAGCGCCGCCGCAATTTGTTGAGCACGGGAATCGTGTGCACGACGTCGCCGACGGCCGACAATTTGATCAGCAGAATTTTGCGAAAGTCGCGGCTCTTCAGGTCGGCCGAAGACGAGCTCAAACCATCACTCCTGTCGCAGGCCGATTGCCCCGCGCCGGTCTTTGGTGGAGCATGATCCTTTCGGAAAAACGGCTTCCACTTTTCCGGATCATGCCCGCGTTACGCGCGGCCCGGCCGCAGCGTTTGCAGCACGCGTTTGAATGCCGCCGACGTATGATGGCGCAGCATCGCGATCTGGCGATTGCCCTCCGTGGTGAGCCAGTTGAACTGGATCACCCGGCGCTCGCCGGCAAACGGCTCATGCCCGTGCCAGGAATTACCGCTCCGTTTGAACGCGAGCAATGTGCCCGCAATCGGCGGCACCTCGGTGATGATGTCGTTGAGATCGGTGGCCGAGCGAAGAAGCCGCAGCCGCCCCCCGGCCTGTTCCCAGGACGGATTCATATAGATCAGCACGGTAATGATCTTTGAGGTCGAGTCGGTGTGGATCTTGCCGTCGCGCGCGTCGCAGCGGCCGCGCACGGTAGTCACGGTCGGCCGGTCCGAAAGATCGATGCCGAATTTCTGCTCGAAGGCTTCACGGAACGCGTCGCTCTCGAGTTCGTCGAGCAGCGTCTGGAACGCCGGCCCGAAGCTAACCTGGTCGACGGGAAAGCTGCCGGAGGTGGTGATGTTCGGATAATCGGCATTGATCGCGGCAAGCCCGGCCGGATCGACGAAGCCTGAGACGATCAGGTGTTCGAACGGCTCTTTGACCAGCGGCGTCGCGCGGAAAGCGTCAAGTCTCAGATAGCCCGGCATTTTTTCGCTCTATTCTGGGTGAGCGCGCAAATTAGCACCGCCGGGCTTTAAGGTAAATCAAGGTAAATCAACCGGCCGCGCGCCACTAATGCGACTGCGGCGGCAGGATCGCCCAGCCGACATGCACGACACCGTCGCCACGATGATACCGCAGATCGAACGGTGTTCCGATCTGCGCGCCGGGAGCCGCCGCCGCGAGATTGGGCGGCAGGACATGCGGATCGCCTTCGGTCCAGACGATCGCCGCGCCGCGCTTGCGCAGATCATCGAGATCGATCCAGGGCGCATGATCCGGCAGGCCGTCGATCAAGACGCGCGGTTGCGGGCGCTGGCTTGAATAATGCGCGACGTTGCCGCCGTCCCACATCGAGCCGATGATGTAGTCGGATTTCTTGCCGGTCGTCTGTTCGAAGCGTTGCGTGATCGCCGCCGAAAGCAGATCGCCGGGAAAGAACGCGGCCCGATAGCGATGATCGAACGCCGGCAACACCAGATAGTCCGCGCAAAACGCGGCGACGAAGATCACAAATACCGCCGCCCATATCGCGCCGATGCGGAGGAGCCGCGTGCGATCAAGCGCGGCCGGTGCAAAGAGCACGATCCAGAGGCCGAGGAACAGCCACAGCGGAAAGCCCCACATCGCGTTGGTGGCCCGTCCGGTGATCAATGAGAAAACGAACAAGGTCAGCGCCGGCCCGAAGGCCAAAAGCGTCACGATGCGGCGGTCGAACGCGTCGGCGCGCGGGTGCGGCGCGGCCTTCGCGGACGGCCAGAACAACGGCACGGCAATCAGCAGCGCCGGAATGAGAAAGAACGCCTGTCCGCCGACGAATTCCAGCGGATGAACGAGATGGTCGAGCGCGCCGCTTGGCGCCGCCGCGCGCGCTTGCGCATAACCGAACGGCTGCGAGCCATGCTGCAGCAGCCAGTAGAGGTTCGGCGCGATCACGACGAGAGTGACAATGGCGGCGATCCAGGGGCCCGGTCGCGCCAATCGGCGGCGGGCGTCCGGATCGAACAGCAAGAACAGCGCCAGCGGCGCCGCCAGGATCACCACGAAATATTTCGCCCACCAGGCGAGCCCAAGCGCGGCGCCGAGCAGAATCCAATAGCGCAGCTTTCCGTGCCGCAGTCCTGCATAAAAAGCGAAGCCGGCGAGCGCCCAGAACGGCATCTCGACGACGTTGTGATTGAACTTGACGGCGCTAAGATTGAAATAATGCATGCCGTCGATGATCAGCAACGCCGCGAGCGCGCCGGCCGCGCCGACGATTGGCCGCGCGGTCATCCACACGGCGATGAAGGCGACAATCACCGCGGCCTGCGCGAGCGCGTAGAGCGAAGCATCGACGCCGGTCAGCCGGTAGGCGATTTCGGCCAGATACCAGGGCAGCGGCGGCAGCTTGTCGTAGCCGAGCTGCCACTCGCGGCCGTAGGTCATCGCCTCGATCACGTCGAGCGGCAGGTTGAAATAGAGAAGCGAGGGCAGGGCGGTCCAGACCAGCGCATGGATCGCGAGGAACGCGGCAAGGACGGAGCGCGGCCGGCGTTCCGCCGCATCGATCAATCCGGCTATGGTCATTGCGTCATCGTCCGCCGTTTCTGCGCGTGGCCTTAGCACGCGGCGGAGGCTGTCGCGAAGGCTGACCCCCACCTCGATCCTCCCCGTTTCAGGGGGAGGAAGCAGAAATGTGGGCCTCCGGCTGCTTTGACGCGCAGACTCTGTGGGCGCGGTTTACCTTGTCCTCCCCCCTGGAAGGGGGAGGGTTAGGGTGGGGGTCGTTGCCTCGATTTGTGGGGGTCGTTGCGTCGATTGGTGGGGGGCGCTGAGAGTGAGTGGTGAAAGTCGGCGCGAGCCTTGCTATTGAGGCATGCAACGCAATCCAGACCGATCCGGCGAGAGCTAAGAAAGGCGGGGCAAGACATGAAGGACATCCTCGACAAGCTCGAAGAGCGGCGCGACAGCGCGCGCGGCGGTGGCGGCGAGCGCCGCATCGAAGCGCAACACAAGCGCGGCAAATTGACCGCGCGCGAGCGCATCGAGCTTCTCATGGACAAGAATTCCTTCGAGGAGTTCGACATGTTCGTCGAGCACCGCTCCAGCGACTTCGGCATGGAGAACTCGAAGGTCGCCGGCGACGGCGTGGTCACCGGTTGGGGCACGGTGAACGGCCGTAGCGTCTTCGTCTTCGCCAAGGATTTCACCGTGTTCGGCGGCTCGCTGTCGGAGACGCACGCGCAGAAGATCATCAAGATCCAGGACATGGCGATGCGCGCCCGTGCGCCGATCGTCGGACTGTTCGATGCCGGCGGCGCCCGCATCCAGGAAGGCGTGGCGGCTTTGGGCGGTTACGGCGAAGTGTTCAAAAGGAACGTCATCGCTTCGGGCGTCATCCCGCAGATCTCGGTGATCATGGGGCCGTGTGCCGGCGGCGACGTCTATTCGCCGGCCATGACCGATTTCATCTTCATGGTGCGCGACACGAGCTACATGTTCGTCACCGGCCCCGACGTGGTGAAGACGGTGACCAACGAGATCGTCACCGCCGAGGAATTGGGCGGCGCCTCCGTGCATGCGACCCGCTCCTCGATCGCCGACGGCGCCTACGACAATGACGTCGAATGTCTGTTGCAGATGCGGCGGCTGCTCGATTTCCTGCCGGCGAATTTTTCCGCCGGCGTGCCGGAATGGCCGTCCTTCGACGAGATCGACCGCATCGAGCCGTCGCTCGACAGTTTGGTGCCCGATAACCCAAACAAACCGTACGACATCAAGGAACTGATCCTCAAAGTCGTCGATGAGGGCGACTTCTTCGAGCTGTCGGAAACTTTCGCGCGCAACATCGTCATCGGCTTCGGCCGCATCGGCGGCCGCACCATAGGCTTTGTCGCCAACCAGCCGATGGTTTTGGCCGGCGTGCTCGATTCCGACGCGAGCCGCAAGGCGGCGCGCTTCGTGCGCTTCTGCGACGCCTTCAACATCCCGATCGTGACCTTCGTCGACGTGCCGGGATTTCTGCCCGGCACCGCCCAGGAATATGGCGGCCTGATCAAGCACGGCGCCAAGCTTCTGTTCGCCTATTCGCAGGCGACCGTGCCGCTGGTCACCGTGATCACGCGCAAGGCCTTCGGCGGCGCCTACGACGTGATGGCGTCAAAGCACATCGGCGGCGACGTGAATTATGCCTGGCCGACGGCGCAGATCGCGGTCATGGGCGCCAAGGGCGCGGTCGAGATCATCTTCCGCGCCGATATCGGCGACGCCGACAAGATCGCAGCCCGCACCCGCGAGTACGAGGAGCGCTTCCTCTCGCCCTTCATCGCCGCCGAGCGCGGCTATATCGACGACGTAATCATGCCGCACGCCACCCGCCCGCGCATCGCCCGCGCGCTCGCCATGCTGCGCGGCAAGACCGTGGAGATGCCGGGGCGCAAGCACGACAATCTGCCGGTGTAGAGACATCGGAAGTCGTGATGGAACCAACGGTGTGGAAGGATCAGTCAATTCGGTATATATGGTGGCACATGACCGACGCCCTTAAAGACCTTATCGAAGCTGCCAAAAAGGCACAGCCGACACCAGAGCAGCGTGAGCAGCAGCGACGTAGCTTCGCCTATGGCAACGCCGCATTCGAGAACGAATTGATCACGAGGGAAATGATCGATCGTGAGGCCGAGAAGCTCTCACGAGAGGGCGATGGCCAGCGAACAGACACAAAAGCGGGATAGCCGCGCCCTAGAGCCGCAGCTCATCACGGACCCTAAGGCAAGAGCTGAGGCTGAAGCGCGGAACGTCCTTCGGCAGTACGACGCCGGCATTGCCGCAATTCAAAGTGCTCTCGAACGGGGCTCGTTCAGGCTACGGCCGTCCTTGATCCTGGCCCTGCATCGCGAGGCTTTGGCGGGCATCAGTATGTTCGCCGGCAATTTTCGCCCCGGCGGTGTCGAAATACGGGGCAGCCGGCATGAGCCGGTCGGCGCTCATCTTGTGCCGGAACTGATCGAGGACTTGTGCGACTACGTCAACGAGCATTGGGAGCTAAGCACGCCGATTCATTTGGCCTCGTATGTCGTGTGGAGGCTCAACTGGATTCACCCATTTGCTGACGGCAATGGAAGGACATCGCGTATTGTATCCTACGTGGTCTTATCCATCCGTGCGGGCGCCATTCTTCCGGGCACGCCCACCATTCCGGATCAGATCGTTGACAACCGCAATCCGTATTTTGATGCTTTGGATGCCGCGGACATCGCGTGGCGAAAGGGCCAGGTGGATGTTTCAAAAATGGAAGATTTGCTCGGCGCATTGTTGGCGCGCCAGCTGACCAGTTTTTATCAAGCCGCCGGCGGCAAAATGCCGGATTCAACCGGCTCCGGTCGTATGCCCCCCGCGGATATATCGACGACGTAATCCTGCCGCACGCCACCCGTCCGCGCGCTCGCCATGCTGCGCAGCAAGACCGTGGAGATGCCGGGGCGCAAGCACGACAATCTGCCGGTGTAGAGGCTTGAGGTTGGGCGGCGCGCCGCCGATGCCCCGGTCGCCTGCCGCCTATTCTGCCTTTATCTACTGGCGGTTGCGCCAGGGCCGTCTATACTCCCGCCGGGACCTCAACCAGAGGGAGGAAGCGATGGCCGGAAGCATAGCGACCCGCGACTGGGAAGCGCTGGAAATGACCGACATGATCGGCCAGAACGGTCACATCACGGTGACCGGGGAGGTCGAATTGACCGATACCGGGACCACGGCGGAACTGAAAGAGCATGTGCCGTCCGGGTTCAATCCGAAGATCCTGCTGCTCGATCTCGTCATCCACAGGCACGGCGGCGTTCAAGGCCACATCGCCTGGTTCGAGAAGCTGAGCTTCAAGATGAAATCATCCGGCCACGCTTACGATGAGGTCGACATCCTGTACGGCGGCGACGTCATTCAGCGGGTGAAGGTCGAGCATCCACTCACCTTCGCCGCGCCGCCCGCCGCTTCACCCGCGAAGAAGGCGCCCGCAAAGAAGAAGCCGGCGAAAGCCGCCGCGGCCAAGAAGAAGGCGGCCAAGACAGTCGCGAAGAAGAAGCCGGCAAAAAAGGCTGCAAAGAAAGCCGTGAAGAAAAGTGTGAAGAAGAGCGCCAAGACAGCAGCGAAGAAAAAATCCGCCAAGAAAAAGTCGGGGAAGAAAAAGAAATAAGGCAGGGAGCGTCGTGCCAGGAGCAATCCGGTAGCAGCGTGAACTGGATTGCTTCACTTTGCGCAATAACAACAAAGCTGCACGGTGGGTTTCGCTTTAGCTCAACCCACCCTACAAGCACCCCTGCACCCTTTGCATAGCCGCCACTGCGCCCGCGCCCTCGACCGAGCCCGTCCGGCCCGCTAGGTAATCCGCCGCGTACCAACCTGCCGCCGGGCCAAGAACAATGCCGCGTTCGATCGAGGATGTCGCCGTTTTCGCGGCGCCGGCCGTGTTCGTGCTGCTGTGGTCCTCGGGCTTTATCGGCGCGAAATTCGGCCTCGCCTATGCCGAGCCGCTGACCTATCTCGCGCTGCGGATGGCCGCGGTGCTCATTCTGCTCGGCCTCATCATCGTGCTGACGCGGCCGAAATGGCCCGGCGCCGCCGGGACATGGCACAGCGTGGCGACGGGGCTGATGGTGCACGGCCTTTATCTCGGCGGCGTGTTCGTCGCCATCGGCCACGGACTGCCCGCCGGGCTTGCCGCGCTGTTCGTCAGCTTGCAGCCGCTGCTCACCTCTACCATCGCCCATCGCTGGCTCGGCGAGCGCGTCGGCGCGCGGCAATGGCTCGGGCTCGCGCTCGGCCTGCTCGGCGTCTATCTGGTGCTGCGCGACAAGGCCACGGCCGGGGAGGCGACGCCGCTCGCCTGGGCGTCCATCACGGTGGGGCTCGTCGGCATCACGGTCGGCACGCTTTATCAGAAACGCTTCGGCGGCGGCATCGACTGGCGGCCGGCGCTGCTCATTCAATATGCCGCGGCGGCCGTCCTGTTCGGCCTCGGCGCCTTCGCCTTCGAGACGCGCGTGGTGCACTGGACGCCCGACTTTTTGCTCGCGCTCGGCTATCTGGTGGTCGTGCTGTCGATCGGCGCGGTGTGGCTCTATTATTTCATGATCCGCCGCGCAGCGGCGACGCGCGTGGTGAGTCTCTTTTATCTCACTCCGCCGGTGACGGCATTGATGGCCTGGGCGCTGTTCGGCGAGATGCTTGCGCCGCTCGCGCTCGTCGGCATGGCGGTCTGCGTCGTCGGCGTGTTTCTGGTGAACTGGCGCCCGGCCGGCGCGTAGCATTGACGAATAAGGGGAGGAGGCGGCGTGCGCGCCACCGTTTTCCGATCGTATTGGTGGACGCTCGCCGCCGCGTCCCCGGCTCAGGCGCCCTGCCGTCCGCCGCCGCGCCTGCATAATCGTTCGCAGTCTTCCGAATAGTTTTACCGATTGCTCGCTGCCACCGCGCGAGTGTGCTTGCGCTTGAGAGCGGCTACACTGCCGCAGAACCCAGCACAGGAATCAGAGCCATGACGCGGACGCTAGCGGCGGTGTTGCAAGCAGTGTTACTGATCTTCGCAGCCCTCGGCGCCTCGGCGGCCACGGCGGAACTGGTGAACGAAAACATCCTCATCGTCGCGCCGCCCGGGTACAAGGTCGGATTTCACGACAAGAAGCCCGAAACGCAGATGACCGAGTTCGTGCCGGCCAATCAAACCGTCGAGAACTGGACGGAAATGGTGACGGTGCAGGTCTTCTTCGGGCTCAAGGCGACGCCGGAGGAATTCATGCGCGAGCTGGAGAAGCGCTGGCGGGCGGCTTGTCCCGGCGCCGAAGACGGGGCGCCGGTCGCGAGCGGACCTGAAAACGGCTATCCGACGCTGGTATGGATTCTCAACTGCCCGCAGAATCCCGGCACCGGAAAACCGGAAATCACCTGGTTCAAGGCGGTGCAGGGCAATGACAGCTTCTACCTGGTGCAGAAGGCGTTCAAGTTCACGCCGACAAAAGAGCAGGTCATCCGCTGGGTCGGCTATCTCAAGAAGGTCGGCGTCTGCAACTCGCGCATCGCGGACCGCGCCTGCCCGAAAAGCGCGAACTGATTTTCCGTTGCGCGGCGACGTCAATAATCGGACGCGAACTGCGCTTGGCACCGCGCACCGTCTCGCGCCGTGCGAACTGCCGCGCAAGAGCGCAATCGTTTCAGATTGCATCGATTGACGCTCTAAGCTTTTGGCGGAGCATGATCTTTTCGGAAAACCGGTTTCCACTTTTCCGGATCATGCTCTAATGTGCGCCGCCGCTGAACGGGGAGGAACCTGGCATGCTGCGCTACACCGCGCTCGTCACGCTGCTGTCGATCTTGTTTTACGTCTATACCAGCGTTCGGGTCGCGCGGGCGCGGGCTAGTTTCAAAATCTTCGCGCCGGCCACAGGCGGCCATCCGGAATTCGACCGCATTTTCCGGGTGCAGATGAACACGCTGGAATGGATGCCGGTCTTCCTGCCGCTTCTGTGGCTGTTCGCCTTTTATGTGAGCGATGTGACGGCGGCCGTTCTCGGCCTCGTCTGGATCGCGGCGCGCGCGCTTTATCTGGTGCGCTACAGCGAGGCCGCGGAGCGGCGCGGCCTAGGATTCACCCTGCAAGCGGCGGTGTGCGTTGCGCTGTTGGTCGGCGCGCTCGCCGGCATCGTCAATACTTTTGTGCATGGATGAGGCGCCACACTCCGCCCGACAAGGAAACGCATCGCATGGCTACACCCCCACCCGTTGAATATTCCGATGCCTCGCCGGAAGTCCGCGCGGTCTATGACGACATCAAGCGGACGCGGCAGATCAAGGACGTCAACAATTTCTGGAAATATCTGGCGCACGATCCGTCAACGCTCAAACGCACGTGGGAGAGCATCAAGGACATCATGGCGCCGGGCGCGCTCGACGCCGTGACCAAGGAGATGATCTATCTCGCGGTCAGCGTGACCAACGGATGCGGTTATTGCATCGCCAGCCATGGCGCGGCGGCGCGCAAGGCCGGCATGACCGAAGCGATGTTCGGCGAGCTGATGGCGGTCGTCGGGATGGCGAACGAGACGAACCGCCTGGCCAACGGCTATCGCGTTCCGATCGATCCTGCGTTCGAGAAATAGGGCGGCCGCGGCGCGCTAGTGCCAGCGCCGTTTGGCGGGGCGGTATTTCGGTGGCCGAATTTCGCGCCGGGTCGCTCCGCCTTTGGCCGGAACGAGCGCGAGCGGCCTTGCATGCGCCTTCGTCCTGCCGGGGCGCGCGACGCGAGCCTTTGCGTTCGAGAACCTCTTCATCCCTTCACTCCGCTTTCATTGGCGCGCGGCGCTCCCGGCGTGGCCGCGCCGGAATTTCCGCCGGATGCGGGATGCGCGCTTTGCGCGGGCGGCGCAGATGCTTCCTGCTCCGTTCCGCCGCCGCCGTTGAGGCCGTAGAAAACGATGCCGAGCACGATCGCGGATGCGAGCGCAACCAGCGTGATCCCGCCCGCGCCGATATCGCCCGCCGACATTTGCAGCATCGGATCGGGCTGATGCTTCTCCTGCGCCGGCAATGCTCCCGGCTCGCGGGGCCGGCTTCGGTCTGACGTAGTCATGTCCATCGTTCCGTTGCTGATGTTTCTTCCTCACCAATTCGCTGTTGCGAAATCGGGTTCCGTCGCTCGCGTCGGCCTCCACAAAAAAGCGGCCCCCAAATGGGGGCCGCTCTTTCGTGGCCGCTCTTTCGCGCGCCGCCGATGCTAGGGCATGCTCCGGAAAAAGCCTGCCCCGGACTTGATCCGGGGTGGAAACCGGTTTTCCGAAAAGATCATGCTCCACCCAAACTTGGAGCGACAATCGATTCAATCTGAAACGATTGCACTCTAGCGTCCCGATTCCGAAGTTCGCGCGATCCGGCGGCACATTCTGATGCGAACTTCGGAATCAAAAGGGACACTAGCAAATTTATGATTTTAGTGCGGTTTTCGGATTTGAAGTTCCTATCTCAGTTCGCCGCTCGATCTTAGGAACTTCAAATCCACCGCACTAGGGCCGGTTGGGTGCGGCAGGCGCCTGCGCCGGCGGCGGCGCCAGGCCAGGAACCGTAGAAGGTGAGGGGGTTGCGGTGCCGGCCGGTGGCGCCATGGGCGCCGTCGTCTGCGGGCCGGTGGTGTCGTTCGACGCGACACGATTGGAATTGTGTCCGACGCCAAAGGCCAGGCCGAGGACGATCACCAGGAAAACGGCGCCGGCAATCCAGCCCCAGCTCGTGCCGGTGCTGCGGTCGGCAGGCTCATATCCCGCGTTCCTGTACATTGGGTCGTTCGGATCGCGATAATCAGACATGGGGACCTCCTTCGAAGATCTCCTTTGGGAGACCTCCTTGCGGGTGGTCCCTGACAACCTGCCGCGGCCTGGCGGGTTTCCTATCGGACATGGGCAGGGCGAATACCCGCCTTGCCCAAAAGCATGGCACTAGATCGGCGGGAATGCTGCCCGGTGATCGCACGCCGGGATGCCCGGCGCGGGCGTTGGCCGGGGAGGTCGCTGGCGTGTTGAACGGAGCGGCCAAGCCGCTATTGTGCCGGCGTCAGCGCTCGTAGCTCAGCTGGATAGAGCATCAGACTTCGAATCTGAGGGTCGGGAGTTCGAATCTCTCCGAGCGCGCCACAAAATCAAGCGCCCGCTACCAAACCAGTTGGGATCGTCGCTCGCGACCACGCGGCCGCCGGCCGGAAGGCGACCGAATTAGAGGCCGTCCAGCCGGGCGCGACAACGCGCATAGAGCGGGGTGCCCGGCTCAGCTCCCAAGGCCCGACATTTCGCGTCACTGTCCTTGGGCGCGGCCTGCGCGGCGGCGTTCATGCTCTGCGTGGAACCAGATTGGGCCTGAATCGAAGTGCAGCCGGAAAGAACGGCAAGCGGCAGAACCGCCAATAGAGCCTTCAGGCAATGATTCATCTGCGCTCAGGACCTGGCTGTCGCCGGCAACTCGAACGGCTTCAGCTTATCCGATTCGCGCTCAGACGTTTTGTGCGTCGAGGATAATCGCGTCGACAACACGGCCGGCGGCGGAGCCGCGGCCCCGCCGGCTTCGGCTCTGACGAAATTCGCGCCGCTTAGAGCATGATCCGGAAAAGTGGAATCCGGTTTTCCGAAAAGATCATGCTCCACCGAAATGTTAGAGCGCCAATCAATTCAATCTGAAGCGATTGCGCTCTAGCCGTCGATCAGTTCGGCATCCGGCTGCGCCGTCGCTTCCGAAATCGGATGGTCGTGCGCGTAGCCGCTGGCCGGCATCTGCAACACGGTGGCGCGCTGGCCCGGCGTCAGCCGCGTGAGCAGAATGGTCTGTCCGCCGGGAAACTCGAGCGCGTCGTGATGCACGTTCGGGTCTTCCATGTTGATCTGGCGGAAACGGGCGACCTTGTGCCCAATGCGGGCCTTGCCGAACAAGCTGAACGCGCGGTCGTAGGTAACATTGTCTTCAAATGCGAGCTCTGTCCCGGGAAGCAGACATACGGCGGTGTCGGGATCGTCGACGGCGGCAAATCCGCGGGTGATCGACCGGGCGAAATCGGCGCTGACGAGCTTGTCTCCGACGGCGGCAGGGCGTGAAGCGACAAGATGCAGGCTGTAGTCACACATGGAAGGGCACTCCTTTCCCAGCAATCCCCCGTGGCTTGAGGGGAGTCTGCAAGCTGAACCCTTCCGTGGATCAAATGTTCCAGCCGCCTTACGCCAGCGGCGGCCGCCAGTCGTAAATCCAATCATAGTGCTGGAGCAGCCGCGGGCCGCCGATCGCCCGCATAACGGCATCGCGCAGCCAGGCGCCGGCGCCGGCAAAGTGGTAGATCGTCCCATTGCGGGCCGCCATTCGCTGCACTTTTCGTGTGCGCCACCGCCGCATTGCCGCGTAAGTTCGCAGCGCGCCGGCAGGGTTGTCGGGCATCCTCCCCAGGCATTGCGCGGCCACCGCCGCATCCTCGATCGCCATGGCGGCGCCTTGCGCCAGGAAGGGGAGCATGGGGTGCGCCGCGTCGCCGAGGAGCGCCACCGGGCCCCTCGACCAGCGCCAGATAGGACGGCGGTCATAAAGGGCCCATTTGAGCCAGGCGTCCGGCAGGTTGACAAGTGCACGCGCCGGCGGCGCCCAGGCCTGGGCAGCCAGCCGCGGTACGAGCTCCGCCCGGCTTGCCGGCTCGCTCCAACCCGGCTCGTTCCAACGGTCGCTGGTGATGACGACGAGATTGATGATGCTGCCGGCCTTGACGGGGTAATGGACAAAATGGGCATCGCGACCGAGCCAAAGGTGGATCAGCGGCTCGCGGAATTCGGGCGGGACCTGCCGTGCCGGAACGACACCGCGCCAGGCGACGCGTCCGGAGAAACGCGGGGAGCTGGCATGACCCAGCCTTGCGCGCGCCCGTGACCACAAGCCGTCGGCGGCCAGAAGCGCGGCGCCCCGCTCGTCCGTCGTGCCGGCGCTGCCCTGCGCCATGACGGTTATGCCGTTGCGGTGGGCGATGAAATCTTCCGCCCGCACGCCGAGCTTTATGGTGACGCCTTGTTGCTGCGACGCGGCAGCCGCGAGTGCCTCCTGCAAATCGCCGCGGTGGATCGCCCAATAGGGAGCGCCATAACGCTCATCGGCGTCGGCAAGCGGCATGCGTACAATCTCGCGGCCGCTGGCGGCGCTGAGCACGCGGACCGCGGTCGGCGCCGTCGCCATCGGACGCAGCCGGTCCGCGAGGCCGAGATCGATCAGAATACGGGAAGCGTTGGGTGTAAGCTGGATGCCTGCGCCGGTTTCCTCGAGCCGCTCGGCCTGCTCCAGCACCACAACCCGGAAGCCGTTGCCGGCTAGTGCCAGCGCGGCCGTCAATCCGCCGATTCCGGCCCCCGCGACAATGATGGTGCGCGGGGAGGTCAGCAGGGCAGGCCTCCTCGCGAAAGATCAGGCGGCCGCGTCGTGCAACGCGCATTCCGCCGGCCGCGCCGCGTTCGGCGCCAGCGAGGGATCGTAGCGGTAAAGGGTCGAGCAATACGGACAGACGAATTCGTTGTCGCCGCCCATGTCGCAATAAACGTGCGGGTGATCGAATGGCGGCAGCGCGCCGACGCACATGAATTCTTTGGCGCCGATTTCAATTACCGGAACGCCCAGGTCGTTGTGGAAATGCGGAACGATCGTCTCGGCCATGCCCATATCCGTGTTAACCGGGCGGCACCATAGCGGCGGGATGGGCGGATTCCTAGCGGCTCTCTTGATAAAGACTGCCCCGGATTTGATCCGGGGCGGACGCCGGTTTTCGGAAAAGATCATGCTCAAAAGAACATGATCCCGAAAAGTGGACGCCGGTTTTCGGAAAAGATCATGCTCAAATGAGACAATCCATTCTCAAAAAGCCGCAAACGGGCGGCATAGGAATCGGCATGCGAAAGGGCAATTTGGCAGTCCGTGGGCTAAAGCTGATCGGCCGGCAAATGCGCCAGCCGGCTTTTGCGCTTTTTTGGGCTTTGGTCTTGGGCTGCGCCGCGATCGGTGTCGGCCGCAATGCCCTCGACCAAGCGCAACGATTGGCCGCCGCCGACGATCCGGTCGAGATCAGCGATCGGGCGCTCGACGACGTCTTTACCCGCGCCGTTGCCGAGCGCGAAATCGGTTCGGCGCTCTCTGCCGGTGATCTCGACCTCGCGCAAAGCTTTGTGGATCTTTCGGCTGAGCGCGACATTGCCGTTGATCCTGCGCTCGTTGGCAAGGTGAAGCAGGCGCAGACGGATGCCGGTTCGACGACCCACACCGCCGGGCGTTTCGTGAAGGGCTTTTGGAGCGGCGAGCCCACCGACCTGGCGAGCCTCGCCGGCACGGCCGTTGGTGATCTATTCGTCTTCGGCGATATCCGCGACGCCGCGCGCGAGGGGACCCACTATTTGCTCGGCCAGCCGGCCGATCCGTGGATTCTCGGTCTCGCCGGCGTCGGCATTGCGGTCACGGCCGGCACCTATGCGTCGGTCGGCCTTGGCGCGCCGGAACGGATCGGCTTGACGCTGGCGAAGGTCGCCCGCCGCACCGGGCGGCTCAACCCGATTCTGGCAGTGCGCGTCGCGCGCGACGCGGTCAAGGTTGAGAAGGCCGGCGGCTTGGTTGACCTGGTCGGCGATGTTGGGCGGATCGAGACCAAGGCCGGCACGCAAGCCGCGCTCGACAGCCTTAAGATTGCCGAAGAGCCGCGCGACGTCTCGCGCCTGGCCCGGCTCTCCGCTGCGAAAGGGGGAAAGACCCGCGCGATCATCAAGCTGCTCGGCCGCGGTGCCATCATGCTCGCGGTCGGCGCGTTTGATGTCGCGACCTGGATGCTGTGGGCGGCGCTGATGCTTTTTGGTTTTGCCTCGTCGTGCAAGACCGCCGCCGAGCGCATGACGCTGCGCTACCTCCGCTGGCGCAAGGCGCGCCGCCTTCGTGCTGCGGAGTTGTGCGCGCTGGCACTTCCCTCACGCGCTTAGAGCATGTCCCGGAAAAGTGGACACCGGTTTTCCGACAACGACATGCGACCGCGCGAGAATCGCGAGAGCGCAGCCCGATTCAATTAAATCGGGCTGCGCTCTAGCCGCACCGGATAGGACGTAAAGCCGCGGAAGCGGGCGCGGCGGCCGCGGATCGGCACGCCGGCCGGCTCGATCCGTGCAAAGCGCCGCAGCAATCGGCCGATCGCGACCTGCGCCTCCATGCGCGCGAGCGACATGCCGGCGCAGGCGTGAATGCCGGTCGCGAAGGCTAGATGCCGGTTCGGCTCGCGGCGGATGTCGAGCCGATCCGGATCGGGGAATTGCTCGGGATCGCGATTGGCGGCGCCGATGCAGATATGGACATAGCTTCCGGCCGCCATCTCAACTCCGCCGAGCATTGTGTCGCTGACGGCCCGGCGATTGCCGAGCTGATTGGAGCTTTCCATCCGCAGGAATTCTTCGACCGCACTCTCCAGCGCCTCCGGATGAGCGCGCAGGTCGCGCATCGCATCGGGATGGCGGATCAGGAGATCGACGGCGTTGCCGATGAGATTGGTGGTCGTCTCGTGACCGGCATTGAGAAGGAAAATGCAATTGTGGATCAGCTCGAGCTTGGAGAGCCGTTCGCCTTCGTTGGCGGATGCGGCAAACTCGCTGGCGCCGATCAGCTTGGAGAGAATTTCGGCCGGGTCGCTTTGCCCGCTGCGCACACGGCTGGCGATGATCTTGTTCAGATAGTCTTTGAAATCGGCGACAGCGGTGACGCCGGTTTCGAATTGCTGCGGGCTCAGCACCGGCTCGAGCGCGCCGAGAATGGCGAGCGACCATGCGCGCAAGGGCTCGCGTTCGTCAGCCGGAATTCCGAGCATGTCGCCGATCAGCGCAACCGGAATGGCCGCGGCGAAGTCGGTGACGAGATCGATTTCGCCTTTCTCCGCGGCGGCATCGAGCAGGCGTTCGACAAGTTTCTCGACCCGGCCCTGCAGCGCGCTCAAGGCGCGCGGCGTGAAGGCGGGCGCCAGCAGTTTGCGCACGCGGGTGTGATAGGGCGGATCATTGAACACGAAACTCGTGGTGTGATGCTCGTAGAGCAGACTGTCGGAAAAGTTCGGACGGAAGTCGAGCTTCTTGTCCGAGCTCCAGGTCTGCGTATCGCGATAGACCGCGAGACAGTCGTCGTAGCGGGTCAGAAAATAAGATCCGTCCGGCATCCGGTGGATGGGATCGAATTCTCGCAGCGCGCGATAGGTCGGGTAGGGGTCGTCGAGAAATTCCGCCGACAGATTTTTTATATCGAACGTGGTGACGAGCGCGGGCAAAGCAGGGCTCTTCGTTCCTATTCCCGCGCCCGTTATGCGATGTGATGGCTGGCCCATAAGAGTTGTCTTGTCATTGCGAGCAGCGCACGCGACGAAGCAATCCAAAATCTGGGTTTCCAAATCTAGACTGCTTCGCTTCGCTCGCAATGACGGCGAGAGCGGTCACTGCTTGACCAGCGGGCAAGCCGGATTGGGCGGCCCGAACGCCTGCTCGCCCGGAATATGCGTGAGGATCTGGTAATAGTCCCACGGATATTTCGAAGTCTTCCGGCTTCTTCACCTGCACCAGGATGAGGTCATGCACCATCAGCCCGTCCTCGCGCAGCTTGCCGTTGCGGGCGAAGAAATCGTTGATCGGCGTCTCGCGCATCTTGGCCGTCACCTTGAGCGGGTCGTCGGTGCCTGCCGCCTTGACGGCATTGAGATAGCTCATGACCGAGGAGTAGACGCCGGCCTGCCACATCGACGGCATCTGATTCATTTTGGCGAAGTAACGTTTCGACCACGCGCGAGTCTCGTCGTCCATGTCCCAGTAGAACGAGGTGGTGAGCACCAGCCCCTGGGCGGCTTTGAGCCCGAGCGCATGAATATCGCTGATCAGCACCAGCAGGCCCGCCATCTGCTGGCCGGCCTGGAAGATGCCGAATTCGCCGCCGAGCTTGATCGCGTTGATATTGTCGGGCGGGCCGGAGGCGATGCCGATGATTTTCGCCTTCGAGGCCTGCGCCTGCAGAATGAACGACGACAGGTCCGGCGTCGCGAAGGGATGCGAGACTGAGCCCAACACCTTGCCGCCATTTTGCACGATCACCGCCGAAGCGTCGCGTTCGAGAGCGTGTCCGAATGCGTAATCGGCGGTCAGGAAGAACCAGGTTTTGCCGCCGCGCTTGGTCACTTCTTGCGCCGTGCCGACCGCGAGCGCACGCGTGTCGAACACCCATTGCAAGGCGTATGGGTTACAGAACTTGCCGTGGAAATCGGCGGTGCCGGTCGAATGAACGATCAGGAGCCGCTTTCGCTCGTTGGCGACGTTTTGCACGGCGAGGCCAACCGCCGACACCGGCACGTCCACGATCAGGTCCACTTGATCGCGGTCGTACCATTGCCGGGCGATGCCGACGGCGATGTCGGGCTTGATCTGATGGTCGGCGGAAATGATCTGGATCGGTTTGCCCAAAACCGTGCCGCCGAAATCCTCGACAGCCATTTGCGCCGCGGCGACCGAGCCGGGACCATCCGCGGCTGACGACGGGCCGGACATGTCTGTGAGCACGCCGATTTTCACCACATCATCGGAAACCTGCGCCCTGGCAGGCTCACTTGCGGCGACTGACAATGCGGCAAGCCCAACGAGCCACAAGCGTTGCATGCGATCCTCCCTGGACGGCGCTTTCTTTGCGCGCCGGATTTTGTTTGCTGACCGTGAGCGCGGAAGCCTAACCGCCGCTTCCGCGCCGATGTTTGTTAGTCACATCATAGATCGGGATTCCAAAAGACCGGCAGCCACGCGTACCCAGTGCCGGATTTGGTCACATGTCCAACTCCGGGGAACGCGATGTGCGTACCGGCTATCAGCAATCTGTCGGTCGCCGCCATATCCATCACCTTCTTGCGGGTCGCGATCGCCGCCGGCGGGTCGAGGTCGAAGGCGATCGATCGATCCGGCTCAGGGAATTGCAGCGTCGCGTTGTGGACGATGTCGACCCACAGCAACATGTCGCCGCCGCTTGGAGACAGACGTACCATGCTGTGACCGACGGTATGACCGGGAGCGGCGATTGTCGTGATTCCCGGCGCGATCTCGGTGCCGTTCTTGAATGTTTGTACCTTTCCTGCATCAGCATAGGGTTTGAACGCCGCGCGGCCGACCTGAGCGAAGCCCTTTCCAGAACGGCTTCTGATCGGGCACCTTGATCTCGCCTTCGATCCACCATGCGTATTCGTCGGCATTGACGTGCACGGTCGCGTTCGGGAACGCCACCTTCTTGTCGGGCGTGAGCAGACCGGCGGCATGGTCGGGGTGGATGTGGCTGATGACAACTGCATCGATGTCGGCGGGATTGACGCCGGCCGCTGCGAGGCTCTTCAGCGTGCGGCCGAGTGTCGGAGCGAAGACGTTGGATGTGCCGGTGTCCACCAGGATGAGTTTGTCGCCGGTATTGACGAGCCACTGATTGACCGGGGTCGGCGCCGCTTCCTTCGGCAGAAAAGCGGCTTGAAGCATTTTTTCCGCCTCGGCTTGATCGCCGGAATACATTTTAGTTTCGATAGGCAGCCAACCATCGTTGAGTACGGTGACTTCGAAAGTGCCGACCTTCATACGGTAGACGCCGGGTACTTGCGCGCCGGCCGGTGCTTCTTTCGCGCGGGCCGGTAATGCCGGAAGCAGTGCGGCGCCGGCAGCGGCAAGCCCGAAGGAACGTCGAGTAATTCCCATCTGAAGTCCTCCCTGATGAAAAGGGTGTCACGTCGCCCTGGCGGGTTGGTGAGAACCCATTGTGTCATGCGGTGTTTTGGGCGCTGGTTCTTTGCAGAGACGCTACGCAACCCGGGCGTTACGGTCAAGGCGACGGGGCCAGGCCAGAACGCTGGGCAGGATGCTGACGACCCTTTCGCGGATCGGCGGCGATCTCGCCTGACGGATCGGCGGCGCGAGGCTCTTTCAGAACTGTATCTTGTCCGGCTTCTTCG
>CAWHPH010000052.1:0-53176 GCA_963831135.1 uncultured Alphaproteobacteria bacterium
CCAAATAGCGACATCGCTCGATGTCAGTTTCGGCCACAACCGGACAATCCTCGGTTCGGGCCTCTTAACGGTCTGTCAGAAGGTGACGCACGTTGCCCACAATCGAGGACAGCTGAAGCAGCTCCGATTCACGGCCTGACCGAAATGTCCGATTGACTAGCGATGCAAGCCACGAGTTTCGTCATGTTGAAGTTCGTGCTGCTGTTCACGGCGTTCCCGCCGCCCAGTTTCGAGCTCGACTCGCCTTAGTTCTCAGGGAGGCATAGTCTCAAGGACGGGGCGAAAGCCGAGATTGCTTGGAGGCTTACCGAGCGCGCAGCCACCGGTCTACGGGTCGCGAATGAAGTCGGTCACGTAAGTCCGGTGACTGTCTTCGACGACACGAACACCGCAATTGGCGGTCGAAGCTTCCGCGCCGGCTCAGCTCAATGTCTGACGAACGAAACAGTATTGGTCCATTCGCGTGGCGAGCCGCTGGACCTGCTGCAAATGCGTCCTGGTCATCAGATCATGCCAGACCCATAAACCGCGGCTGGACGCGGAGAATGGCGGAGCCGCTGTCCGGGGGTGCGGCCGTGTGGGCACCGGCCATCGCCGCCCGCTGCATTGCCCCGAAAACGCTCAGGCGGCCGGAGCAATGGGCCAGGGAAAGCTGACCGGCAGGTTGGCGGCCTCGACGAGCTTCTGCGTTAACGCCTCGTGCAATCGCGCCCATTCCGACCGTACGTCCACCGGCGGCGAGCCGTGCAGCAGATTCTTCAGCTGGAGCGGATCGGTTGCGAGATCGTAGAGCTCGTATTCGATGCCGCTGCCGTCGATGCCGAAATAAACCGCGTAGGTCCAGTCTCGCTCGCGCAGCGCGCGCAGATTGGCGCCGGCAGCGCCGGCCGACAGCCCGAACACGTCGTCATAGGAGAAAAGAACGGAATCCTGCACGCTCGCCGACGGATCGCGCAGCACCGGCACCATGCTCCGGCCAAGCCCATATGACGCCGGCTCCGGCACCCCGGCCAGCTCGACGAGCGTCGGGAGGAGATCGAGGTGGGAGTAAAAGGCCTGCGTTTCGCGCGGCTCGGGAAATAAGAGCGGATTGGACACGACCAGCGGAATATGGATCATCTCTTCGTAGGCGGTGTAGCTCTTCTCCCTCATCCCATGCGACAGACCGAGCTCGCCATGATCGGCGGTCCGAACCACGATGGTGCGCTCGGTCAGGCCGTGCGCGTCGAGCGCGTCGAGAATCGTCATGATGCGCTGGTCGACGACCTTGTGGAGATAGGCGTAGAAATTGACGTAGTCCCGCTGCGCAGCGGAACCTGAAAGCGGCGCAGACTTGTCGAAGGCGGCGCGCGCCTCGCGTTGAATCTTGGGCTTGGTCGCGAGATCGTCGTCAAAGTTCGGCGGCAGCTCAATGCCGAGCCCGGCAAACTCCTCCCGTCGGTAGCCGCCATCCTTCCAACCATCCGGAAAGAAGCCGATGTCGTGCGGGTTGACCAACGAGACGAACAGGCAAAACGGACGGTCGAGCATGCTGGCGTGCGAGATAAAATCGAGCACGCTTTCGCCGCCGACACCAGGCGTCTGCCCAGAGGCACCCGGGGTGACGCCGCTGACATAACGTCCGTCGTTATTCGGCGTACCGCCGCCCAGCGTGGCCAGTCCGTTGAAATAGCCGAACATGCTGGGCTGCCGCTCCTGGATGGCGTTCCCGGCATCCGGCGGATTCCACTCCGCCAGGCCGTATTGGCTCTCCATGTGCGCGATATCGGCGGCCGTCCACTCCTCGCCGCCTAACCCTAGCTTAGCATTCTGAGCGAAACTCAAGTGCCACTTGCCCTTCCACACCACGTGATAGCCGGCACGATCGCGTAACAGGGAGCCGATATTGGCGCGGTGCCGCGCTCCTGGAAGGCCCGGCCACAAGAAAGTTCGTGCGACCCGGTTCATCGGTGCAAACTGGCTGGTCATCATCACGGCGCGGCTGGGCGAGCACTCGCTGGCGGCGGTATAGGCGCGGTGGAACGTCAGCCCCTTGTGCTGCAGGCGCACGAATGCCGGCAGGTTGGCCTTCACCCAACCCGCAGGCCAATGGGTGTGGTAGCGTTCCTGGTCCGTCATCAGGACAATGATGTTGGGTGCTTGCGACAAGCCCGGCAGTGTGTCGGATGCCCGCTCGGCACGCGCGATCTGCTCGGTCGAGAGCACCCCGGCTAACCCGGCGGCTTGCAGAAACCTTCGTCGCGTCGCCATTGCCCAACCCCTCGTGTCAGCGTTACGTCCGTTTATCCGTCGATCTCAGACATCATCTCGCGACGCGGCGAACGATGCGAAGGGCCAGGAGGAGACATGCGATCGCGCTTGTCAAATTTGACGTGTAGTCCGAACGCGTTGCCCGGTCGGCCCCATACATGGATCTCGCGGGGCATGGCCGCCATTACTTCATGCCGGACGGCGGTGCTCAGTGACCATGTCGAACAATGCCGATGATTGCGGCGCAACGCGCATCGCTTTTTCGGCGTGATTGGCCGCGTACAATGGGTCACCGTCCGGGGGTGTGGAAGAGAATGCCTCGGCGGGTGCTTTGCCACGATCATCTCGGCCGAGCTCGTGCCCCGTCAGACAGCGCGCGATCGCTGCGCCTTAGCCGAATTGTCGGCTACTGCTGCAATAGCTTCAGCAGCGCCTGCCCAGCCTCGCTCTCGAGCTCCGTGGCATCGAGCTTTCCATCGTTATCCGGATCAGCAAGTTTGAACCGCCTTTCAGTAAGCGCGAGGTAATCGTCCTTAGTCACTTTGCCTTCCACAGCAAACAGTTTAAAGGGGTTCGGGCTCGGCAATAATCTTCGCTCGACCGTGGCTCGGTCGCCGATTTCCTCCTGAGTGAGGGTGCCATCGTGGTCGCGATCCAGCTGATCGAACAAGGCGGCAGCCGCCGCTTTGACCTCCCCAAGATCGATGGTTCCGTCGTTATCCTTGTCAAACATTCTTATTGCGTCCGTACCGCTTGTCTGTGCTGAAACAGACGAACTTTCCAGCACGATCCAAGCGCCCGCCGCGAACAGCACGAGCATGGCAAATCTCAAGAGCAGGATTGGGTTCACGACACGCTCCCTCCAGGTTCTCGTTTTTCGCCCCTATGCAGAATGGCTGATCAATAGAGCACCTTGCCGAGTTCGACTTTCTCGCGAGTGACCGCATTGCCATTGACGGCAGGCGCCACCGACGGGATCGGCTTGAAGATCTCGTTAGCCCTCGCATCATCCGCTGACGCGTTCAGGCCAATAAAAAATCATCCGCTGACGCACTTACTAAAAATAGCCACTAAAAATAGCGCTAGTGGACCTCCACTCGATTAATCTACGTCAACCCAGTGTGAAACGTTGCCGCGCCTCTTCGTGGCGAGCGCCGCGAGATTTGCGACGCTTGAAAATCCGCTGAAAAATGCCCTGCCGATACGACCACCCCGGCCCGCCGCGAAAAGCACCAACACGAAAGCCGGGACGCGGGGGCCGGGATATAGCGATCAAAACAACGCAGTCACCCAGGCCTCTTGCAAAAATGCCGAGTCGCGGGGACTGAGATGGAGATCACAACTCGGCCGGGAGATACCCATTGATCTCTAGGCCGATGCACACTTCGACGAGTGTCGGAGTTGTCCATGACATGAGCGTTCTTCCTCTCTGGTTGCGGGGGTGAGACCCGTCTTTTAAATGCGCCGCCGCAGTCAAAAGCGAAAGGGAGATTTGCCTGCGAAGGCTTGGGCAAATTGCCCGTCGGCGGCTAGGCCGCTTTCCTTGGGCCGATGGCGCGTGTAGCCTAAAATGAGTTTTGGGCAATCCCCCTTGGCCTAAAAGCCGTGATGTCGCTTAATCTCGATCTCAAAACATCACTGACGCTGCGCCTTGTCGCCGTCGCCCTCCTTTGCTTTCTCATCGCGGCAGTAGTTGCGTTGTTCGGAACCTATCGCGACGTTCGCAACGTCAACGCGGACGCCGCCGACATCTTCGTCCGGCAGCTGCAGATCCAGTTATCTCGTATCGAATCAGGCATTGATGTAGCGGCGCACTTTCCCGACTTCAATCTGGCAAGTGAAGTGCTTCAGAGTGGGGGCCAGTGCGTGCAATACGTCAAATCAGATGGAAGCATCGCGCGCTCAAGCTGTATTGGGTTCAATCGCGACATTGGAATGCCCCCGGCTTGGTTTGCCGCCCTCTGGGATTGGATTCCGGCAGTGCGGGCCGACATTGCTCGTCCTGTTTCCTATCATGATAAGTCATATGGAACAGTAGTGGTCACCATAGAGCGTGCCGCCATCCTCGCCGCTGTTTGGAAGGACGTTTCGGGGCTTCTTGGTCTTACTGCGCTGGTCATCGGAGCGATTTGCATTTTGCAGTATGGAGCAATCAGCCGAGCCCTCCGTCCGACAAAGGATATCTTGGCCGGCCTCGATAGGCTGGCACATGGCGACCTGTCGTGTCGCTTGCCGAACTGCCGGTTAATCGAGCTACAACGCATCAGCGAGGCGTTCAACACGCTCGCGGCGAACCTCGAATGGACAACTCGCGAAAAGACGCAGCTCGCTGCCAAGCTCGTCGATCACCAAGAGCAGGAGCGGCTCGATTTGGCGCGGGATCTGCACGATGAGTTCGCTCAAAGTCTGAGCGCCATGAATGCAGTAGCCGCATCAATCAAGGCGACGGCCGAGGCCGAGTGCCCGGCTCTCGTGCCTGAGGCAAACAATCTCACGCAGACCTCGATGGCCATGATGAGATCTCTCCGTACCACGTTGCGGGCCCTCCGTCCGCCCGAGATCGATGACTTCGGGCTTGCCGCTAGTCTTTCGGCTCTGGCTAGGGATCAAGAAAGGCTGGCTGGCGGACAATTGAAAATCTTGCTTGAGATTAATGGCGACCTCCGGGCGCTGCCGCCGAAAGCGGCGTCTCATGTCTATCGAATTGTCCAGGAGGGCCTTACCAACATCAACAAACATGCGCATGCAGGTCAGGCCCGAGTGGTTCTCGGCTTCCGTCCGCAGGCTGGGAAGCAGACTGCGCCTGAGCAACGATGGTTGGCGCTGACGATCGAGGACGATGGATGTGGAGCAGTTGACAGCGGCATAGCTACGGAAGGCAACGGGCTAGGACTAATTGGAATGCGTGAACGCGTGATGGCACTCGGCGGGCAATTGGATGTCATCGGCCTCGGGGATAAAGGCTTCAAACTCCATGCCATGATTCCATTTGAGGCGCCGGTTGGGCTCTTGCGATGAGCAGGAAGACAATCCGCATTCTTATTGTCGACGACCACGCGGTCGTTCGCGAAGGCTACCGTGCGCTGCTTGCAAAGCACGAAGGGCTAACAGTCGTCGGTGAAGCCTGCGATGCCGCGTCGGCCTATCAGTGCTACAAGAATACGCGCCCGGACGTTGTCATCATGGATATTTCGATGCCCGGCCGTAGTGGCATCGATGCGATCGAGCATATCCGCGAGTTCGACGTTCATGCGCGTGTCCTCGTGTTCACAATGCACTGCGGGGCCGCTTATGCTCTGCAGGCCTTTCGTGCGGGGGCGAAAGGTTACGTCACTAAAAGCAGTCCCCCCGACCTTCTCGTAAGAGCCGTGCGAGACATTGCGGAAGGCCGGCTAGCCATTTGTCCCGAGATCAGCGAGGCCCTCGCATTTGATCGGGTACAGGAGGAAAAAACCGGACTGCAAGGGCTTTCACCGCGCGAGTTCGAAATTTTCCGCATGATCTTGGACGCAAAATCAACCGACGAGATCGCTTCGGCACTCAACGTCAGCCGCAAGACCGTGGCCAACTATCACTACGCGATCAAATCAAAGCTCGGCGTCAATTCTGACATCGAGCTGCTCTATTTTGGTCTCCGCCAAGGTCTGATCGAGCCCGTTTCCCCGCCGAGTCCAGGAAATAAATCGTAACACAGCGCGGGCGCCGCCGACGACCGCGCCCCAGCACGGTTGCGCGCGCTGCGCGGCGATCTGATCGATCCTACCCCGTGCATTACAGAAGGGGGTAAAGCGTACTCCGGCGATGCCGTTGTGGTCGAATTCCGCGGCGTAATCGATGCGGTCCGCTGCGCCATCGAGATACTGAGGGCGCGATTGAGCACAATGCCAGTGTGCCCCCCCGCGCCGCAATGCCTTCAGGCGCGTCAGTGTCCCGGCTTCGTCAATTCCCACGAGGCGCGAGTAGCTGCCAGGTTTGCTGCGCGTCACCTGTGAGGGCGCTCTTCGGCCATGCAGACTGCTTCTCGGGAAGGACCCGACCCCATACGACTCTATGGCTCACTGGGCAGGATCTCGCCAGCGCCGATGACCGCTTCGGGTCCAGATGCAGGCATCACGATCGCATTAGTCACCTGGTAATTTGCCCAAGATTCCCGGGGAAGCTGCAGGACAGGAGTGCGTTGTATTACGTTCGCGTACTATCTCGATATTGGAATATACTGCCTCGGCAATCGGCCTACAGGCCATCGCAGTCGACGCGGCGGTACGCAATTCGCCGGCGGTGGTCGCGTCAAAACGTCAGTCAGTGACGATCCAGTCAAAGATGATCCTTATGAGCGAATACGATCAGGGCGGAAACATCGTCAACGTTTGAGAAGGCAAAGCGGCCGCAGAAGCTACGGCCCGGTCAGTTGGACAATGCTATTCAGCCGTGGTTGAAAAGATGCCGGATTATAATCGTAAGAGTATCAACAGGGGTCAGGCGAAGCCCACGGGGGATTTCGTTACCGTGGCCGCGACCATCGGGGTGATCGCTGCGGGTGTCGCCTTGTTCGAGGTTACGCTGATCCCGGGCATGGCGATTGGTGCCGCCGCCGTGCTGGCGCCCAAGTACGTGCCTAAGCTGCGTCGGCGTCTACGGCCGCTGTTGGACTCAACCGTCCGCCGGCGGATCGAGCCCACGCTTGCCCCACCGGACCGACCGGACGTCAAGGTACCGCCGGTCGCCCCCGCCGGGTTTGCGATCAAACAAGCGCTGGCCAAGACCATCACCTTTCAGATCATCGTCACGACCCTGGACTTCACCACTCACTACGTTGTGGTCGGCAACCTCGCCGCGGCGGCGAGTTTGTCAGCCTTCCATCTGGTAGTCCGCCCCATGTATTATCTTGTCCACGAAACGGCCTGGAATTATTTGAGCCCGCCCGTCAAGCGCAAGGCCGGTCTGGGGGACAATCGGGCATTGGTCAAGACTGTCACCTATCAGACCATTGCCACGACCCTGGACTTCACTACTCACTACGTTGTGGTCGGCAACCTCGCCACGGCGGCGGCGCTGTCGGCCTTCGGCTTCGTGGTCAGTCCTTTTGTTTATTTCGGCCACGAGATGGCCTGGCACTATTATGGCTCGCCTAGGGCGCGCCGCCTCGACCTACCGACGCCCACAAACCTCGTGCCGGCGGGAACTGTTGGCCAGCTCTGAGAAGCGGGGACATGTCCCCGGCAAAAATCTCCTCTCAGTCGGTCAGGCGATAACTTTCGATTGCACGCTCACCGCATCGCTGCGGAGTGATGTCGGTTCGCCCGCGGATGAATATTCCATTTTTCCGTTAGCCAAATGTCGCTCGTGTGAAGCAGCCAGCACCCAAGGCGAAATGAACCTTTCGCAATGCGGCAATTGGCGGTGGCGAAGCGCCGCTTTGGCCATATGTTTACCCCGATACTTCCTTTCGAGATGGCGCGCACCGCGATGGGCCACACAGTGAGCCGTCAAATCGCGCACTGGCAGAGGATGAGTGGTCCAGACACTACGCACTGTGACCTGGGTGTTCCAGGCCCACAAGCGGATGATCCCGCCTTGACGGCCCAAAAAATTAAGAGCGGCCAGCCGCTCAACGGAATTGGGGTGTTCGCACGGGTGGGTTACGCACCGCCGGAAACCAATCCGATCACGGTCGACGGTAGCGTCGCGCTGGTCGCCCACGGGCTTATCGATAGCAGGAAATATGACAGCTTTGGTGTGGGCTATTACTACAATGCGATTAGCAACGATCTGAAGAATGACGTGGCGCTGCTCACGGCCGGCACCAGCACGATCAAGGACGAGCAGGGAATAGAGGTTTTCTACGACTTCGCGATCACCCCGGCGGTCAGGCTGATCCCGAGCTATCAGCATATTTGGCAACCTCTCGCCGCCCAGGTGGCCACGAGGCAAAGCGAGGCGGATGTATTTTTGGCGCGCCTTAACGTTGCTTGGTGAGCTTTCACCGATGGTTGGGAGGCATGGCGCCGATCGAACCGTCATGTCCGAGATGGGTCCAATCGCTACCGAAGCGCAATTTCCGCGTGACGTCCGTTTATCCCTCAATCTCGGACATTATCCTGCGGCTCGGCGACCGACGCTTCGGGCCATGAACCGACATTGAAGAGGTTGGAATATCGATGGGAAGCCTGCTAATCGCGGCGACGCAGGCGCCAGTTTGCTCAGGCCGCTACCGGCGGCCGGTCTATGAAGACGACGCGCCAGTCTGCGACCTCATCAACCATGACCTCGGCAATCTGGCCGGCCAACGGAATCAAATGCGAGAGCTTGAGAGTATCGGAACCTCGCGCGGTGGCCGACCGTAAAGCAGCGATCTGCGCCGCAAACCGGCTGAAAGAATCTGCCATCGCTGCCGACCGTTTTGCGAGACGCGCGAATTCGCCTTGGTTGTTAATCCCAGCGAGCGCGGCGGCCAGCGCCGGAAGAAATGCCGAGGTCAAAACCAACCATTGGTCCAATACTTTGTGAAAGGCTTCCGGAACATGAAACTCCAACCAATGCGGAAGCGGTGCAGATCCGGCCACTTCGAGCAATAGATGAACGCCAATGCCGAGCAGCGTCGCTCCGAACAAATAAGTTGATGTTTTATGCAGCCGATGAGCGATGTGCTCGGATCGGATCTCTGTATCCTTTTGAAACTTGAATTGCCCTTCGTTCGGGCTCCCCACAATCTTGTCGACGTAGTTCAGGCAATCAAGCACGTATTCACGCGTGACCTTTGCTTCCGGAATTCCGGTGGCTCGCGCGATTGCGCGCGTGTGCCAGTACATCCAGGTTTGCGTTAGGTTTCCATATAGCCCGAGATGCGTCGGCGTCCGTGGGAGGGGCCGCCCGCCACCGAGTGGAATAAGAATCCGCAGTTGTCGTATCAGTTCTGCGAGCAGGCGATATTCCATCCAATGTTCATACCATTGTCGTTTCCGCCCGATGACGAAAAGCAGAAGAATGACAAGAAGCATTACAAACTCGGTGGTAACGCAGGCGGTTCGCGCTTCGCCTTCGAAGCCGGCCGCCATTGGTAGGAGCGCTACGAACACGGCCATCGCGGAAAGCAGGTAGGTGAGCACGTAGCCGCTGCGGTACGCGTCGGCGTAGAGATCGCCGCGCTTGTCCGGCCACGCGAAGTGGGCTCTAAGCCGTTTGTTGACCCAATCCTCCAAATCGGACGGTGAAGCGACACCGGTGGTACGAGTTTTGCCGCCGGCAGAGTCGTCGCGAATCGGCCAAGCGTCAGAAACGTCCGCCTCGAAGTCCGAAACGAGGATGTGCGGCGGATGAATTCGCCCCGAGCCGACCGCGTCGCGAAACAACCTCCACGCAACCGCAAAGTTGGTTCGTGGCTTGCGCTCGTGAAAATACCGCGCCGCGTGCGATTGGGCTGTCGTTGCTTGATGTGGATCCGACAATGGTTCAGGCGGAGCGATCTCCTCTCTGACAATGCGTCTGACCGCCTCGGCAATCAATTTTCGTGCCTCCGAAGGATCTGCGGGATAAGTGCCTTGCGGCAGACAGCGGTCGTTTCCTTCAAGGAACTTCATCTCGTCTGGATTTTGCAGCAGCTGCCACGAGCGTGGCGCGAGCGCATCTATCCACAACACAGGCACCTGAAACCCGACTGCTTCCAAGGCGGTGTCGGCAGTGCTGCCGTCGCCAGCCGGCTTATGTCCGTCCCAGACCGCTATCAGGAGATCCGATTGGTTCAATACGACACGGCCGCAGAGGGAGTAAGCGTCAGGGGCTGCTGACCGATCCCCATCAAGCTCGAAAGTCGTGACGCCCGCGCCCTGCCGTGCCCGCTTTAGCAGGCTGCGGAACCGCTCCCGCGAATCAAGCTCAAGCGCGTCCGGCGGCAGAAAATCCTTTTCGAATTCCTCCTGACTAAACGGCATGGGGCAAAGAAGCTCGTAGCCGAGATCAATGGCCTCGCTCGCGAAGAGTCGATCAGCCCCCTCAGCGAGCGGCGAGACGGCGCGAAGAATAAACGGCTCCTGCGAATAAGGCATGGCGGAAGGGGAAGAACTCGGATAATTCGACACCTCGGCTTTCACTTCTTCGAGGACAATCCGAAGCATGTCCCGAAGAGCATCAAGGCTGTCTTTGTCTTTTGGCAAACGATTAGGCCGATGACCGACGACGCCCACGCGAAAAGCAAGAGCAGCGCGAGGTGGTGAGGTCAAAGTGGCTGCACGTAAGGACATCTAAAAATCCATTGGTGGGGCGGCCGACAAAGCAGCTACAGGGGGCGGGGCGAAAAATCCAGATTTTCAAAACGCGTTCACATTCACCTCGCCGCTTTCGTATTCACGACCTTCAGCCCGACGTCGGCTCAACATGAGGATTGCATGGCGGATAACTTTCAGGTTGGCGGGAGCGGTTCAAGCGGTCGCTCGCGATGAGCGCGTAGCCAGCTTTCATTTTCTTTCAAGGCCTCTATACCGAGCGTTTCAATGATGGTGTCTCGTCGGACTTTTCTCTCGGCAGCATCAATGTCCGCGCGGTCGATTGCTTTTAGCGCCGAACTCGCTCTGCGAAAGATTCCCAGTGCATCTTCGTAGCCGCGCATTTCTCCCGCCCAGGCTAGCTGATCACTCACGAATTGCATTGCGTAAGCAAGCGAGGCAACCAATACGCCGCCAAAAATAAGCAGACCGGCGCTGACGCGTTTAGTACTAATGAGAGCGGCGCAGTCGTACAGGCCGATTGCGAGAAGCAGACCCGCGACCGCCGAAACGGCCAGGTTTGGCACTTCAAAAATCCGCTTGGTTCGATCCACCCAGGCAGATCGAGAAAAAGTCCACGGTGCAGCGCTCACCAAAAACGTCAAAATGATAGCGGCAATAACTGCGACGAAAAGAATGCCGGGCCGCGACAGGCCAAGGCTTTGTTCAATCACCGGCCCGACAATGTCACCGCGAAATGTGTTGATCGCAACAACGACTTCCGGTCCCAATGACGCCACGATAAGGAACCAGCTGAAGGCATCAACGAACGAGACCCAGGTTCGCCGCTTGCCAAGCCGATTGTCGAAGTAGGCTATCTGCTCTTCAATCCATCTCAAACCATCATCGCCGCACCGTTCTTTTGAACCGCTTTCGCGGGCGTCGTCGCAGCCCGAGTGAGTCTTTCGAACGATCAGGTCGGCGGTGTGTTCCTCATGACAGGAACGTAGGGCTGCCGCATCGATCATGTGACGGATGGCTGCGCGCACCAAGCCAAGCGACCCCGTGGCGCCGCGCAAATAGAATCGGTCCACCCGATGGCGTGGGCCAATGAGCCCGCAATTCCACCACGCGATTTGTACGCGGAGTGCCTCTGCCACCGCACGATAATCCTGGGCGAAGGGCTGCCACCTCCGCGCCCACGCAAACTTATAGATGGCGATGCCCAGAACTAGGGCACCGATATATCCAAAAACGCCCCACCGCTCGTTTAAATCAATCTGGGCTTCGAACATGAAAAATGCGATGCAGAACAAACATGCGAGCGCCCAAAAGGTCCATTTGAGTTTCCCGTTCATATCCATTTGGATAGTCGATAGTGCATGCATCAGTTCAGAGAGGCGCGCCGACGGGTGAGGCATATCCGGCTCCGCGCTCGTAGGATTGCGGAGCTTGTCCTGATCGAGTTGTTGAGTGCGAATATTGAATTCATTCAGCCGATCGGCGAGCCGGAAGCATTCGCGCAGTTGATGCGTCGGCGCAGAATTGTCCTCCGCGGGGAACAGCGGCGTCAATCCAGCTTGCGTCGTCCGCTTTTGCTCGCGATCCACAGTGGATAGATCAACCAGCCATACCGGACTTGCCAGCGGCTCATCCAGTGGTGCGGGTTCGAGAAGCACACGGCTTCGCTGCACGATAATACGTGCGGCATCGTCGAGATCGCCACGCAGGCGGTGCCGCACCAGGCGGCCGATGTCGCCGATGCGATCGGGTCTTTCGCCCGCCCGCACCACGGCTATCAAAATTGCACAACGCTCAGCGATGAAAAGACCGGCCTGTTCATAATGGTCGGCCCGTTCCGAACTAGCCATCTCGGATGTGTGAGCGAACTCGGAAGGCGTGATTGGAGGACGTTCGGCCCCGCGGCGCAACGGGTCGAGCGTGAACATTCGAAGCCGTTTTCGGCTGTTCGCCTCTTCTATCAGACTGCGCAATTGTTGCTCTGCGCGCTCATCGAAGTCCTGGACATAAAGCTCCAAAGGAAGCGGAAGGGACGCCACGATCTCCCATCCCTTCCGCTCGAGCACGCCTTCCGCGCCGAGCGCGTCCGCCCCTTGTGCCAGCCTAGTGAGAAGTATCTTCGGAGAAATGGGGTATCTCTCGTCGAGACAATCAAAGATCCCCTTCAGGGCGCCACTCACCGATGCGTGCTTCCCGTCCAATTCTCTTTCGCCTGTAATTCCGATGACGATCGGCGCAAGTTCATGATGGATCGTAGCCATGCGTTGTCCAACTCGCGTAACCATGGATCATCCGCCATTCTTTCGGACGGGATCACGACAGGAAAGCATTACGCCGTGTGCGACTGTGAATACACGCTGGAGGGGTAGGCATATCACGTGAAGTCGTGAGGACATGTTTTTTGACGATCTTCACTGCCGGCAATCGCGCGCACTAAACGGTTGGGAGCTAATTTTGGTTGCGGCACGGTCGAGCGACTGCAGGACTCGAAGGGGGCCGTGCCAAACGCAGACGCCGATGCGACCTGACCTGACCGAACGCCAAAGCGGATTTGAGAACTCGGAACGGTTTTGTCCGCGTTCCCTTGTCCTGACGACATCCTCGGCGCGGCTATTTGATCATGGCCATGGCGTGCTTCAGGCTTTCGCGCATGCGGTTGAATGACACGGAAAGCGATGAAATCTCGTCTTTACCCGGCTTGACGTAGGCTTCCACGGCTTCGTCGCCCAAGCTGACCGCATCGGCCACCGCCGATACTTTTTTCACAGGTGTAATGACCAGATAATGCAGCAGCAGATTCAAAATCAGCAAGATGATCGCAAACATCGCAACCAGAATGACGAGGAAGGTGTAATACGTCTGGCGGGCGACCTTGAGCGGAACCGTCATCGGAACGGACACTATTTGGGCGCCGATCGTCTCATCCATCTTCCACCCGAATCCGTTCGCCGAACCGTAGGATTTGATCAATGCCGCCGGCGCTGCTTCCGGCGTGCTGTGGCAGGTCAGACACGCCGCGTTGGTAATCGTAACCGGCCGGGCCAGATTGAGCGTCGATCCGGTCGGGGTCTCGCGTTCGACCACCAATTCTTTCTTGCTCGAATCGTCGCGGAACAGGCGAATGATGTCGGCTTCCCAATCCTGCGCCCGATCGGTCAGATTGGTTGGATTAAGTGCGGGCTCGCGATAGGTGTATCCCTCGAACGCCGCCTGCACCTGCTTGAAGTTGGTTTGTGCGGCAAAGGCAGGGACCGTCTGCGGCACGAACTTGCCGTTATGCACCGAAGGAAGCAACGGCACGAGCTCGATGGCAGTGTATTGCCGGATGGCATTGGCCGCCGTCATCATGATGCGGGCATTTTGCATCACTTCCTCACGCGCATTGTCGATAAGAGACTTGGTGGAGGAGAAACGCGGCAATCGCAAATCCGATGGCGAAAGCCACCACGGTTGCAATATTGAACTTGGCTCTAAGGCGCATTATCTCAGCCTCCGCTGGCAGGTCGGGAACGCTTGGCAAGCCCCGTGCGCCGGGGTGTGACTGGCGTTATAGCATCCTCATTTCTGCAAAGACGTGCATCGCTTTGCAAGACGTGTACCGCAGCCGAACTCGCGTATCGCGGCCAAGCTTCCGCTGTGGTCTGTGGAAATCCGGTCCGCATTGTTGTATTGGGACGACGGTTTAGCCATTGAACATGACGACGCTTTAGCCGTTGAACACTGTGTCGGAACCCGCTTCCCACCTTTTCATTTGCTTTTCGTCGCGGGACGAGGCGGTCGCGCGCGAAGTCGTCGAGGTCCTCGAGGCCAACGGTCTGGCGTGCTGGATCTCGCTGCGAAACGTTTCGGCCGGGCAAAATTATCAGGAGGCGATCGTTCAGGCGATCGAGGCGGCCCTTGGCATCGTCTTCCTGTTTTCGGAATCGTCGAGCAAGTCCGGGGAAATCAAAAAGGAACTGTCGATCGGAGCCAGCCTTAATGTGCCGGTCTTTCCGGTACGTCTTTCGCCAGTCCTTCCAAGCGGAGCCTTGCGCTACGAGCTTGCGATCCGCCAGTGGATCGACATTTTCCCGGAGCGGCGCGACGCCCTTGGCAGGCTGGCGGAAACAATCAAGAAGACCATTGCTGCACCGCCGACAGGGGCCAACGCCGCACCCGTAACGGCTCGCTCGCCGCCGACGCCGTCAGCAGGACGGCGACGCCGGAGACATTGCCGGCAGAGAATTTGCCGGCAGAGAAACTGCCGGCCATGGCCCAATCGTCGCACCTGGCACGCCGGAATTTGAAGCGATCCGGGCCTTGCTCGCACGCTACATCGGGCCGATTGCCAAAGTCCTCGTGGAGAAGACTGCGAACGAGGCGCGCACGCCGGACGAATTGTGCGAGCGGCTCGCGATGCACGTAGCCGCACCGCCCGATCGCACGTCGTTTCTGCGAGAAGCGCGCGCACGACTTACTGTCAAACCATAAAGTCCAGTTCACCGGGTGCCAGGCTGCAGCCATGAGCCGTGCATCTGCCGAAAAAGTAGGCAGCCACAATTCACATCGCCCGGCCGCAATTTGATCGGCGCGCGCGGCGCGTTCCGACCTTGGGTCGCGCCGAACAGCACACCCTGATAGTCGCTGTTCAACCGCCGGTGAGCCGCGCGATGACGTCCATATTGGCCGACATATCGGCGACATAGCGATCGTAGGCCCGCCACGGTACAGGTGGCACCTCATAATCGCCGCCACCGCAGCGATCAATTCGCAGAAGGCTCGCGTCTTGCGCGTCCTCCAGCAAATTGCGCACGCGCGTTCGCGACACGCCGAGATACTGCGCTATCCCGGAAAAAGTGCGGAATTTGCAATTCGACCGCTTGCCATCCATCGCGCTTTTGCAGCGCTACTAATAAAATCGTGTAGCCGGAAATTCTTTGCTCCTAACTTAATTTAGAACGTTGTTCCTCGCCTCAGAGCCGAAAATAGTTTTGCAACACTCTCAGCGCTAAAGCGGACACCGCAGGGAGCACTCGCCAATGTGGCCTAATGACCCCATAACTGACTGTATGTGAAGCTTATCTTCTGGCAATATGCAGATGCAAAAGAGGGCGCCCCTGAGTTTCGCGCGACTCGAATTACTGCCAATGGCCGGTCTCGATTTAAAGCACCTCCCCGCATATCACTCTGCGGAAGAAATTCTGTCCCATCCGCGCTTTCCGTTCGCGCGCGACGAATTTGTGAATGCGATCCTTGCCCTCTACGAACACAAGCCCTTTCTCAACCGCCTGCTGCTCGAAGCGAGCCGGACCGTTTTGCTTGCTGTGATCATGTGTCTCTATGCGCGTTACGACGAGGCCGATCGCGCAACCTGGCCGACGCTGCGCCTGGTCGCGGACTCCATGGCGGAACATCGCCTCGCGAGTGCAAGCCGCGTCCAGGACCTCGTCTCGCGGCTTGTCAAGACCGGCTATCTCGAACAGCGGGCGGCGCTGCGGGATCGCCGGGTTCGCATCCTCACACCGACCAAGAAGATGATCGCCCAGGACCAGGATTTTCTGGTGTCGCATTATCTGCCATTGGACATTCTGTTTCCGGACCCCGGCTACGCGCCGATTATGGCGCGCGATCCCGCATTCCAATTGAAGCAGCGTCTGGTGTCGAGAGACTTGTTCGCGCTTGGCGCGCAGATCCTGGCCAGCAATCCGACCATGATGCTGTTCCAGGGCCGCGACGCCGGCATCATGATCCTCATCAAAATGATCCAGATGGCCGCACGGGAGGGCGGCGCCGAGCCGCTTAAGGTGTCTTATTCTGACCTGGGCGACCGCTTCGGCGTGTCGCGCACCCATGTCCGCAAGCTTTTGGTCGCGGCGGAAGAGATGGATCTTGTTCGTTTGACGAAGGCGCGCGGCCAATTTGTCGAACTGAAGCCTCCACTCCTGCAGGCTTTCGATCGTCTCGTCGCCGATGCCATGAGCGGGTTCGATCTCTGCTACCAGTTAGCGCTCCGCGCGGCGGGATGACTTTATTTCTACGCCAAGTTTCACATCGCAAATTTCACGTCGTCGGATGCTGGAAAACTCCAAGCATCCTTGATTGCTTCGCCCCATCGTTGGCAATGGGTCAGCGTTCGTCCCCCTCAACGTCGGCTCAACACCTCCCGACATGTCCGCATTATCTCGACGCAGGCAAAAATTCTGCCACGCCAAACCGAGACAGACTTCGCGTTCCTTCGACATGTGCACATCGCGGCGAATCGGACTCTGGCGGATGGGAGTTTGTTACGTTCTGCATGGTTGGTTTTGCCGCAGCCGTCTTTTTTGTCTTCCTTGCTTTCGTCTGTCACGGCGAGGCCGTTGTGCGTCCGGCGCTGCACCAAGCGGCAGCATGACGTTTTCTAGTCGCTTCAATTTCACTTCGCTAATTCCATACCCTCCACCTGCGAATAGATTTTGATTCGCGCCGTTTCGAAGATCGTTGGCAAATGTTCCGTTGTTGGCCTGTTATCACCGGCTTAGAACTCTCGCCGAGGAGACGCGGCGCGGCGTGGCAAGCTTAAGCTTGGTCATGTGTTCGGCAACGCGGCCAGCCGTCGGCCAAGTTCGCTGATCGTCTTCGCGATAGGTTTTGATCGGCGTCCGCGGCATCTTGACCGGACCGATTTATTTTTGGGCTTAGCCCGCCAAAGCATCTAGCCAAAACCGAAATAATTGGCCAAAGATCAGGCGGTCTTAGAAGTTCCCGGCCGAAAGCACAGGTGGCGGTTTTGGAAAGCGGCTGCTTTCTATCCCTCAAAGATAGAGACCGGTCGCCAGACTGCGTCCGGCCGCGACTTCCAGATTTCCCAACGAGTTTTGATCGCCGTTTCCACTGGCGGCGTGCGCGGCCGACTGGCAGGCCACCGAGGAGAACGATAATCGTGAAGCGGATGCTTTTGACTTCGGTCTTGTTCGTGGCGGTGCTTGCGGCGCAATCGATCGCCGCGATGGCGCAAACAGAGATATCGGTGCCCGGCGGCGCAACCGGGTCCAATGTGTTTTGCATCCAGGCAGGCGATATCGGTAACGGCGCCTACGTTGGAACGTTCCTGCAGACCGGTCCTGGCACCTGGGAAGAGCGCGTGAAGGCGGGCGCTTTCAAGCTTCAGGAGACGAAGCGCACCGATCTGGCGGTGGATCTCTCCGACGCTGCCCGCTCGGCTGCTATCACGTTCGATTTTGTCAACAAGACGATCAAATACAAGGCCGCAAGTTCGAAGGATCCCAATGGGAGAGAGCGGTATTATATTTTGAACGCGACCGATAAGGAGCACTCAACCGATTGCGCCTCGCTGGCGGAGGCTAATGCCGGTGGCAATGGCCCAGGCGGCGGTGGCGGAGGTGGCCCGGGCGGTGGCGGAGGTGGCACCGGCGGCGGCGGTGGTGGCCCCGGCGGCGGCGGCGGTGGCCCCGGCGGTGGTGGCGGAGGCTTCGGCCCTGGCTTCGGCCCCGGCGTCGGGCCGGGCTCGTTTCCCGAGGATATGACTCAAGTCCCTCCGGGGATGCAGATCGTCATTCCTCCGGGCACCGAATTCACCGCCGTGACAGGGCCGCCGTGCCCAGGCAATCCTGGCATGTTCCTTTGTCCGAACCGGTTTAGTTGCGCCCCGATTGGCGGGGTCTGTTGCCCCGGCGTGGGTACCTGCGGCCCGGGGAGGTTCTGCGACCACTGGATTCGCGGCAACTGCATCGGCCCCGGAAACCCGCAATTCTGTGCGGCGACCGGTGACCCGGGAATAGCGGTTCACTGCGCGCCCGGAAAGACGTGCGCCGGCAGCAACTTCTGCCAGTGATGGCTGCGAACGCCTCGCGCCATCGTCGGAGGCTTGAATGAAGAAGAAGAAGCTTGGTGTTGCAGCGCTCGCCCTGTTTCTCGGCGCCAGCATGGTGGCGTCGTCCACAGATGCACACGCGACGATCCAGGCGGGAGGGCTGCGCGCGGCGGCTATTGATGCGGGCCTGCTACGGGATGTTGATGCTAGCAGTCGCTTGCCTCGTGGATACGTGCTGGCGCAATACGACAGTGGTGGAGGCGGCGGAGGTGGCGGCGGCGGGGGGGCTATGGCGGCGGCCACCACGGCGGCGGCCACCACGGCGGCGGATGCCCGGGCTGCGGCGCCGCCTTAATCATCGGTGTCCTCGGCGCCATCGCCGCGCAGCACCAAATGCATCAGCAGCAGCAATATAATCAGCAGCGGCAATATAATCAGCAGCGGCAGTATCAGAGGAATCAGCAGTACCTCAATCAGCAGAGGCGCCAACAACAAGAGCAGGCAAGGCGCCGACAACAAGAACAGTTTCTCAATCAGCAGGCGAGGCAGCGCGAGCTGCAAAGGCAGCGAGAATACCAACGAAACCAGGAGACGGAGAAATTAAGAAAGGAAGAAGAGCGGCAAGAAGAGATCGAGGCGGCCAAGAAGAAAGCAATCGAAGAGTACAGGGCCCGTAACCAACCCGGAGGCGGACCAAATCCGGCCTACAACCAGCCGACGCCAGGACCAAATCCGGCCTACAACCAGCCAACGCCGGGACCAAATCCGGCTTACAACCAGCCAACGCCGGGACCAAATCCGGCTTACAACCAGCCAACGCCGGGACCAAATCCGGCCTACAACCAGCCGACGCCGGGACCAAATCCGGCTTACAACCAGCCAACGCCGGGGCCAAATCCGACTTACCCGCCGACTCCCACACCGGTCGTCGATCCGGACCCCGTCCATGACATCATCGGCGACATCGTCATCAACATCGTTTATCCTCCCGACAACTGCCCGGACAATTTCCAGGATTTAAAAGTCGGACCGACGGTGCTGTATCCGCGCCGGACTGACTTTCCGCCGGACCGCAACATCTGCGCGGGCACGACGAAAAAAGGGTGCTACCTCCAGATCAGGAACGCTCCGGCGTGTGGCGGTGGCCAGCCGGTGTGCGCTGAATATTGCCCGACGCTGCCGCCGGTCAAAGAGCGCCACGTGGAGTTGCCGAAGCCCGTCGTGCCGACGCCTGTTGTGCCGACGCCTCCGCCACCGCCGCCGTACTACGTGGTGCCGCCGCCGGTCGTGACCTGTAACGGCGGCCCGTGCCCGTCCCAACCTTACCCGGTGCCGATGTGCAACGGCGGCCCGTGCGGGGACAGCAAGCGCGTCGAGGAGGCGAAGCTGACCGAAAAGGCGAAGTCGACCGTCGAGCACGAGCACCCAAAGCCGCTCGAGCAGGCGAAGCTGACCGAGAAGGCGAAGCCGACCGTCGAGCACGAGCACCCGAAGCCGATCGAGAAGGCGGAGCTGACCGAAAAGGCCAAGCCTCACGACGAACCGAAGCCGATCGTGACGGCCGAGAAGACCGAAAAGGCGAAGCGAATTGTCGAGCCCGATCCGAAGCCCATCGTGCCAACGCCCGTGGTGCCGGGGCCCGTGACCTGCAACGGCGGCCCCTGTGAGCGGACGAAGCGTAACGACGTGTGCAACGGCGGCCCCTGCGTCACGCCGCCACCGACTGACAACAAGACGACCGACGACAAGACGACCGACAACAAGACACCCGAGGCGACGACGGAGTTCGCGGTCGACCTCGATTTCTGCCGAGCCGACCCCGACCACGGACAGCAAGGGCTGCACGTCGGACGGCGGCTTTCCAGTGGCCGCGATTACGGACAGTGACCAATACCAAAAGCTGATGCAGTGCGTCGCCGGCATCTGTGAACCGGAAGACAGTTCGGTCTCGTTCGATGCGCCCAGTACCGCCAAACGGAGCGTAGCGCTCGGCGTGGCTTCCGGGATTCCCAAACTCAACGAGTTGGGCGAGCTTTCCAAAACCTTGAAGAAGGTGGCCAAGCTGGGGGACGGTCTGGCCGGCAAGCTGCCGCTCGGCGCATTGATCGGCGGAGTTGCCGGTCTCCTGTGGCCGGACCCGACTTCCGATGAATTGTTCAACCAGATGAAAGCTTATGTCGACAAGGCCCTGCCCAAGGCGATTGCAGACGAGCACATTACGAACCTGAAAAAACACGTAGAAGGACTGAACAAAGAGATCAAGGCATATGAAGACGCCGATAATATAACGTATAAGTCCCAAGGGCTGCACGACCTCGAGTCGGCCATGGACCGGATCGAGCCGGACTTCCTCGATGATCCTCGGGCGCCGCAGCAAGCACTGGCGCACTTTGTGGCTTTCGCCGTGCTGAGGCTGACGGTGTACCGCGAAGAGTACCTGCACACCAAGGAGTATTGGGGCGACAACAGCGATCGTGAAAAGTTTGCGTGCAAGTTGAACAAAGCGGTGAGGAAGTACACCCAAGCCGCCAAGGACATCAAACAAAGGGCCTTGGACTGGCGGCTCAGCCAATTGCACTTGGACTGGGCCCCCTACCGCGTGTCGAGGGCGCAGCGGTACAGCTATGCGCGGGACGACCTTTGTGATTGGCACGACAGCTTTGGTCGCAGGGCTGACGCCAACACCTGGTTCTATGTCCGTCAGCAACAGGTTCGGAACGCCTACGGTAAAGATCTCGACGCTCTCCTGGCACCGCTAGCCCATTGGGCCTCGTCGACGGACGTTGCTTCACTCGCAAACGCCTGTCCAATCTCCGATATTTTCGACGATCTTTTCGACAAGTAATGACTAAGTGCAGCAAACGATATCAACTGAGCGGCGAATTCGGCCTCCAGACAGGAGACCGAGCCGGCACAAACATGTGGAACGGAGGTTGGCGATGATCCGGCGTATCATTTTGGGGTTGGCGCTCGCATGCGCTGCCGGAGCCGCCTCGGCTCAAGAGCCCGCCTGCACGCTCTATAAAGTCAATACGAGCATGCTCAATGTCAGCAAGGACGCCGGCGGCGACATCTACAATGACGCGCTTTTTGACGGCGAAGTCGCCTGCGTCACCAAGTTGGCGAATGTCAAAGGCGTCGATTGGGCCTTCATCACCTACAAGCTGGACAAGGGCAATACGCATACGCCGGTCGACGGCTGGGCCGGTCTGCAATACCTGCAACGGACGTCTCCGAGCGCTGGAGCAGGCGCTGCGCCGCATCCGGCCGCCGCTGCGCCGCCTCCTCAGGCCGCGCCTCCACCCGTCGCCGCGGTGCGTCCAACAGCCCCGCCCGCGCCTCCTCCGCCTGCTGCCGCAGCGCCGCCGGCTGCCGCCGTGGCCACAGCCCGTCCCGAGGACGTTCTGCGCTTCAACCAGCCAATTCCGTTCGGACCTTTTCCGGTGAACGGCCATTCGATCCAGGAGATGATCGACCAGACGCCCATGTTCGCTCCGATCGAAGGCCTCGAAGAATCGCTGTGGAAGAAGAAGTGCACATCGTGCCACCAGTGGAATCAGGCGCGGCTGTGCGAACAGGCTGCAACCTACGCGAAGGCGCCTAAATTCGTTCTGCGGGTGCCGCATCCGTTCGGCGGCACTCTCAAGCTCGCCTTGATGCGATGGGCGATCAGCGGCTGCCAGTGAGAACGCGCATTACAAGGCTTTTGCAAGGGCTTTGCGGCGATTGGGGATGGGCGTGCATATGACTAAGATCCGCGTCTGGCTCGTGTTTGCGCTTGTGACCGCTGCGCTAGGTTTGCGCAGCGCCAACGCTCAGGATTTCCTGAACCAGGACTGGGTGCTCAACGCGCCTCTCTCGCATGTCTATATGCAGACCGAAAAGCTTCAGGCAGTCATCGAGAAACATGAGTTCATGTCGGTGGAAGGCGGCGTCAACAAGGACGGTGACGCCGGCGTCAAGATCGACCTCGGTTCGATCGAGACGCACATCGACCTGCGCAACGTGCGCATGCGCTTCCTGCTGTTCGAGACATTCAAGTTTCCCAACGCGCTGATCACCACGAGGCTGGACAAAAACAGATTGCGCGAGCTCGCGACCAAGAGCACCATCAACTACCCGCTGACACTCACCGTCAACATGCATGGGGTCACCAACCAGATACAGACGGTGGTTTCGATCACGCGCACCAGCGACACGACCGTTTCGGTCGCAACGGTGCAACCGATCGTCGTCACCGCGGAAAGCTTTGGTTTCACCCCGGGCATTGCCAAGCTCTCGGATGCCGTGGGCGGCATCCGTATCGTCCCTCAAGCTTCAATAACCTTCGACCTCGTATTCGGAACCGGCGCCCTCACACCCGAACTGGAAGCGGAGCGGGCAAATCGGGAAAAGGCCAAGGCGGAACAGGAAGCCAAGAACATCACGGCCGAGGGCTGCGAGACCCGGCTCACCGTGATTTCGGAAACCAACGCCATCTACTTCAAGACCGGAAGCGCCGAGCTCGATAAGCAAAGCGAGCCGCTTCTCGATAGCGGCGCCGACATTGCCAAGCGTTGCCCATCAGTCAAATTCGAAGTTGAGGGTCACACCGACAGCATCGGCAGCAAGGGCTTTAATCAAGTGCTGTCCGAGCAGAGGGCAAAGTCCGTCGTCGACTACCTGTCGGCAAAGGGCGTCAGCCCTGAGCGTATTCACGCCGTCGGATACGGCGACACACGTCCCGTTGCGCCGAACAACTCTGAAGCAAACAGGGCCAAAAACCGACGGATCGAGTTTAAGGTCACGAAGAATTAGTTGGCCCGCGCGCTTCTTCGACGCGGAGCCAAAGAACCTGGGTCCTAACTGGCGGGTGGGGCTCAAAGCGGTATTGGCTTCGACGAAGTCTAGGCATCACGGAGTACACCATGAACAGGCGAGAGACGTTTAAGTTCATGCTCGGCGCTGCAGCGCTGGCAAGTTCGGCCCGCATCGTCGGCATTAATCCTGCAAAGGCGGAAGAGAAAGCGGCGTTCACCTTGCCGCCGCTCGGCTATCCGTTCGACGCGCTCGAGCCCAACATCGACACCATGACGATGCAGATTCACCACGACAATCATCACGGTGGTTATGTCAGAGAATCTCAACAGCATCGCAGAAAAATGGCCCGACTTGGCGAAAAAGCCGATCGAAGACATTCTTTCCAATCTTTCCGTCGTGCCGGACGAATTTCGCACCGCCGTTCGCAACAATCTGGGCGGCCACTGGAACCACACTTACTTCTGGGATCTGATGACGCCAGGCGGTGCGAAGGAGCCGACCGAAGAAGTGAAGGCCGCGATCGGTGGCGCCTTCGGCGATGTCGACAAGATGAAAGCCGCCGTTAAGAAAGCTGGACTTGGGCAGTTCGGCTCCGGCTGGGCATGGCTTGCCGTGGGCAAGGACAAGAAACTAACGGTCTTCAGCACCGCCAACCAGGATACTCCACATATCTATAGCGGCTCCAAGCCGATCCTAGCCATCGACGTGTGGGAGCACGCCTACTACCTCAAGCATCAATCCAGGCGGGGAGAGTACATCGACATTTGGTGGAACACCGTAAACTGGAGCAAGGTTGCCGCAAATTTCAAGAAAGCGACGACATAACGCGGCATGGTGATAAGGCGCGATCGGGTTATTGGTAGCTCGCTTGGCCATTGGCCTCGCGCCACTCCGGGCTTAGCCGGCGAAAAAGGGTTGAACCAGCGAAACTAACTTTTGCTCTAGCGAGTGCCATTCAAATTTGATCCGGCGGAACGCGACTACAAGGCGTTGAATTTCAACGCTCCGCAAAAAGCGTACTTTCGGACAAACGTACAGAGCTTCAGAGAAAAAGGCGCGAGGGAGAGCAATCGTGGCGCGGCGCCGCACGGCCGGAGTCCAGAGGTTAGACACTAGAAAGCCAAAATAGCCCGCTTTGGAAGCAGCGACTTGACGGCGGAGAATGGGTCGCGAAAAGGCCCTGGCGGAGGGATTGTCCGCCGACAATCAAAAATAGTTGAATTATTCCAAATGCTTACTCCGAGCAAGCTTGCTAACCCACAAAATGACCCATGAAGCTGTGCTACCCGTACAAGGTCGGTTCGCTCTACAGCCGATGTCCGCTTTGCTCCAAATCGCAGACTTCCGTCAGTGTTCGATCGAGGTCCGAGAAGGGCCGATTTTGTTGTGAAAGTCGCCTGTGAGCCGACACGGCACGCCAAAACGAATTTTGAGAGCGTGCCATGTGCCGCCTTGCTTCGGCAAGAGCGGCGGTATCGACGCCCGCGACTTACGATCTTGAATTCAAGAAGAAAGCCACGAATGCCACGCAGGAACTCATGCAACACACGCGGTTGGCGCGGTTGGCGGAGGCCGTGCGACCAGCATCGCCAGCCTGCGAAGGTTCTGTGCAATCGCCGCCAGCGTGAACTCGAACTGCGCGCCGGCGGGACCGCGAAGGCGCAATCGACCAAGCCGCAGAATGCGCTTGAGGTGTGCGAACAGCATCTCGATCTTCTTGCGATCGCGGCGTGATTGCTCGAATGCCTTTGTCTTGGCCAGCCCACGAGCAACGTCCCGGGCCTCCTCGTAGATACTACGCGGGATCCTCCGAGCAGGCGTCCTTGGACAGCATCGCGCCCTGAGTGGACAGATACGACAGTCGAGCACGCTCGCGAAGTAAAGCAGTGTCGTCTCCCCATCGTTGACCAACCGGCCCGTCGTCGTGAGACTCTTGCCCGCCGGGCAGATGTAAACGTTACGCTCCTTGTCGAACGTGAAGTCTTCCCGATTGAATGTCCCGTCGTCGCGCTGCGACTTGTCGATGACCGGGACATGCGGTGCGATCCCCTGCTGGTAGACCAGCCAGTCGAGGTTGGCGGCTGAGCCATAGGCGGTATCCGCCGCGAGCCATTCGGGCTTGCTGCCCCATAAGCCGGATCGTCGAGCGTTGCCAGATACTCTTTGACCGCGCGATGCGCCTGCTCCGGATCGATATCCTTGTTCCACTCCGCACCGGGGATCGAGCGACGCTTGTTGGCGTCGGCCTGGATGAGGCTTGCATCAACAGCAAAGCCTTCACCACCGACGAGGCCGGCCGCGATGCATGTGCCAACAACCCGCTCAAACACGTGGCGGAAAATATCGCTGTCGCGGAAGCGCGCGTTGCGTGCGCGTGAGAATGCCGAATGGTCGGGGATATCGTCCTCGATGCCGAGGCCACAGAACCAACGATAGGCGAGGTTGAGCTGGACCTCGCGGCACAGCGCGCGTTCCGAGCGGATGGCGAATATGTAACCAACGATGAGCATCCGGATCATCAGCACCGGATCGATCGACGGTCGTCCGGTATGCGAATAGTGCGGCGCCAGCTCGGCTCGAACCCACGACAGATCAAGAACGCGAGCGACCGCGCGCACCAAGTGATCGTCCGGCACCACCGCTTCGAGGTTGAACGAATAGAACAGCTGTCCTTGATCCTGGCTTATCCGCCCCATCATTCACGCGGCCCCGCCAATGTTTGTGTCAGTACGACAGAATCATTGTTCGCAGGCCACTTCAAATGACTTTTGCAACAAAATCGGCCATCAGCAGACTCATGCGCTGCGACACAAAGCAGGACAACACGCGAATAATTTTCAAACGTCTTTGGGAAAGCATCACCACATAGTTCAAGCCGTCACGGCCTACTTAATGCCGAATTGCTTTTTCACGACATCGAGCTGAGTTTGGACCTTTGTGAGATTGTCCGACGAAAAGGCCGCCGACAATGCCGTACCGAATGCCAGAAGCTTGGCAGCTTCTTCCGCCGAAGCCGGGGCCGTAGAATCGGGCCATCGCGGAGGTTGAAGCTTCGGATCAAAAGGAGTCTCGATCTCCGTTTTGACGCTCGTAATAGCGGCCGTGAGCTTGTTGTCAGACGCCTGCGCGATCACGTCATAGGCAGTCGCTGCCGTGATCGCGTCTGAGACCGCCGGTGATATCTGCTTCCACGCCTGCGCGAAGCAAGAGACGAAGCCGTCCGTAAATTTCGGAAACGTAAATTGGACGGTACCCTTTGCGGCAACTCCGCCTCCGACCGCGGCGACCGACATGACGACCTCGGAGTTGCCCACCGACACGACAGTTGCCTTGTCTGGGATGGTGTTAGGTTTCTTGCCGGATATCTTCACTCCCGACGCAATCCACGATGGCAGTGTTTCAAAATGGAGCGTTGCATCGTCCGCCGGAGTAGCCGCACTCGTCTCGAGCTCGGCATGGTCTTTGTCAGACGCGAATTCGACCACAGTGCCTTTGGCGACGCCGGATTTGCCCGCCTTAGTCGACATGACGACGATCGGGCCTGCGAACGAGGCGACCGTGGTTTGCAAAGGTTGGTCCGCCGTCTTAACCTGGATTCCGGCGCCGTAGATGTTCATTCCGGGCTGGATCCACCCGGGCACCGTATCGAAATGCAGCACTGTATTGCTCGCCGGCGTCGCCGCGTCGGTCGCAACAGGAAATTTTTCGCTCTCTTCCGTTGGAGTCTTTATCAAATCCACGCACAACTTGTCGCCTTCCTTCAGCTTGGACAGGTCAATGGGAACTTCGCGCACCGCGGCCAACTTTTCCGCAAATTGGCCGACCGCCTGATATCTGCTTTTGTTGGTTAGATCGGTGACCGCAGAGGCAAGGTCCGCAGCCGCTTTCATCACCGATTCGACAGTCCCGTTGTTCTCTTTGGCGTTATGCAAATAACCATCGACGACCGTGTTTATTTCCACCGCGTTATGTGCGTTCGCGGCGTACTTCACGAGCGGCGTGATGATAGCCACAATGGCGTTAGCGAGCCCCGATATGGCGCTGACATCGGCAAGAAAGCCGTCGATTCCCGATGCCGGGGGGCTCGACGATGCCAAAAGGCCATGAAGTTTCTCTTTAATATCATAATAGTCAGCCGCCCAGTTTTTGAGATCGCTGATGCAGGCGTCGCTCGTTACTCCCGGCTTGGCCTGCCCCGCATTTCCTTTGACCTCAATCGAATACTTATTGAAGAAGCTTACAATCGCGTCGCCGAGGGTGCTGATTTGTGCCGGCGTCGCAACCTTATCGAGGGCCTGCGTAAGCGAGTTGATATAGGCCGCATCTGCGGACATCTGCACATAAGGCTCGCGCACGCTGCACAAGACAGCGTAATCGGAGACTGCAAGCTGGATCGGTTTGTCTTTGTCATAGACAAAAAACGCGTCAGCCAAGGCGTTACGGAATTTCACAAACCGTGCAGTAGCGCGATAGCCGTCCAAGGTCGCCTGTGTCCCAGTCACGATTCCCTTTAAGCCGCCCACAATGGCATCGGCCGTCGGGTCGTATTGAGGTTTCGGGGTCGGGGGGGCCGGGGTCTGACCTGGAGCGGGACTAGCGTCTTGCTGCGCTCCGAACGCGATGTTGCTTTCGCCGAGTATCGCCGTGCCTAAAAGAAACGCCGCTCCCGCGATCATAAATCGCCGCATCGCCCACCCCCCCAGTTGAACGAGCGCATATGCTACTGGAGGTAGTGGCGCGGTTCAAGCACCAAACGCAACAGCATGGCCGATGGTAGTGTCCGTAACGGGTCAATTGCATCACTTTCACGATGTCCGCGTTATGTCCAATTCACCCCAAGACCAGACATTCGTTTGATAGTTCGGCACGGCAGCGAAGGGCCAAAGGGCGATATCAAGCACATACTATTCTCACATAAACTTTCGATCCCAATCTTCTGCCAATCGGAGCCTCTCGATCGTTCCCGGAAGGGCCTATCTAAACGTCATCTGCCCGTTGTGGGGCCTTTAACCCGATTGTAGTCGCAGGTAACTGAAGAACCGTAGCTTGCAAACCCTCTGGCATGAATGTCAGCAGCACGATCTGACCGTCTGGGAATTCCAGCGCATCATGATGGGTTCTCGGATTGTTTTGGTTCACTTGCCGGAAGATCGCGGTCTTATGTTTGACCACCTTATTCCACGGCCATAAACGAACGCCTGCTACCTCTTCCACAAAAGCCAACTCAGTTCCCGGCAATAGGCCAACCGCAACGGTCGCATCTTCTGGGGCAGAAAAGTTCTGGGGCAGAAAAGCCTCGCGAGCCTGAACCGAACTTGCGATTGGTCAGCTTGTCACCGACCTTAGCTGGCCGCGATTTAACGTTGTGGAGACTGTAGTCACACATTGGGCACTCCTATGTGCTGCCCCCTAGGCCGAAGCTTACCCCTTTTCTGGTCCTGCCGGACAGCCGAGATTGGTCTGCCTGACGTTGTCAATTGCAAGAATGGGGCTATTGTCTTAGCGGAACGCGCAGGGCGGCGATGGCATCAACAATCTTGCGCAAACCGACATGCCAACGCCTCAATTGCGCATGACCGGGGCAATGATCTCGCGAGCGGTGCGCTCATTCGGCCCTTAGGTCTCTCCGCATACTTCGCACTGGTGAGCCAAAGTATGGGAATCGAGACAATGCAAACGAGCGATGCAACCGGTGCTGCGATGTATGGCTTTCTCGCGTGTACCGTGAGTCAGTTTATGACGCGGGCCGTGAAGACGGTGAGACGGCAGACTACAATGCGGGAACTGGGAGATTTATTCGAGAAGCACGACTTCAATGCATTTCCGGTGTTGGAAAACGGTAAGATGATGGGGATCGTCAGCAAGTTCGATTTCCTTCGCGCCTTCGCTTTCACCAGCAGTCAAATTGTGCCGCGTTACGACGAATTGATGAACCGAGTGGTGGCGGACGTGATGACCGAGGCGGTCGTACATGTTGATCCGACGTCACCATTAACGCGGGTTCTCGAACTGATGGTGAGCCTCAAAACCCGTAGCTTTCCGGTGCTGAACACTGATCGCCAACTGCAGGGCATCATCTCTCGGGAGGACATCATGCGCGCTCTCAAGGAGACGACGCGACAAGGGGCGAGTAAATGAATACTGCCCTTGTACAAACATGATAACGCTTGAAGATTGCATTGGGCTGTGCGGCTTAACCGAAGAAGAAGTGCTCGCCATCGCAGAGCACGAGCATCTCCCAGAAATAGCTGCCGCAGCGCTGGCTCAGTACCTCTTGTCCCTAGAGCACGGCAGCGAAAAAGTTCGTGACATGATTGTCGACGACATTCGACAAGCTCAACGCGTTGGACGCGACAAGGAACATGTGGAGACATTGCTACATGTTCTGCATCACTTCTTAAAGACGCATCCTGAAGCTAGACCTTCTCACCATCCGTGCAGCAAGCTGTTTTAGTATCACCTCTCACCGGAGCCGCCGATCGGCCTCGTGTCCAAATTAAGAGATCGCGCGAATGTCGCCTTCGGAAGTAGTCAAATAAAGCACTCAGGTCCGCCTTAACGTTGTTGAAGCGGTAAACTGTTGGCCGTTGAAGAAGGTTGCTTGAATATCGCTCGGGGCTATGCGTTCTGCAGCGAAGGCGGCGGATGCGGAGAGGAGCATACCGGCCGGGACGAGTGGACCTGCGCGCATGAACAATCTCCATAAGCTATCCGGCGGTCAAGTGATCCTCGATATTGTTGGCAACCTTGTCGCAAATGTCCGCCAATTCCAGCAATTCTTGCTTGATCAGAGGGTCGTCAGCCTCTTCGGCCAGTTTTCGGTATTTTCGGGCTTCGTCTCGAAGATAGTCATCCCAGTCCATGCGAGGCCTCCAGAAAATTCGAGTTGGCTCGAACAACGAAAACCGACCATCGTCTCTTTGGACGATCAAATTCGACCGCGTGGAAGCTTGTGACTGCGTCCCGGACTACCCGTCTCGAAGATGAAATGCAGCAGAAGCGCCTCTTAGGAGACATCCGTAAGTTCCGCATTGATTCAGCGCAAAGCGGTCGGCCTCGATTCAAATTTTTCCGCATTGACCCATCCTGTTGGTCTCCAGCGGCAAGGGAAAATCAGCGCATGGACTTCTTCCTGTTCGGAGTCCCTTTCGACCACGCTCAATTGTAGATCGCGGTCGAACGGCGCAGTCGCTATCGGTTGCTAATTGGGCATGGCCTGCTCTTATGCAATGAGCAGCCCGCTTGCGTGTTGAGATTGATCCAAAAATGTTAGAGCTGCCACGGTGCGGCTTGATGGCGCGATGGTGAGGGCCGCACGGCGCGTATATCACGTCAGTGCCGTGCGAATTTGCCGTTGGTAGGGTAGGAGGGGCGATGGAAGACAGGTCCAAATACGACGAATGGGAGCAGGCATACGCAAATTTGCAAAGAAGGCGGGCGCTTTATGAAGCGGCTAAGATGCTCCCAGGCCTGCACGGTGTGGTTAAGCACTGCGAACGAGAATTGGCCAAAGCGCAGGCCGCCTACGACCAGGCCGTGAGCGAACTTGACTGACGTAGGCAGCTTTAGTGGTGATGAAGCGCCGGCGCGGGTGCTGCATTCGGGGGGCGAGGATAGGGGGTAACACCAAAACGCCAGCGCTCCGGATTGGCCGATGTCCGCTACGGGGTCATGCACGTCATTTCGAGCACGCGCCGGTCGCTTCTGCTGTTACGCTGAAGGCTGACAATCGCTTGCGCTGCAGCGTCTGACGCAACGGGCCAGGATCGGATATGGGCGAAGCAGCCTGAGCCGTCCAGAACGGGCAGGCTGCCGCGCACCGTGCAGGTCCCGATGTAAGTGGCGCGCTGGCGCGTCCTGGGTCTGGAAGCTGAACACTATCCGAGCTTGCCCAGATTGTCGTCAGCGGCGAGATGGATCAACCGCCACTGATATCGTCAAAGCGGTCACTTTTGCGCGAGATGAGCGTCGGCAACTTGTACGTGATTTCTCTATTCGATACACTCTTTGCTTGCTGCATGGCTACGCGCCTTTATCGCAACAAGGGCGGCCTGCCGGGCCCAACCTCCGGTGACAAATGCTATGCCAGCATGATCTGAAATTTGTTCAATAAGAACACGCCCGAAGACAAGGAGTGGAAAATGGGAACGGACGTTACTAAACCCGAGCGAACGCGATTGAGCGTTGAGTCCCTGAGGGAGGCGCGCGATGCGTTGCGCAAACTGGAAATCACTCCCGTCGCAAACTCAATTGACGGTATCATTTTCAATTTTGAATATCCTCTCGCGTCCGCGGCGGAAACCGGAGGTTACGTCGACATAAAGATTCCGGATGACGATCCGGCGCTAATTCAGTTGTGAATGCATTTCCGTTTCGGGTCACGGCTATTGACGGTACGTCCCCTATTGCTCCGATGGCTACCGAATTGATGCGCCGCAATATCCGTCGCGAAGGGCCAACAACAGACAATGCCATTTCCCGATGATCAAAATTCCTGCTAGGGTCCACGCCAATTTTCGGAGTTCAGCCGGGAAAATCCTAGCGAGCTAGGGGGCGTCCATGCTGCCGGTTACGCGCTACGCCAAAAGCGGCGACGTCCACATCGCTTATCAGGTGTTTGGCGAGGGTCCGGTCAATCTGGTTCTCGCTCCGCCTTTCGTATCGAACATCGAAAACTACTGGACCTTTCCGGATTTGGAGCGCTGGCTTCTTCGTTTGGCAAGCTTTGCGCGTGTGGTGATGTTCGACAAACGCGGGACCGGTATGTCGGATCGGGTCGCCGAGCTTCCGGGCTTGGACCAGCGCATCGATGACCTGCGGGCGGTTATGGATGCCGCCGGCATGGAGCAGGCGGCCCTGCTTGGGATATCGGAAGGCAGTCCGCTGGCGGCGCTTTTCGCAGCGACCTACCCTGACCGGTGCCGCGCGCTGGTGCTCTATGGTGGCTTTGTACGCTTTTCGTCCTGGTTCCCGACGGAGGAGGCGCTTGCAGCCTTTCTCGGCTATATCGACCAGGCCTGGGGCAGCGGCGGCAGCTTGCCTTTTTTCGCGCCCTCGCTCGCGAATGATCCGGCCGCCCAACAATGGATGGGCCGGTTCGAGCGGCTTGGCGCCAGCCCGGCCGCCGTTACTGCACTTATGCGCATGAACAGCCAAATCGATATCAGCGGCATCGTCTCAACGATCCGGGTGCCCACGCTCGTCATTCACCGCACCGAGGACGTGACCATCAACGTTGAGGGTGGACGATATCTGGCCAAGCACATTCCCGGTGCGCGCTATATCGAGCTTCCAGGAAAAGATCACCCACCATGGATCGGCGACAATGCCATGGAGATCGCCGATGCGATCGAGGAATTCTTGACCGGCACGCGGGCGCCGGTGACGGTCGACCGGGTGCTCGCCACGGTTCTCTTTACCGACATCGTCGGCTCGACCGAGAAGGCCGCCGCACTTGGCGACCGCCGCTGGCGCGATCTTCTCGACAATCATCACGCTACGATCCGGCGCAATCTCACACGCTTTCGCGGCCGTGAGATCAAGACGACCGGTGACGGTATTCTTGCCACCTTCGATGGACCGGCGCGCGGTGTCCGCTGCGCCTGCGCCATTGCCGAGGAGATTAGGCCGCTTGGGATCGAAGTCCGTGCCGGGCTACATACCGGCGAATGCGAAATGATCGACGACGATGTCGGCGGGATTGCCGTTCACATCGGCGCGCGCGTAGCGGCGCTCGCCGGTGCGGGCGAGGTCTTGGTGTCGAGCACCGTAAAGGACCTGGTGGCGGGCTCCGGGCTGCGCTTCGGCGACCGGGGCAGCCAATCCCTCAAAGGTGTCCCCGGTGAATGGCACATATTTGCGGTCGACCGGTGAAGAACTCGACGCTCAGCCTCTGACAGCGGGTATCGTTTCTCGCGCACGCGCGCCTTGTTGACCTTTGAGGTGCACAGGATGGCGAGAGCGATATCGTGCGTGAGATCGCCGACGGAGCGCGATTGATTCTTCAACGCTTGGCTCAATGACCGCTTTGGGTCAATCGCGACCGAACTGCGATATCCGCATCACCTCCGCTTTACCCCCGATAGCGACAAAAGAGCGGAGACTCCGGATAGGTCGTTTTTGGGCCTGCGTGTTCAACCGGTCAGTGCAACACCGCCTGTAGTCTATCGGCTGGCGTTTGGAAGCCCAAGGTCTTTCGCGGACGTTGATTGAGCCGCAGAGCAATCGCGTTCAGATAACTCTGAGAGATGCGCGAGAAGTCGGTTCCTCTCGGGAAGTACTGACGCAGCAGGCCGTTGGTGTTCTCGTTTGAGCCGCGCTGCCAGGGACTTCGCGGATCACAGAAGTAGACCTGGACGTTGGTGGCAACCGTGAAGCGCTTGTGGGCATGCATCTCTTTGCCTTGATCCCAGGTCAGGGAGCGTCGCAACTCATCAGGCAGCTTGCCGATGTGCTTGGCAAGCGCAGCAACAACTGTCGTCGTGTCCTTGCGGGGGATTTTAACGAGCATCGTGAAGCGGGTATTGCGTTCGACGAGGGTGGCGATGTGCGTGTCGTTCGCTCCGGTAAGAAGGTCTCCTTCCCAATGCCCCGGCACGGCGCGATCCTCAATCTCGGCGGGCCGCTCGCGGATGGAGACCATATCGAGGATATGCCCCTGTCCACTCGTCGCGTTGTGGCTCTTGGGGCGACGCATCCCCCGCGCAGTACGCAACTGCGCCGTCAGCTCCTTCTTCAGCACGCCGCGGGTCTGGATGAAGAGGCTGCGATAGATCGCTTCGTGAGATATCTGCATGTCTTGGTGGGTTGGGAACTCCTGCTTCAGCCAGCCGGAGATCTGCTGCGGCGACCATTGCAGCGCGAGCTTCTGCGCCACGCGCCATCGTAGCTCCCTGTACAGCGCCAAACGACAAGGCTTGGGGCGCAACGCCCGCTCCCAGGCACGCTGATCAGCCCGGTTTGCACGATAGGCCTGACTGCCCCCGTTGCGCCTGATCTCCCGGCTTACTGTCGACGGCGCCCGTCCGAGGCCCTGGGCGATCTGCCGGATCGACCGGCCCACCGCAATGCCACGGGAAATCTCTTCGCGTTCCTCAAGCCTTAGTGCTGCCAAGGCTCTCCGGCGCGGCGCCGGCACGATCCCTCCATGGAGTACCACGATCCGCTCAACGCCGGTCTTGTTCTTCCTTTCCAGCGCCCGCGAGATGGCCGCAGCACTTTGCCCGTTCTTCCATCGCTCCCACAGCTCCGCCTTCTGCGCTGCCGTGAACCAAATCCGTGACGTCACCATGGCACACCTCCTCACCTCGTAAGATTAGAAGGTGTTGTGCTGATCGGTTGAATCCGCCGCCCAAAAGGCGACATAGCCAAACCGTGCCGCTGAAAGGTGCCGCCTGATCTTGCGCCCGGCGCACACCGCCGCGCCTGACGCACCTAAGCAGCCTCTGTGCTGGGCTCCTTTGCTGCGTACGCTAAAGACCTTTAAATTAGAAAGGAGGCCGGGCTGCCGACTCGATCGAACCGCGAGCGCCTGCCGAAGGCGGCAGCAAATGCTTCGGCCGGTCATTCCGAAAGCGTGACTGCGGAGGCGCTGCCGATGGCTCTTTCCTGGGTTCAGGATGTGTTGGCGGTACTTTCCGGCAGCGCAGTGGGATTCTCCCTCGGATTGATCGGCGGTGGCGGTTCGATTCTTGCCGTGCCGCTTCTTCTGTACGTCGTCGGCGTCGAGGACGCGCATGTCGCCATCGGCACCAGCGCGCTTTCGGTCGCCGCCAACGCTTATGCCAATCTGATCGGCCACTGGCGCGCTGGCAATGTCAATTGGCCCTGCGCCGCGATATTTGCGGTCGCTGGCATTGTCGGCGCCGCAGGCGGTTCCACGCTTGGCAAGGTGGTCGAAGGCCAACAGCTTCTATTTCTCTTCGCACTCGTCATGATCGTAGTTGGAGTGATGATGCTGCTCCCGCGCTCTGGCAAAGCCAGTCCGGACGTTCGCGTCACTCCATGGATCGCGGCACGTCTCATTGTCATCGGGCTCGCGGTCGGCGCGGTATCGGGTTTTTTCGGCATCGGCGGCGGTTTTCTGATTGTACCGGGTCTCATGCTCGGAAGTGGCATGCCGATCCTCAACGCCATCGGCTCGTCTCTGTTTTCCGTGGGCAGCTTTGGTCTGACCACAGCAATCAATTACGCGATTTCCGGCTTGATCGACTGGACGATCGCACTGCTCTTTATTGCCGGCGGCGTAGGCGGCGGTTTTCTCGGGATGCGAGCGGCGATCTACCTGGCCGCTGAGCGACGAACGCTCACCTATATTTTCTCGGGTGTGATTTTCGCTGTCGCCATCTACATGCTAGCGCGTACGGGCTTTCCTTCCTCGCTGGCAATTCGATGAGAGCAGGACGCGGCGCGCCGCGCAGGCATGATGGCGGCAATGCGCCACGCTGCCGGATCAAACGGCATCCGAGCGGCTAAGCGACACTTGCTTGCCTGCGGCATTACCCGCCAGGCGGAAGACCGAACGGCGTCGTCGCAGCCTTGGACAAATCTCCGCGTGCGAGTACAGCATCTTGGCTGAAGACTGCAGACGGCAGGTCGAGCGCCCTCTCGCGACCGTCGCGTCTTGGCGCGATGACAGGATGCACCTTGAGATATTCGCTCAGGGCTTCATGAATCGACATCGGCAGAATTTCTGCGTCGTGAGAGCCGCGGTGCCGGCAGATCACGTCCAGCGGCTCGCCTTCGCGTTCGCATCCGGCTATTGTGTAGTGCTCATGCTCCGCGACATCGACACCGTTGACCTTCATAGATACCACCCGTCGTCCATAATCGGCGTGAGCGTCGAAGACGAATGTCATTCCGGAAGCGCGTGGTCCCCACCCGCCATTGAGCTTCAACGGGCTTTTCGCATAAACCATCTCCAGCTCGTGTTCCAAATAGTCGCGGAGTTCTTTACCGGTGATCCAACCGCGTTTCATGCGGGCGTCCATCGGCAACAGATTCCATAGATCGGCCTCGGTGATTGCCTCTGGCGGAACAGGGACACCGAAGCGGAATCCGTTGGTGAAGCCGATGTCAGTCTTCGCGGTTTCGCGAACCGAATCGGCGATAAAGTCATCGGCCGTGGTTTCCAACAGATCGTAGCGCATCAGGACAATGCGTGTTCTTCCGGCCTGTTTGGCCATGCGCGGCCGATGCGGCGCCAACGATCTGTTGACCAGCATTTTAACGTCAGCGTCTTCGTCGTAGCGGTTCGCCAAGATTGGAATGAGCCGGAATACGTGACTTGCGATACCTCCGCCGGGCCTTAAGACAAGGTCGAGGCGGCCCAGGAATGAGCCAAACGAGCCCGGTTCGATGACGATGACATTGCCTTCAAGAATAGGCCAGGCCGTTCGCTCGTGGGTGTGGCCGGAGAGAACAACGTCAAACTCTGGCGTCTGCCGGGCGAGTTCCCGGGCAATCGACAATCCGGTATGGGTGAGCGCAACGACCACATCCGGCTGCTCGCGGCTGCGCAGCTCTTTGACAAAATCGCGCAACCCTTCAATGCGGCTTGTGTCCATGCCGCGGAATTCCTTGGGCGGTTGGCGTTCGCTCGCGCCGAGATCGGTCACGCCGACGATGGCGACTTTCACACCTTGCCGCTCAAGAGTGGTCGAAGCGGGAAACAGGCGCTCGCCGCTCGCTTTATCGTGGAAGTTGTAGCAAACGACCGGGCAGTTAAGCCGCGCCATCGTCTGTTTGAACCGCTCGGGTCCATACGCCGGCTCCCAATTGCCGGGAGTAAAAACATCAATTCCAAGCGCCTTGAGCGGCTCGAGGATCACTTCCCCTTCGGACCAAGCTGCCGGGCCCGATCCTTGAAACTCATCGCCGCCGTCAAGCACGAAGCAAGGCCCTTGGCAATGCGTTCTTTCACGCTCAATTGCGGTTTTGAGGCGGGCATAGCCGCCCATCATCTGGATTTCGGGCGAAGCCCCCGGCAGATATTCCGGATGAGTCTCGAGTTGCGCATGTGTGTCGGTAAAGTGCAAAAGCGTCACATGTTTGCCGTCAACATTCCGATCAGGCGCTGCAACCGCTGAGGTGCGATCGGAAGCGGCAAGGACTGGGCCGAGGGCTGATACACTGACCGAGGCGATGAAATCTCTGCGCGTCCAACGCTTGGGCATTTACTTCCATCCTTGGTGCCAGTGGATCTCAGAAAAATCCGGCTGAATTGAAGCCACAGAAGTCGGCCGCAGGAAAACTCAATACTCAATACCGCGCATCCTTCGGCTTGCCGCCCTTGGGCCAATCGTTGACCTTGTCCGGGAAGTCGGGACGCGGCTGGTGGCTGAAATAATCCGCCACGTCGATGGCGTCCTGGTCCGACAAAGCACCGCCCTGACCGAGCGGGGGATTGAGGCCATAAGCGATCGGCATGTTGTTCTTGATGAAGGCGGCGGCGGTATAGGTTCGCGCCATGCCGGCGCCGATGTTGAACGACTGGTCGCCCCAGAGCGGGGGAAAGACATAATCGCCGTGTGCGTCTTTGAGGCCCTCGCCGTCCTTGCCGTGGCAGGCGGCGCATTTGGCTTCGTAGATTTGCTTGCCGCGCGCTGGATCGGGAACGAGATTGGTGTCAACTTTGCCAATGCCGGCACCGGCGACCTTGGTGTCGCGCGGAAGCCCGGCTGACAGCCAGTCGAGATAAGCCACCATGGCTTTCATCGCCGGCGCATCGACCGGCAGTACCTTGCCGTTCATCGAGCGCAGCAAGCAGCCGTTGATGCGTTCTTGCAGCGTCACCGAGCGGCCGGCGCGCGGATTGTAGCGGGGATATTTGACCGCCACACCGTAATAGGGCGAAGCGAGCGCGGCACGGCCATCGTTCAGATGACAGCTGTTGCAGTTCAAGGCGTCGCCTACATTCTCCGACAAAAGCTTCTTGGTTTCGGCCAAGAGCTGGCGGCCGAACAAGATCTGCTCGCCTTTCTGGTCGTTCGGAACGGTCGCGAGCGACGGTGGCGACAACTTAATCGTGGCCGGTGGCAATTTTTGTTGGCTTGAGGGCGGCGTTTCCAATGCCAAACTGGCTCGAAGGTTTGCGACGTCGCCCTCGCTAACGCTGCCGGCAGAATTGCCCCAGGCGGCGCGAATGTACGCAATAATCTCGGCCACCGTGCGGTCGTCCAACATAGCGAAGCCGGGCATGGCGAAAGCGTCGGGTTGCTCCGCAGTGCTTGGCCTGCGCCCGCCGCTCAAGACGATGTGGATCAGCGAAGTGGCGTTTCCGGTTTCGACCACGTTGTTGCCGGCCAAGGCGGGGAAAATGTGCGCGGCGCCAACGCCATTGGCGCGATGACAAGTTGCACAGAATTCTTCGTAAGCATAGCGCGCCTGCGGCGACGCCGCCGCGGCTTGCCGGGCCGCGGCCGCGTCCGGCTCTTGCGGGCTTGGCGGCAGCGACTTCAGATAACGGGCAATGGCGGTGAGATCGTAGTCGGTCAGATATTGCGTGCTGTGTTCCACCACCTCTGCCATGTCGCCGAAGGCAGCGGAGCCAGCAGTGCTGCCCGTCTTGAGAAAAGTCACGATGTCGCCCTCGCTCCAACTAGCGAGGCCGTCCTTGTCGCCGCCGCGCAGGCTCTTTGCGTACCAGCCATCGATGACGGCACCGGCGAGAAACGCCGGCCCCTCATGCTCAGTCAGCGCTTTCGTGTGCAAGGTGAGCGAGCGCGGGGAATGACAAGTGCCACAATGTCCGAGGCCCTGGACCAGATAAGCACCGCGATTCCATTGCGCGTCGCGCGTCGGGTCGGACTGGAAGGGGCCGCGACGAACGAACAGATCCCAAAAATACAGCGGGAACCTGAAACTCAGCGGAAATGGAATATCGCTCGGCCGATTGGCCTGTTCGACCGAAGCGACGCCGTGCTGGAAGAACGCATAGAGGCTTTCGATGTCGGCATCGGTGATCTTGGCGTAGGCCGGAAACGGCATGGCCGGATAGAGGTAATGGCCGTCCTTGGCGACGCCTTCACGTACGGCGCGGGAGAAATCGGCAAGGCTCCAGGCGCCAATGCCGGTTTTGCGGTCCGGCGTGATGTTGGTGGAGTAAATCTGTCCAAGCGGCGTCGGAAGCCGACGGCCGCCGGCGAACTGAACGCCCCCGGGAGCCGTATGGCAGGCCACACAGTCTGCAGCGCGCGCAAGATAACGGCCGCGCTCCACTGCATCGGAATTTCCAGCAGGTTCGCAGCGTGCAACAGTTGCTGCAAAGACAACAAACAGAACCGAACAATGCAGTTTGCCCACTAACGATACCGCCTTGGTCCAGCTCAGTTGCATCTGATCACGGATTATATGGTTTGAATCCGTATCGCTCGAATATCTTCAGCGCCTCCGGTGAGCGAATGAATTCAAGCCATAGCTTCGCCGCTTGCGGATGCTGAGCGCCCTTCACCTCGGCGCCGGCATAGATCGCCGTGACATTGAACTTATCGGTGATCGCAACCTGCTCGATCGGATTGCCGACTTGTTCCTGGAACGCAGCCTCGGACTGCCACGTCACGCCGGCGTCAGTGCATGCCTGCATGATCGACAGCGGCGTCTGCCGGTGGTGGATGAGCGTGAGATAAGTGCTGCCGTCGGCAACTTTGCTCTCATAAACTTTCTTGACCAATTCTTCGCCACCGGCCTTGGCGAGTGCCAGTTTGATCTGGCGGCCGATGCCTTCGTAGGCCGGATTCGGCATCGCGAGATGGATGTCGGGCTTGCCGAGATCGGCAAGTCCGGTGATGTGGCGCGGATTGCCCTTGGCCACCATGATCGTCAGCGTGTTGGTGACGTACGGCACCGCTGGTGCGACGAGGATACCCTTGTCGATTTCGTCCTTCACCCTCTTAAGCCCGCCGAAGAACACATCGGCCTTCGCCGTCCAGGTCATGTTGCCGGCGGTGATGCGGCCGTTTTTCTCGATCTGCTCGATCAGGCGACCCGGCGGGATCGTTTCCCAATAGATCCGGCCCTTATACTCCGGATTTGACGCCTCGAACGTCGCCACCAGATCTCTGGTAGCGAAATAGTAGTTGCCGCCGAAGAAGATGACGAGCTTCGGATCGGTAATGTCGCCGTGGAAGTCGGCGAGCACGTCGACTTCAGAGATTGTGAACAACAAGCCGCGGTCGACGGCGTCGTTGTTCGTTCCCCCTTGCCAAGGCGGTAGCGTGTGCTCGCCGAAGTGCGGCTGCGCGCAAATGGACGGCAAGGCTCTGCCCGTCGGCTCGGCGGCTGTGGCGAGTCCGACCAATAGGGCGCAAGCGACCCAGCCCAGCAGAAAACGGCGGAGCGTAAGCCGCATCTGTCTCTCCTTTAAATTAGCCTGCCGACAATTACCGAGCGTAATGGAAGCCTGCTTGCTGCATCAGCGGCAGCGTTGCAACGACTCCGGGGGTAAGAACAACATCCGGGATCAAATGATTGGTCAGCTGGGCGGTCAACTGCTCCAACGACAGATGATCGGGATTGATGTTTCTCTTGATCAGCTTGTCAGCCAGTTCCGCAATGGCGTTGTGACACGCGAGGAACACCACACCGCGGCGCATCAGTGTCGGAATGGCGTTATCGGCCGATGAAAACACTCCTTCTGGATCCTCGAAGTTCGCGGCGTCGGCAAAGCCGGCCTTCGGCTGCTCGATCAGCGTATTGCTCTTGAATTTGTCGCCGGCGAAGCTTGCAAGCTGATATTTGTCCCAGGTCGCTTGATCGTACAGAGCTAGATGCGCCGAACCGTGGGTGCCCGACACGCAGAGAAAATCTGGGTTCTTGTAGGACCAGATTTGCGCATTGAGAGAGTTGCGCATGAGGTTTAGCCATGGGCCGGCGATATCCGTGTGATCCCACAGCTGCTTGGGCCCGGCCGTATAGCCCAAAACGTTTGACAAGGCTTCATGATCCCACTGGTCGGGACTGTTTAGAATCATCGGCACCGATTGGAAATCCCGACGACGTGGAGTCTTGCGCAGACTCTCAGCCAAAGCTTTGAGTGTCCCCGCTCCCGCCGGCGCAAGATCGGTCGGTACAGCAGCATTTGTTGTTCTCGACTGAGTAGCTGCGACCGCGAGCGCGCCAGCCGCGACCATTGCGCGACGGCTGATCATCGTTTTCCTCCCTTATGATTTCATATGCAAAAGCTAGAATATAAGGAGAAGCTCCGCAAGCCCAAAGCGTGTTTGTCGCGGTTGATCCACGACATTGCGATCTGCGCCAACTCTGAACGCGAACCACGCCAGCCGGGACGATGCGTTTGTGGTGTCTCGCGCGCCACACTGCTCTCTTCGCTTATGCTGTTCGAGGGCGTTTGCCCTGGTGGCGCTCCACCTGCTCCCCGCAATCACACAATTCGAAAGCTAACGGAAGGACCGGTTCTCGGCGGCACCGCTTCCGCGTACCAAGAAAACGCTGATCGACAGGGCCACGGATAGCAGGCAGTAAGTCCTTGCCACCGACCTCGAATTGGTGAAAGATTTCGAGGCATTCTGCCGAAACGATGAGAAACCAATTCCTCGAACTAAGGTCGAGGGCCAAGTATGTCAATTCCTATTCAAGCGGACCGGACGGTCGGTCGGTAATGGAAGACATTATGGCAGGCGCTCCGCTCTACATTCTTGTCTGCTCTGGCGAGCACGAAAAACTTCAGATGGCGGCGATGATGGCTTCGGTTGGCGCCGTGTCCGAACGCCCCGTCGAAGTCTTCGTCAGCATGAATGCGATCTTCGCCTTCGCCCGGGACGCGACGCCGGATCGGCGCTATCGCGGCGATGCGTTTTCTCAACTCATGAAGGACAAGCACGCCCCCGACGTGCTGGTGTTACTGCGCCAGGGTAAGGAATTCGGCGATCTAAAGATCTGGGCCTGCTCGATGGCTCTTGACGTAGCAGGCTTGGAAATGGACCACCTCGTTGAGGAGTTGTTCGACGGCCCCCTCGGGTTGACAAAATTCCTATCCGATGCCGAAGCCGGCCAACTCGTGACTTTATAAGGGCGGCAACAAAGATGTCGGAAAGACAAGTGATCGATGCACGCGGCGCCTTCTGTCCCGGTCCGTTGATGGAATTGATTGCTGCGCTCAGGCATGCCGCGATCGGCGACGAGCTCGAGGTGTGGTCGACCGACAAGGGTTCGGCTGCGGACATTCCTGCATGGATCAAAAAAGTCCATCACGAGCTCGTCTCGATCAATGAAGCCGACGGCCATTGGAGCATCGTGATTCGAAAAGCGAAGTGACGCAATTGGTGGCTAAAACCGTCCGAAGAGACGGCACACCGCGCTTACACGGATGGAGGAACGACAATGCCGAAGAAGATTCTGATTGTTGGCGGCGGTCTCGCCGGAACGATCGTCGCCAACGGCTTATGCCGACAGCTTAAAGACGAATTGGCTTCAAGCGCAGTTACGATCTCCATGCTGGGCGCATCGGCCAAACACATGTATCAGCCCGGGCTGCTTTACGTGCCGTTCGGCCGAATGCGCGAATCCGACCTGTTCCGCGATCAGCGCAAGGTGCTGGATCGGCGTGTGCCCTATTTCGTCGATGCAGCCAAGCACATCGATACCGACAAGAAGACGGTTTTGACCGAGTCTGGCAAGAGTCACTCTTATGATTTTCTCGTTATCGCGACCGGTTCGCGAATTCGTCCGGACACCATACCCGGGATGGCGGAGGGCGCGCACTGGTTCTATGACCTCGACGGCGCCCGAAAAATGCGCGACGCGTTGCGCGATTTCCAGGGCGGCAAGGTCGTCGTCAATGTAAACGCGCCGCACAAGTGCCCCGTAGCGCCGCTCGAAATCACGTTCATGCTACGGGACTTTCTCGACGCTAAGGGCGTCCTCAACAAGAGCGAGATCACTTACACCTATCCGATCGGGCGGTTGCATGGTCTCGAACCGGTGGCGCAATGGGCGGTACCCGAGTTCGAGCGCTGCGGTATCAAGTCAGAGACTTTCTTCAACACCAAATCGGTCGATCCCAAGCAGAAGACGATTACGTCCGAAGAGGGACTAACACTGAACTATGATCTACTGGTTACGATTCCGCCGCATACCGGCCAGCAGGTCATCACCGATTCGAACCTCGGCAAAGGCGGCTGGGTGCCGACCCAGCGCGACACGCTGCTGCGCGATGGATCAAGCGACGTCTTCATCGTCGGCGACACCACCAACTTGCCGATCTCAAAGGCCGGCTCGACCGCGCATTTCGAGGCCGACACGATCGTCGACAATCTGTCGTCCCTGATCAAGGAGGACCGCTGGGCGCGGAATTACGACGGCAAGGTCTTTTGCTTCATGGAGACCGGCCTCCATTCCGGGACCTATGTCTGGTTCAACTACACGACGCCGCCGAATCCCGGCCCGCCCTCGCAGATGATTCACTGGTTCAAGCTGGCGTATAATCGGATGTACTGGTTGTCAGCCAGCGGTCTGCTTTGAAGGGGGCCGCTATGAATAATCTTTCTCTCTCCAACATGCCAATCGATGAGATTGGGCAATTGCAAACGGCGGCCCGCGAAGCGCTGACCGATTCAATGGTGGAGCGTCTCGCCATTACCGGGGCCAACGCGCTCCAGCTGCTCGACCGGCTCAACGACGAGCGCACCAGCGACGCCATCAACGTCCTGATCGATCGGGTCACTGAACTTCACCGCATCGGCGCGCTTAACACACTGTTCGACATGGTGGCGCTGCTGCACGCCGCGCGCGAAGCCTCGACCGACAATATCATCGAGCGTCTGTTCGGCTTCGTCGAACAGATGATCAATACGGTCGGCAACGAGGCGATGGCAACGCTGGCGAGCAACACCCGGCAGGCGCTCGACGAGGCTGCTGCGGAAACAGCGCACACCGTCCCGCGTGGCGGGCTGCTCGCGACAATCTCGATGCTCTCGAAGCCCGAAGCGCAGCGCAGCCTGGCCTTTCTTCTGAGCTTCGGCGAAAAGCTGCAGCGCTCGTCGGCGGGCCGCTGAAAAGCGCGTTTCGCGACTAGCGATATCTGGCTCCAGTCGCGATGCAATAATCTAGGGGCCGGCGAGTCTCTTGCGGGTACAAGCCGTTGAATTTCAACGCTCCGCAAAAACCGTACTCTCGGGCAAAAGTACGGAGCTTCAGAGAAAAAGGCGCGAGGGAGAGCAATCTTGGCGCGGCACCGCATCACTGGAATCCAGAGGTCGGACACTCAGAAGGCCTAAATAGCCCGCTTTGGAAGCGCGATTTGATGGCGGAGAATGGGGCGCGAAAAGGCCCTGGCGGAGGGAGTGGGATTCGAACCCACGATACGGTTTCCCGTATACACGCTTTCCAAGCGTGCGCCTTCAGCCACTCGGCCATCCCTCCGGGAAGCGCGCAATATAGCGAGGCGGCGCGGTCGTACAACCCACGCAGAACGCCGGCAATGATCGCTACGGAAAACTGCAACTTTCGCGGTTAGGTTCCCGGCGCTCGCCCGTGGCGACGCGCGTTGCCTGCGCCGACACGCGTCTGCTACGGTCTGCCCCGGGAAGTGCGCATGGAAATGCGCCTACAGTCGATAGCGGGGCGGAAGGCATGATCGTACGCGAACGGGCCGACGGGTCGCTGATCCTCATTGGCCAGACCGATCATGCCAAACTGTCAGGACAATGCGCCGCCCATTGGGGCAACAAGGATTTCGCCCGGCCGAAACCCTACGAAGCGGTCGTGCGAGCAGCCATGTTTCACGACAGCGGCTGGTACGACTACGAGGCCAGCCCCACGATCGCCCCGGACACCGGCAAACCGCTCAATTTTATGCAGGTCACCTGGGGCAAGCCGCAGCGGCGCGCCTTCGAATGGGCGATCGACTGGATGACGCGCATCGATCCCTATTCGGGCCTCCTGGTGAGCAAGCATCGCACCGGCCTGCAGCGCGGCCGCTACGGGAAAGTTGCGCACCCGAAGATGTTCAATACGCAGAATTTGCCTGAAGACAACGAAGACTTTTTGGAACGCAACGAGGAAGCTCAAGCGGTGCAGTTGCGCGACTATGACGAAGGCGAGTTCTGGACCAATTATCAGCTGCTGCAGGCCTTCGATTTTATTTCACTGTTCCTGTGCAACAAAGACATCGTCGACGATTATATCGAGCCGGTGCCGACCTCCTACGACGGCAAGACGCCGCCGGCGCGGCTCGCGCTGAAAACCATCGAAGGCACGACGATCGCGGTCGACCCCTTCCCGTTCGACGTCAATCCGCTGCGCGTGCAACTCGTCCGCCGCGAGATCGATCGCGGCGTTTTCCCCGATCCAGCTGCGTTCCGCGAGGCGTATTTCAAGGCGACGCCGGTGGCGGTCAACTTCACCCTGTACAGCCAATCACGTTGACGAATCCGGAAGCGTGTCCGTGAAAGCGATCCGCGTTCACGCCTGCGGCGGCCCGGAAGCGATGCTGCTCGAGGACTTGGCGTTGCCTTCGCCCGGACCGAGCCAAGTTCTGGTCGCCGTGAAGGCAGCCGGCGTCAATCTGTTCGACACGCAACTGCGCAGCGGACTTTACAAGCGCGACCTCCCCTTGACGCTCGGGCTCGAAGGCGCCGGCATTGTGGAAGCCGTCGGTTCGGACGTCGTCGGCATCGCGGTGGGCGACCGCGTCGCCTTTATCTTTGCCGCCGGCAGTTACGCCACCCATACGCTCGCGCCCGCCGAGCGGGTCGTGCCGCTTCCGGACGGGATCGGTTTCGAACAGGCCGCCGCGGTTCTGTTCCAAGGGCTGACCGCGCATTATCTCGCAACCTCGACTTTCCCGCTCGGACCGACGTCGAGCTGCCTTGTGCATTCCGCCGCCGGCGGCTGCGGCATTCTGTTGTGTCAGATGGCGAAGATTCGCGGCGCCCAAGTCATCGGCGCGGTCTCGACGCCGGCCAAAGCCGCGATCGCGCGCGCGGCCGGGGCCGATCATGTCGTGGTCTATGCCGAAGAGGATTTCGCCGCCGCCGTGAAGCGGATCACCGCCGGCCGCGGTGTCGATGTCGTTTACGACGCGGTCGGGCTCGACACTTACATGCGCAGCATGGACTCGCTTCGTCCGCGCGGGCTGCTTGCACTTTACGGTGAGGCGAGCGGACTTGTGCCGCCGATCGACCCGCGCGAATTGCTGTTCCGCAAGTCGTTGTTCCTGACCCGCACCGGTCTCGACCATCACATTGCGGACCGGCGCGAGCTGCGCGCGCGCACCGACGAGATATTCGCCTGGGTCGCCGCGGGCCGGCTCAAGCAGAAGATTTTCGGAACCTACGGGCTTGAGGCGGTCGCCGACGCGCATCGCGCCATCGAATTGCGCGCGACGAGCGGTAAGCTTTTGGTGATCCCGTGACGACGTCCGGCGCCACTCCGCCGCTGCTGCCGCTGGTTCAAAATCCCGACGACCCGCTGCTGCGTGAACAGTTCGACACGCTCGCCGCGGGAAGCGGCATCCTCAATCTGCATCGCATGATGGCGCATGCGCCGGCGCTGATGAAGGCATCCGGCGCCATGGCGCTGGCGTTTCGCCGCGACACGAAGCTGCCGCGCGCGATGGCCGAACTCGCGATCCTGCGGGCCGCGCAGGTGCTCGATGCTCCCTATGTCTGGACGCGGCATGTGCCGCTGGCGCGCGATTGCGGCGTCACCGAGCAGCAAATGGACGAGCTCGCGTCTTGGCCGGACAACGCCGCCTTCACGCCGGCGCAAAAGGCGGCGCTTGGTTTCGCCGAGAAGGCGGCACAACGCCGGCCGGTCGATGGCAGCGTTGCCGCGGAGCTGCGGCGCCATTTCTCGCCGCGCGAAATCGTCGAACTTGCGATGGTGGTCGGATTTTATGTTTCGACCGCGATCTTCATCACAGCCTTGGCCGTGCCCGCCGAAAAGGCGTGAACCGAGCGTTAACCGGATAAGAGCGAGCGCCGGCGCGGCGATCAATGCCGCTTTGTAGGACCCCGGCTTTCATCCATGTATTGCATGATCGCTCCGTTAACCCCCGAGGAGATATTCATGCGCCTTCCCCTGATTGCCCCAGCCGACCTCAGCCCGCACCAGCGCCCGGTTTACGACAGCATGCGCGCCGGCATCGAACAGAACTTTCAAGGCTTCAAAAGCATCGCCGAAAACGGCGCATTGATGGGGCCGTGGAATCCCTGGCTGCACGAGCCGAAATTCGGCAAGCCGATTTGGGACCTGACCTTGGCGCTGTCCGTGTCGCCTTCGCTGCCGCGCACCGCGCGGGAAGTCGCGATCCTCGTCACCGGAACGACATTTCATTCGGCCTATGAGCTTTACGCCCATGTCATTGCCGCCGAACGACGCGGCCTTTCCGACGACAAGCTCGCCACAATCCTTGCCGGCCAGCGCCCGGCTGATCTGACCCGCGAGGAAGGCATCGCCTATGATGTCGCCTCGGCCTTGCTGCATCATGGCACCTTGCCCGAGCTGAACTACCGGCAGGCGGTCGAGCAATTCGGTCAGCACGGCGCCGCCGAATTGATCTACCTGGTCGGGCTTTATTGCCTTGTTTCCATCACGCTCAATGGCTTCAATGTCCCGGTACCGGATTCCGAAGCAGAATAAGACAACAAACAGAGTGAGATGATCTGATGCGGATCGATCGCCGAACGCTGCTCGGCGGCTTGGCGGCGACGTTCGTCACGCCGCTGCCGAGTTTTGCCGCGAGCATCACCGACGCCACCGGCCGCACGATAGCCGGCCCAGACCGCGTCATGGGCGTTTATCCTGCCGGCCCGCCGGCAGCGGTCGAGATTTACACGCTCGCGCCCGATCTCCTGGTCGGATGGCTCGAGCCGATATCCCCCGAAGCGCGCCAATTCCTGCTTCCCGACATTGCCGCCCGGCCGGAAATTCCGCGCCTCACCGGCCGCGGCGATGCCAAGATCAATGTCGACGCGCTCAAATCGTTCAAGCCCGACCTGATTGTCGATATCGGCGACGTGAACGATGCCTATAAGGCGCTGGCGGAACGCGTTCAGCAGGAAAGCGGCATCCCCTACGTATTGATCGACGGCCACCTCGACCGCATGAGCGCTTCGTATCGCACGCTCGGGCAGCTTCTCGGCCGCAACAACGACGCCGAAAAACTCGCCCGCATCACCGACGAGACCATCGCCGCCGTCACCTCGCGGGTCGCCTCCGTGCCGAGCGAAGCGCGGCCGCGCGTCTATTATGCGCGCGACCATACCGGACTCGTCACCGCGCAAGCCGGCTCGATGGTGACCGAACCGATCGCGTTTCTCGGCGCCCGCAATGTGGCGGGCGACAAGCGCGGCGGCCAGACGGTGACCACGGTTGCGCAGGTCGCCGAATGGAATCCGGACATCATCATCGCCAGCAATCCGGAATTCATGACGCTGGTGCGCCGCGATCCGGCCTGGGCATCGATCGCGGCAGTGAAGAACGGCCGGGTCCATTTGTCGCCAAAATTGCCGTTCGGCTGGGTCGATTACCCGCCGGCGGTCAACCGGCTGATCGGGCTCTGGTGGCTCGGCAAGATCTTTTATCCTGACCGCTTCCCTGAAGACATCAAGGCGCAGGCGCGCGACTTTTATACGGCGTTCTATCACGTGACGCCGACGGCCGAGCAGATCGATCGCGTGCTCGCGGGCGGCGGCTAAAGCTGCCGCGCGACGGACACCTCATGGCCTATCCGAAGACATTCGGCGTCGTGCTCGCCGGCGGACTTGCCCGGCGAATGGGCGGCGTCGATAAAATGCACATTCCCATCGGCGGCGAGACGATTCTTGAACGCATCATCAACCGGCTGTTTCCGCAGTGTGACGAGATGATGATTAGTGGCAACGCCGAGGCCAAGCGTTTTGGCGACACCGGTCTGCCGGTCGTAGCTGATAGCGTGCCGGATTATCCGGGGCCGCTCGCCGGGATTCTGTCGGGCCTTGATGGAGCGCAGTTACTTACGCCGTACAAAGAATGGGTCGTGAGCGTACCGAGCGATTGTCCTTTTCTGCCCCGCAATTTGGTGGCGCGCTTGCATGAAGCGCGTGCGGCAGCCGGCGCGCAGCTTGCCTGCGCGGCCTCGGGCGGGCGCCAGCATCCGGTCGTCGGACTCTGGCCCACATCGCTGCGCGAGGACTTGCGACGCGCGCTCATCGAGGAAGGCGTGCACAAGGTCGGCGAATGGAGCGCGCGTTACACCGTCGGAATTGCGGATTGGCCGGCCGTGCCGGTCGATCCGTTTTTCAACGTCAACACGCCCGAAGAGGTCGCCGAAGCCGAGCGGCTGGCGGCACGCTATCCGGAAGCTTGAACCCGCTGCGTCCATATCATTCCTCGCCGCGCCCAGCTCCGATCTGATCGCACGGGGCCGCCTCCGCCTCTAACACATTGGCAATGCCTTCGATGTCGTCGAGCATCAGCACTGGCAGTTGCGACTGCGGCAAGGCGCTGTCGCTGGCGATCGCAACGACGCAATCGTCCTGCGGATAGATGAGCGGCTTGCCGACCGCCGCGCGATAGACTTCAAGCTTCGGGTGGGCGTGGCGCTTGAAGCCCTCGATGATGACGAGATCGGCAGGACTTCAATTTCGCCAGCAGCTCGGCGAGCGGCGGCTCCTTTTCGTTCCGCAGCTCGTGAACAAGCGCCCAGCGCCGGCTGGAGGCGACCACGACTTCGCTCGCGCCGGCTTCGCGATGCAGCCACGAATCCTTGCCGGGACGATCGATATCGAACTCATGATGCGCGTGCTTGATGGTGGCAACCTTCAAGCCGCGCCCGACCAGGACCGGAATCACCTTGGTGATCAGGGTCGTCTTGCCGGAGCCGCTCCAGCCGGCAAGGCCAATGACGCGCATCGACATGACTTAAGAAGAGATCCCGGGTTCAAGTTCTGGCTTAACGGCAACGACGGCCCTTATGATAAGGATCAGCCACGATTTTTGCGACCCTTGCCGATGGCGGAAAAGACCTTCGATTTGCGCGGCCTCAAATGTCCGCTGCCGGTCCTGCGGACGCGCAAGGCCCTCGCCGGCATGCAGCCCGGCGATATCCTGGTCGTCGCCTGCACCGATCCGCTCGCCGGCATCGACATTCCGGCTCTGCTGCGGGAAACCGGCGATGCGCTGGAGGAGACCCGCAACGAGGAGCGCGGAGTGACATTCAGGATCCGCAAGTGCTGACGCCTTACACCGGCACCGTCGTCGCGTCGTAGGTGAACAGCCAATCGTATCGCTCCTTGACGCGATCGTCTTGAAATGCCCGTGCGACGTGGGCTTGCGCCTCGTCGGCGTCGGCCATCGCGCGGTTATGAAAATGCTTGATCATGTCGGCGGAGCCGGTCACGGCCTTGTTGGCGCGGTCGCGGCGGACCGCCTCGTAGCGCGCCAACGCCGTCGCGTAATCGCCGGCATACTTCTGCAGGCAGCGCGCCAGGACAAAGCCGTCCTCGATCGCCATCACAGCGCCTTGGGCGAGAAACGGCACCATGGGATGGCAGGCGTCGCCGACGAGCGTGCAGCGTCCCCTGCTCCATCGTTCCATCGTCGGCCGCAGCGCCAGCGCCCACTTGTAGGGCTCGTCGATGTTGCGAAACAGCGCGAGCAAGTCGGGATGCCAACCGCGAAAATCGTTGAGCATCTCCTCGGTGGTCCCGCGCACATTCCAGCCCTCGACCGTCCAGTCGCTGCGCTCGCGCAGGCCGACGACATTGAGGAGCGTCCCCCCGCGCAACGGATAATGGACGGCGTGTCCGCCGGGACCGATCCAGTTGGTCCCGATATTCCAGGCGATCGTCGCCGGAACGCGCGCGACCGGCACGATGCCGCGCCAAGCCATCAAGCCGCAGAATTCCGGCTTGGCGGCTCCGAACAACGACTCGCGAACAACCGAATGCAGCCCATCGGCGCCGATAACGAGCTTCGCCGTCACGGGCTCGCCGGTCTCGAACCGCAATTCGACCCGATCGGACGTTTGCGCGAGCCCGACGCAGCGGCGGCCCAGGTGAATCGCCCCGGGCTTTGCGGCGAGCAATGCTTGGGCGAGCACATCGTGCAAATCGCCGCGGTGAATGGTGATGTAGGGAAAGCCGTAGCGCTTAACCAATTCCAGGCCGACCTCGAACACCTTCCAGCTCTGACCCGTATTCCACAGCCGGATGATCTTGCCGGCGGGCAGGACCTGAACGCGCTCAAGCGCCTCCTTGAGGCCGAGCGCGTGTAGAACGCGGGTGCCGTTGGCGCTGATCTGCACGCCGGCGCCAAGCTCGCGCAGCTCGCGCGCCTGCTCGTAGACGTCGACATCGATCCCGCGCCGAACCAAGGCCAGCGCCGCCGCAAGCCCGCCAATGCCGCCGCCGACGATGACGACCTTGTCCTGCATCGCAGGCCCGTTCGTCATTGCGGCTCGCCGGCCGCGGTGTGCGCAAGATCGACCAAGATGTCGTCACCCTCGATCACCACCTTATAAGTGCGCAGCGGCATTTCGCAGGGCGGCGCGACCACGTTCCCGGTCGGGACGTGGAACGAACCCATATGCATGCAGCATTCGATCACGTCGCCCTCGAGCATGCCGTCGGCCAGGCTCGCCGCCGCGTGCGTGCATTCGTCGTCGGTGATGTAGAACGTGCCGTCGATGTTATAAACGGCCAGCGTGCTGGTCCCGACCGCAAAGGCTTTTACCGATCCCGGCGACACGTCGGATTTGGCGCACACGCGCACCACATTCTGCCCATTGTCGGCCATCGGCGAATTCCTCCATGACGACTGCCCGGTAGAATAAACGCAACAAGGCTGAAAGCATGCAAGTACTGGTCGTCGGCGCAGGCGTTGTCGGGCTTGCGGTCGCCCGCACCGCCGCGCTGCGCGGGCATGATGTGATCGTCGCCGAGGCGACGGGCGGTATCGGCAACGGCGTATCTTCGCGCAACAGCGAGGTCGTTCATGCCGGCATCTATTGTCCGACCGGCTCGCTGCGCGCCCGGCATTCGACCCGCGGCCGGCGCATGCTCTACGCGTTCTGCGCCTCGCACGGCGTTGCCACCAACAAATGCGGCAAGCTGATCGTGGCGACCGACGGCGCCGAACTGGCCAAGGCCGAGACGCTTCTGGCCCAGGGCCTGCAAAACGGCGTCGAAGGCCTGGAGATGATCGGCGGCAACGCCGCACGCGCGCTCGAGCCGGAGCTTGCCTGCATCGGCGCATTGTCTTCGCCGGATTCGGGCATCGTCGACAGTCACGGCTACATGCTGGCGCTTTGGGGTGAATTGGAGGATCGCGGCGGCAGCATCGCCTTCGAGACGCCGGTCGAGCGCCTGACCTACGCGGCGCCACACTGGCGCGTGCAATTCGGCGGCCGCGACGCCGGCAAGGTGGAATTCGACGCCGTGGTGAATTCGGCCGGCCTCGGCGCGCAGGCGCTGGCGCGGCGCATCGAGGATTATCCGCCCGACAAGGTGCCGCCGCTCGTCCTCGCCAAGGGCAATTATTTTGCCTTTGCCGGGCGGCCGGTGTTTTCGCGGCTGATCTATCCCACGCCGGTCGATGGCGGATTGGGCGTGCATGTCACGCTCGACCTCGCCGGCCGCATGCGTTTCGGCCCGGATGTCGAGTGGATCGATCACGAGAGCTACACCGTCGATCCGCGCCGCGCCGATGCGTTTTACCGGCGCATCCGCGCCTATTGGCCCGGCTTGCCGGATGGCTCGCTCCTTCCCGACTATTGCGGGATCCGCCCGAAACTGACCGGACCGGGCGAGAAGCCGGCGGACTTCATGATTGCCGGCGAGCCGGTGCACGGCATGCCGCGGCTGGTGAATCTGTTCGGCATCGAATCGCCGGGGCTGACCGCTTCGCTCTCGCTGGCGGAGGAAGTTATCGGTTATCTGAACGCTTGAGCGGCGATCGCTGCCGTGGCGCGTCATACCGGGGCCGACCGGAGGTCGGAGCCCGGAATCGACAGCCCCAGAAATTCCAGAACTATCATCAGAGCCAATTCGGTGATGCTGGTGGTTATCGATTCCGGGCTCGCACCTGCGGTGCGCCCCCGGAATGACGGGCTAAAAATAACGCAGCCAAACGTAAATCTGGCAGATCGCGATGGAGACGAGCGTCAGCGGCACGC
>CAWHPH010000053.1:0-198028 GCA_963831135.1 uncultured Alphaproteobacteria bacterium
CTGTCAGTAAGAGCTGCACATGCAGCGCCGACAAGCGTACCGAGCCGATGCGAGGAGCGCAGAGTTCAAGAATGAAGTCGGTTAACGTCGCAGAGGTTATCTTGCGACATATCAGGAATGGCTCTGTCGAGCCAGATTCCCTATCATTGGAGATTGTGGAATTCACTGAACTCAATTCCAAAAGGGATGCGCTAATGATTGACGATCCAGCGAGAGGACAGCCCGGTTAGTTGCCGCACTCAAAGCGGCGGTACCGTTCGAAGTCGAAATGGTGCCGTCACTGGTCCAGTATCTGCGAGCGCAGCACATTGCCATCGCAGATAAGACCCACCACGTCGTCTCTGGCCTGTCATATGCCGGTGACGAAGGTGGCATCGTGTGCCATATCGCTCCTGCCGATAAACAAGAGGCGCTCGTTGTCTCCCTCACCCAAGTCCGGGTGCCCCGATCCATGCCCCTCGCCGCGGCGGTCGCTGATTATCACAACCATCGGGTCAAGAAGCTGAAGAAGCAGAAATACGCCTGAGCCAAATCCGCCAGCGCTTTACTCAATCACATATTCCCCTATTTAGTTCGCCGATTGCTCCTTACCGCGCAGCGGTTTAGTGCAATTGGCCACTATGGACATCCACTCTGCGCCGCACGCGGGGCGATCCGTTTCCTTGGCGAGAGAGCTTGCACTAATTCGCTCGCAAACCTCGAAATTCCCGGGCTCTGCTCTCGCGAACGATAAATTGCTGAAAGATTGGTTTTGCACCTTGGTGGGCCGTTTCTGATGGCAACGAGTTCTTGTAGGCCTGTTCACTTGAGGGGTGAAAACGCGACCGGCGTTAGAAACGTACTCTCTTGGTGCACCAAATACGGCAAGATTTTCGGAGTAAAGACGCTCCATTCCGGATCCTGCGCGAGCTTTTGCCGCTGTGCGGTTCGATGGGCGAAATCGTCATACGCCCAGATGAAGACTACCGAGTTAAGCACGCCGGATTCCTTGGTCCAGCAGCCAATGAGCCGCGCATAGTGGGTAATGATCCCGAGCCCCTCGGCCTCGTAGATCTTGAGGAACTCTCCGGCCTTGCCGGCCTGAACCTGATAGGTGCGGTGCTCATAGATCATCGGCGTTGGTTCCTTTCGTGCGGTCTGTCGCGCCGGCAACCGGGCGGGGCTCAGACTAGCTTGCCCTTTCGTGCACGCAATCGTAATTTGTCGTCGGATGACGATTTAATGTCGAAGAGGCAGGCGGGTGCGGGCGCGATCCAAACTGGTCAGCGGAACGCCGACGGTGCGGCCGAAGGTGCGGGCGGGGCGCACCTCCGGCAAGGCCGCCGTGGTCCCGCGATTGCCTCCAGCCGAGCGCCGGGCGCAAATCCTGGCGAGTGCGAGCGAGTTCTTCGCCGAGTATGGCTTGACCGCGCAGACGCGGGCACTGGCTGCGGCCTGTGGCGTCGCGCAGCGGCTCCTCTATCGGTATTTTCCGTCCAAGTCGGCGTTGCTCGACGAGGTCTATCGCGAGGCCATCGTGTCGCCCTTCAAGGCGGTCTGGTTGGTGCAACTGCGCGACCGGAGCCGATCGTTCGAGCAGCGATTGCTCGATTTTTATCAGAACTATTATTATACGGTGCTGACGCGCAAATGGCTCCGCCTCTTCCTTTATGCATCGCTCGCCGAGGCGCGCATGGCGCCGGATTATATTTCGGTCATCGTGTTCGAACTGCTCGAGACCATCGTCCGCGAGGCGGCCCATGAGCAGCAGGTGAAGCTGCCAAAGGACCCGGCCCTGGTGCACGAGGTTGGCTGGATGCTGCACGGCGCCGTTTCTCATCTGGCCATCCGTCAGCATCTCTATAATGCGAGTCTCGACGTCGCCGAAGAGCGCATCCTCGCGCTGCATGTCCGGGGCTTTCTGGCGGGCTTTCCGAGCCTGGCCGCGCAGGCACGCGCCTTCGAGGCGGCTGCCGCCGATCGCGGCAAGTTGTGCCCAACATAACTGCAGCGTTCGACTTAAGTCGTCAGTTTACGATTTAATTTGCCGGTGCTACGCTTCGCCCGGCCCCGGACGGCGCCGATGGGCGCGTGAGCCGCTGATCATCATCCGTTGGGAGATCAAGCCATGACCTCGATTGCCTCGTTGAGTCGCCGGTCTTTCCTGAAGACGACCGCGTCCAGTCTTGCGACCGCGGGCGTTTCGTCCGCGTCCTTCGTCGCCGGCGCCGGCCGTGCCTTGGCGGCCGAGCCGATCAATTTCGCCACCTGGTCAGCGGCGGTCGATACGGTGAAGAGCCATCTCGCGGCCTTCGAAGCCAAGACGGGGATCAAGGTCAATTACAGCAACAGCCCCTGGGCGCAGTACCGCGAGGCGATGATCACGAAGCTGATCGGCAAGGCGCCTATTGACGTCCTCTGGGTCTCCGACAGCTGGCTGCCGGAATGGGCGGATGCGGGCTGGATCGCGCCGGTCGATCAGTACAAGTCGCTGACCGACAATTCCGACGTCGATCAATTCTGCGTCGATTCCATGACCTACAAAGGCAAGCAATACGGCAACACCTATTACAGCGACTATATGGCCTTCATCTACAACGCAGACATGCTGGCCAAGGCTGGCATCAAGGCGCCGCCGCAGAGCTGGGCCGAGGTGTTCGATCAGAGCAGGATCATCAAAGCCAACGGGCTCGCGCAATGGCCTGTCCTGATCTCGATGGCTCAGGAGAGCTGGCTGATCGAGTTCATGACCGCGATGGTCTTCTCCAATGGCGGCCATTTCACCGACGACAAGGGCAATGCGGTAATGCAGGATCCAGCGAATGGCGCCGCACCGGCGCTGCGCTGGCTGGTCGATGCCGTGCAGAAGCATAGCGTCCTGTCGCCGTCTTGCGTCGAGACTGGCGAACTCGCCGTGCTGAAGGCCTTCTCGTCGGGGGAGCATGCCTTCACGCTGCTGCCGAAATACCGCCTGCGCACGCTCAATGATCCTGCCCAGAGCAAGCTTGCCGGCAATGCCAAGATCGCGCTGATGCCGGAAGGCGACAAAGGCTCGCACGCGACTGTCGGCTGGATGCGTTTCTACGGCATGACGCCAAGGGCGCAGGCCGACGCCGAGCGCGCTGGCAACGCGGTCAAGCTGATGGAATGGTTCGGCGGCAAGCCCGACGGCGAATACAAATTCCAGAAGATGCTCTTCAAGGATACCGGTGCGGCCTTCGGCGTCAAATCGCTGTTCAACGATCCGGATATCCGTGCCGCCTATGCCGCCTATGGCGATGTCGATTTGATCGGTCAGCAGCAGGCGCTGGCGCGCAAAAAGGACGTGGTCACGACCTGGTTCGGCGAGTGGAACGACGTCAACGGCACCGCCTGGCAGCAGGCGATCATGGGCAAGGTCGGTGTCGAGCAGGCGCTGAACATGTCGGCCGCGAAATGGACTGAGCTGAAGAAGCAGGGCTAACGGCTGCGGTCGAGACCCTCACCATGACGCCCGGCGCAGGGATTGCCGCGACACCGCGATTTCGCGGCGGCCTGATCTATGACGAGCGCGCCGCTTTTCTGTTTGTCGCGCCGCTCGCTCTGGTGCTGCTCGCGGTCGCGGTTTTCCCGATTCTCTATTCCTTCTATGTCAGCCTGTTCTCGCTCAAGCTGACGCGGCCCGGCCGCATGCCGTTTGTCGGGCTGGGCAACTACGCCGCCGTCCTGAGCGACCCGCAATTCTGGCACGCGGTCGAGCGTACCGTTTACTTCTCGGTGATCTCCGTCGCCGCGATCGCGGTCCTGGCGCTGCTCGTCGCTCTGCTGCTCAACGAGGACTTCCCCGGCCGTCGCGTGCTGGGCGCGATTTTGCTGGTGCCCTGGGCCATTCCCTATGTCGCCAACGCCCTGATGTGGAAGTGGATCTATGATTCCAACTATGGCGCGTTGAACGGACTGCTTTATCAGCTCGACTTCATCAATTCCTACATGGTCTGGCTCGGCGACGCCGATAAGACGCTGCCGCTCATCGCCAACGCCTTCGTCTGGAAAGAGGTGCCGCTCGCGGCGATTTTGTTACTGGTGGGGCTCAAGACGATCCCGTCGGATTTGCACGCCGCGGCCAAGGTCGACGGCGCCAATGCGCTGCGACGTTTCGTTCACATCACGCTGCCGGCGCTGAAGCCGGCCTTCGGGCTCGTCGCGGTCTACGAGACGATGATGGCGATCCGCCATTTCGATCTTTTCTTCATCCTGACCGAAGGCGGTCCCGGTGACGCCAGCGATGTCGTCGCCTGGCGCATCTACGTCGAAACCTTCCGCAACCTGTCGTTCGGCACCGGGGCGGCCATGGCTTACGTGCTGGCGCTCGCAACCTTAGCGCTCGCTTATGTCATCATTCGTGGCCTGGCGCGGAGGATCTAACGTGACGCTTACGACCGCTGCACCCGCTTCGAGCATTCGTCATTACCGCGCCCATTCGCCGTTGCGCCAGATCGGGCGGGGCGCCGCACTGTTGCTGGCGTCACTGTTGTTTGTCGCTTATGTGCTGGCGCCGATTGCCTGGCTGGTGTCGTCTTCGTTCCAGAGCGAGCACGAGATCATTGCTAAGCCGCCGCACTGGATTCCGCAGGCGGCGACGCTGCAGAATTTTGCTGCGATCTTCGCCGCCAAGAACACGACGGTCACCTACGAGACCCGCAAATCCGCCGACCCGTCGAGCGGCGGGTTCATCCCGTCCACCGCGTCGAACCTTCTGCCGGCCATGCTCAACAGCTTCATCGTGGCGAGCGCGGTGGTGGTTCTCAATCTCTTGGTCGGCGTTCCGGCGGCCTATGCCATGGCCAAGATCCACTACCGGGGCCGGCAGGCCTCGATCTACGCCATTCTCGCGACTCGCGTCATTCCCGACATTGCGCTCGTGGTGCCGTTTTTCCTCTTCATCCGCAATCTCGGGCTGCTCGACAGCATCTGGTCGCTGATCATCACCTATCTTGCGGTCACTGTGCCGTTCTCGGTGTTCGTGCTGGTCAGCTATTTCGAGTCGCTGCCGGACGAACTCGACAAAGCGGCGCGGGTGGACGGCTGCTCGCGCCTGCAGACGTTGCTGCGGGTTTATCTGCCGCTGGCGCGGCCGTCATTGGTGGCGGTGATCCTGTTTACGTTTCTGGCGAGCTGGAACGAGTTCCTGCTGGCGCTAATGTTCACCCAGACGCCGGCGTCGCAGACGCTGCCGATCGTCGTCGCCTCCTTCACCTCGGACTTCACGATCAGCTTTTCCTTCATCAATGCCGCCGGTGTGCTGGCGATCATCCCTCCGGTCCTGCTTGCGCTCGCGTTCGAACGCTACATCGTCGCCGGGCTGACCGCCGGCGCCGTCAAAGGGTGAGGGCGAGCATGGCGCGGATCGCATTCAAAGCGGTGACCAAGCGCTACGCCGCCGACGTCGTCGCGGTTAAAGCTCTCGACCTCGAGATCAAGGACAAGGAGTTCATCGTGCTGCTTGGCCCATCGGGCTGCGGCAAATCGACGACACTCAACATGATCGCCGGCCTTGAGGACGTCACCGAGGGGGAACTGTGGTTCGACCGCCAGATCGTCAACGCCCTGCCGCCGCATAAGCGCGATGTCGCGATGGTGTTTCAGAGCTATGCGCTTTATCCGCACAAGACGGTCTACGAGAATATCGCCTTCGGCTTGCGGATGCGCCGGGTCGATCGCGCCGAGATCGATCGCCGCGTCCGCGATGCGGCGGCGAAACTCGAGATTGCGCCGCTATTGCAGCGCCGCCCCAGCCAATTGTCGGGCGGGCAGCGCCAGCGCGTCGCGCTCGGCCGGGCGATGGTGCGGCAGCCGGCCGTGTTCCTGATGGACGAGCCGCTGTCCAATCTCGACGCGGCGCTGCGCATTTCCATGCGCGCGGAGATCAAGCACCTGCACACGGCGATGCAGACCACCTTCGTCTACGTCACCCATGACCAGGCGGAGGCTCTGACGCTTGCCGACCGCATCGTTGTGATGAAGGATGGCGTGATTCAGCAGGTCGGCACGCCGGATGAGGTCTACGAGCGGCCGCGCAACATGTTCGTCGCCGCGTTTCTCGGCAATCCGGCCATCAATTTCCTGGAAGGTACCATCGAGTCTGGAGCTGGCACGCCGCTGTTTCGGCGCGGCGCCCTTGCGATCGCGCTGCCGCCGAAATTCGCGACGCCGCTTGCGCGACGCCAATACACCGAAGTTGTGCTCGGCCTTCGTCCCGAAGACGTTTGTGCGGTGAATGACCTCGCGCCGAGCCTTGCCGGTACGGTCGAGTCCGTGCTGCCGGTCGGCTCCGACCGTTTCCTCGGCCTGAAGGTCGAGGGTGGCGATGTGTTTGTTCGCGTCGACAAAGAGGCGCGGCAGCAGGAAGGCGCCGCGATCCGGCTCGGTCTCGTCGCCGAGCGGCTGCATCTGTTCGACAAGGCGACCGGCCTATCGCTCGCCGAGGACGGTGCGCGATGAAGCCGGCCAAATTCTCCTACGAAGCGCCACGCACGCTCGACGAGGCGCTGCACAGCCTCGCCACTTGGCGCGACAATGCCAAGATCATCGCCGGCGGCCAAAGCCTGGCACCGATGCTGAACATGCGGATCGCCCGGCCCGATCGTCTGATCGACATCAACCGCCTGACCGAGCTTGGCCGCATCGTGGTCGACGGCGAGCGGCTGACGATTGGCGCCATGACGCGGCACGCGCAGCTTCACCGCGACGCGCTGGTGAAGCGCCACGCGCCGATGCTCGCGCACGCAGCAGAAACCATCGGACACTATGCCATCCGCCAGCGCGGCACGATTGGCGGCAGCGTGGCCCACGCCGATCCCGCGGCCCAGCTGCCGCTCGCGACGCTCACGCTCGACGCCGAATTCGAGCTGCGCTCGGCGGCGGGCACGCGCACGCTCGGCGCAGACGCATTCTTTCTCTCAGTCTTCACCACTGCGCTCGAGCCGGACGAACTGCTCGCGGCCATCCACGTTCCCGTCGCGCCCCCGCAGGAGGGCTGGGGCTTTCGCTTGTTCAACCGCCGCGCCGGCGATTTCGCCATCGTGGCGGTGGCGGCGACGTTGGCGCGCGTTGAGGGTGCTGTGATCGACCGGCTGCGCCTCGCGATCGCTGGCGTCGGTCCGGTGCCGATAAGGGTCGACGATCTGGTGCCACCCGAGGATGCCGCCACGGTCACCGCGGGTTGGTCGGCACGCATCGCTGCAGCGGTCGCCACCGCGGTCGAAATCGAGGATAACGAAAAAATTTCGGTCGTCTTCCGCCGTGAACTGGTCGAACGGCTCACGCGCGACACGCTCGATGAGGCGCTGGAGCGTGCATCATGAGCACCGCATCGGCGCCGATCACGCTCGCGGTCAATGGCGGTACCTACCGTGTCCTGGCCGATCCGCGGCGGCTCCTTTCCGACGTGCTACGCGAAGACTGCGGCCTCACCGGCACCCATGTCGGTTGCGAGCATGGCGTCTGCGGCGCTTGCACCATCCTGTTCGACCGCGCGCCGGCCCGCGCCTGCCTGATCTATGCGGTTCAGGCCGAAGGCCACGAGATCACCACGATCGAAGCCTTCGCCGCCGATGGCGAACTTTCGGTCGTGCAGCGGGCGTTGCACGAGGAGCACGGTCTGCAATGCGGCTTCTGCACGCCGGGCATTGTGGTGACCATGGAAGCCTGGCTCGGTGAGCATCCGGAGCCGACCGAGGCCGAGGTGCGCGATGCGCTGTCCGGCAACCTCTGCCGTTGCACCGGCTATCACAACATCGTGGCGGCGATCCTCAAGGCGGCGGCGTGGCGCCGCGTGGAGGCATGCGGTGAGCGGTGAGAGCAGCATCGGCGCTGCGCTGCTGCGCAAGGAGGACTATCGCTTTGTCACCGGGCAGGGCCGCTATCTCGACGACATTGCCGTGCCCGGTTGCCTCTATGCGCACTTCGTCCGCTCGACTCACGCCCATGCCCGCATCGTCGCGATCGATTCTCGGGCGGCGCGCATGGCCGAGGGTGTTGTCGCCGTGGTGACCGGACGCGAACTCGCGGAATGGACCACGCCGCTGCGCATGGCGCCGCCGATCGAGGGCCTCAAGCCGACCGAGTTTTCGACGCTGCCGATCGATAAGGTCCGCTTCATCGGCGATCCGGTGGTCTGCATCGTCGCCGCCGATCGCTATGTCGCCGAGGATGCCGCCGAGCTCATCGAGATCACCTATGAGGTGCTCGAGCCGGTGGCCGACCTGGAACGGGCGCTTGCACGGGAGGGGCCGTGCGTCGATGACAGCCTGCCGTCGAACCTAATCGCGCATCAGACCTTCACCACGGGCGATCCGGCGCGCCGTTTTGCGGACGCCGAATACGTGGTCGAGGCCGAATTCCGCCAATCGCGGCTGACCCATGCGCCGATCGAGACTCGCGGCTGTTGCGCCGTCTGGGACGGCGGCCGTCGGCATCTGACGATGCATATGGGCAACCAGGTGCCGCATCCCTTGCGCACGCAGCTCGCCCGCCGCATGCGCCTAAACAAGTCGCAAGTGACGATCATCTGTCCCGACATCGGCGGCGCCTTCGGCCAGAAGATCGCGCTCTACCGGGAGGAGCTGACCATTGCGGCGCTGGCACGTCAGCTGCATCGGCCGGTGCGTTGGCGCGAGGACAGAACCGAGAACCTGCTCGCGGCGAGTCATGCGCGCGAGGACGTGGCGCGCACGCGCGCCGCGGTCGACCGAGACGGTCGCATTCTGGCGCTGGAGCTCGAGATCGCCGAAGACTTCGGCGCCTATTGCTTCTATCCGGCGAATTATCTCGCGCGCGTAGTGGCGATGATCCTGACCGGTCCGTACGCGATCCAGGACTATGCCTTCGACGTCAAGATCGCGCTCACCAACAAATGCGGCAGCGGGCCAATGCGCGCACCCATGGCGATCACCAGCTGGATCATGGAGGGCACCATCGAGGCAATCGCGCGGCGGCTCGGCGGCGATCCGGTCGAGGTTCGACGCCTCAACATGCTGCAGGCGTCCAAGATGCCCTATGCCATGCCGACCGGACTTGTCGTCGAGGACGTCACGCCGCGCGAGACGCTGGAAAGGGCGTTGCGCGAGATCGACGTTGCGGGCTTTCGCGCACGCCAGGCGGCGGACCGGCGCCGCGGCATCTATCGTGGTCTCGGCCTGTGCTGCGTCGTTGAATCCACCACCTACGGCTCGGCCTTCTACAAGGCCGCCGGCATTCCCGGTTCGGGCCACGAGGCCGGCTGGGTCAAGGTCGAACCCTCGGGGACGGTCAACGCATCAGTCGGATTGATGGCCTCGGGACAGGGCTATGAAACGACGTTCGCTCAAGTCGTAGCGGAGCCGCTCGGCGTCGATCCCGCGGATGTGGAGATCCATCTCGGCAACACCGACACGGCGCCCTACGGCATGGGCAGCCGCGGCGGCCGCGGCGGCACCGCCGGCGGCGGCGTGCTGCTGATCGCGGCGCAAGCGGTGCGGGATAAGGTGTTGACCATCGCTGCCGCGCTGCTCGGCCTCAACAGCAGCGGCGAGCTGCGCCTGCGCGGTGGGCGCGTCGAGCGTCAGCTCGGCGGCGTCTGGACCGACGCCGGGCTCTCGCTTGCCGATGTCGCTTATGTCGCCTATCTTGAGCCGCTGCGTCTGCCACCGGGCGTTGAGCCGGGTCTCGAAGCGCATCGCACCTACGATCCGCCACCGATGACCTTTTCCAATGCGACGCACGCGTGCGAGGTGCGCGTCGACATCGAGACCGGCCACCTTGCTATCGAGCGTTATCTGGTCGTCGAGGATTGCGGGACGGTCTACAACCCGGCGATCGTGCGTGGGCAGCAGCAGGGCGCCGTTGCCATGGGCATCAGCGGCGCGCTGTTGGAAGAGATCGTGTACGACGAAGCGGGGCAGAACCGCACCGGCAGCTTTGCCGATTATCTCCTCGCCACGGCGGTCGAAATTCCGCCAATCGAGGTTATTTCGCAGCACACGCCGAGCCGGCACACGCCGACCGGCAGCAAGGGCATGTCTGAGGGCGGTGTGATGGGCGCGGTGGGCGTATTGCCGAGCGCGGTCAACGACGCGCTGGCGCCGTTCGGCGTCATCGCCTGTCGCCAACCGCTGAGCCCAATTTATCTGCGCGAGCTCTTGCGCGGCAAGACCAACAAAACCAACCAGGAGCAATCATGAACGATACCCCGACCCCTGTCGCCTTCATCGGCCTTGGCCTCATGGGAGGGCATATGGCAGGCCACATCCTCGCCGCCGGCCATCCGTTGCATGTCTACAACCGCACCCGCACTAAGGCTGACGCTCTCGTCGCACGCGGCGCGATCTGGCACGACGATCCGGGCGCGGCCGCGGCCGCATCCGACGTGGTCATCACCATGGTCGGTCTGCCGCGGGATGTAGAAGAGATCTATCTGGGTGCGCGAGGCATCATTGCGGAGGCGCGTCCCGGGGCGTTTCTGATCGACATGACTACATCGAGCCCGTCGCTTGCCAAGCGGATTGGTGCCGCGGCGCGGTCGAGGGGGCTTGGTGCGATTGATGCGCCGGTGTCAGGCGGCGATGTCGGTGCACGCGAGGCCAAGCTGTCGATCATGATCGGCGGCGCGGAGTCTGATGTCGCCGCGGTCATGCCAATTCTGCAGTTGATGGGCACGAATATCCGTCGTCAGGGCGGTCCTGGAGCCGGACAGCACACTAAACTCGCAAACCAGATTGTGATCGCCGGTACCATGCTGGGCGTCGCCGAAGGCCTTGCCTATGCGGGTCGTGTCAAGCTCGATCCTTACGCGGTCCTGTCCTCGATCGGTAGCGGCGCGGCTGGCGGATTCCTGCTCAACATGTTGGGGCCGAGGATGGTCAATCGCGATTTTGCCGCGGGATTCTTCGTTGAGCATTTGATCAAAGATCTAAGTATCGCGCGGGAAGAGGCCGGCGCCGCGGGTCTTGAGCTGAAGGGTCTCATTACGGCGCTTAATCAGTACACCACGCTTGCTGAGCGTGGCGGGCTGCGTGATGGCACCCAGGCACTGATCAAGGTTTATGACTGAACATAATCCACAAAGAGCAGGAGTCATGATATGGCCGATGGACGACGCCAGCCCGCCGCCTCGAAGCAGGTCGTGGATGCACCAACTGGGAACGGGCGGTTTGATATTGCAACGATCGCCGCAGCTTTCCCAAAGAGTGCGGAAACTTTGTTGGTCGACCAATATCTCACCAACCGGCCCGAGGCCAGCGCGCGCGTGTTTCGTGTCTATCGGCCGACGCCGCCGCATTATCACGCGACCTGCGACGAGTATCTCTATGTGTTCTCTGGCCGCGGGACTTTCTGGATGGAGGATCCCGCCAGCGAAGCGGAGTTCCAGCCCGGGCAACTCCTCTTCTTCGCCCGTAACACGGTGCATGCTATGCCCAAACTATTCGAGCATCCTGTGGTGTTCCTGTCTGTCGACACGCCACGGCGCGACCCCATGGACATAGTCTTCGTCAACCCCAGCGACGGCTCGCCACAATCCTTCATGGCGCGCAACGCGAAGAGTTGAGAAGTCTCAGGCTTCCTTGTAAGCCAAATTTAAATCCCTGTTTTGCCTGTGAATTTTCCCTGTTGTTTTGCGCAGGGGGTTATGCTATCCGGCAAACCAGCCACACTTTTGACCCCGCTCGCAAGACGCAAAACAATAATCTGAAAGACGTAATTCCCGACGGAAGAGGCGCTCGGACACCGAAAGGGTTCGCGGCAAGCTGGCGTGCCGTGCATCAGAAGCAATCGCCAGAGACAGCGCCTCGGCCGGCAACGGACCGGGCCGCTGCGGTATATGGGACCTCCGCGTCCCGTCCCGTTGACACCTTGCCCACAAAACCAAAGCAGACTTTTATTGATTGATATCCAGCCATAGAACGGTGAACTCTCTTCCACAATTCACGCAACTGTCTTCAAACGGCCTCACTTGATTTACCTAAAGGCTGCACGAGCCGAATTTCGAGAATCACCACCATTCCCCACCGACGGATTCGGATTGTCTGTAAAAGTGCGCCGGATAAACCGTTTGACGTCTTTGAGACTAAACTGAACTACCTCGCTGCTCTCAAGCCTTCGCATCTTCCAAATCACATCTTTTGCAAATTCTGCATCTTTGTTCTTGCAGGGTATTACGCGATAAGGAACCCGCGTATCTAGGTCTGGAGTCACATAAAAGCTCAATGTACTCTCTTGTGTTGAAGCAGCCTGAACCTGATCGACGCTGAGAATGGCGTTAACGTTTATCAACCCCCCATCGCTCTTGTCGCAAGTATCGATTGGTGGTGCATTCATTGTATCGTCCGTGAGGTATCCTCTAATTTCCCTGCCATCTGCCAATTCAACAAAATCGTGATAGACACCCAACGCAGCCACAGGATCCAGCACGGATCCCCGCACGGCATATTCGGTCAAATCCGGGTTATGTGTCGCTGACACCGCAAGGCGCGTCTTTACTTGAGCCGGCGTCAATTGCTCAGACATCAGCAATGCGCTGACAAATGTCACGATTGGGGCCGAGAACGACGTGCCACTCCTGGGCCTCACATCCATTCGCATTTTTTTGTCAGAGATGGTGATTTCGGGAACAAGCAAAGAACAACCAGGCGCTAATAAATCCACATATTCCCCCCCTCAATTCGACCGACTGTAGGGTTGGCCGTCCGCCCGGATTGCACCCACCGTGATGAATGTCGTGCCTATCGGCGCATGACCAGGGTCACCGCCATAGCGAGCAGGCCATCGCCCCTCCGAGCGTAAGTCCACCGCGTCCTCGCCCGCCGCGGAAACAACCAGCAAATTTTTAGCTTCCTTTGCTCCTTCGAGGAGCCCCTTAAGTTGCGACAATTCTCGGTTCGTCGATACGCTCAAATTTACGATTTGGATTTTATGCTGGAAAGCATACTGGACGGCACGGGCAATGGCTTCCCTCGGAATGATGTATTTGCTGCCGTCCGATTTCAGAGTTAACAATTTCGCGAAGTGGACTCGGATAGGTAACACCTCGTTCGATCGAAAAAATCGGAGGTCAAATCCGCCGAGAACTAAGGAGGCCACCCACATTCCATGATGCGCTGCTGCGTATTTATCTGCATCGGGTGGTTCAACGTTATACGACAGCTCGTCCTTCGTGACATCGGCGCCTAACTTGTCTTTTCTTCCGCCCAGCTTATCTTGCACAGTGAACCATAAGCTATCAGGAAAATAGTAGTCCCTATTCGCGGCGACCTCATCCCAATGCGACCCAATTCGCTCTAACAGCAATTCAGGATACCCCGTGTCAGCAACAAGGACAGGCGTTTCATCCTCCACTGAGCCGGTGCGCTTGACCCTCTGGAAATGGTTCCGCTCAATCGCATCAATTATTCGGTGAACTGGAACTGGCCAAGTCCGGCTCGAAGCGGCGTTGCCAAGACCACTTTCACATTCCTTAGCGGCTGCTATACTTGCGGGATTGTTCGGATCATATTCGAGAAATTCCTTCGGCGTGTCGTCTATAATTTCAAATGCGTCTTTCAGTTGATCCCGGAGTTCGTCGGCAGTTGTCCCACTTATGAAAGAGATCTTTTGTTCGCCGAAATGTTGAATGCTGGTTCGCGAAATTGCGGAGCGCTTTTGTGGATCTTTCAATGCCCGGGTGGTCTCACTGACAATTCGCGAAAAGAGTGCGTTCCTCCTTTGCTCGTAAGTCGCAAGACTGATAGTGCCGCGAATGACGCCGGAGGCAATATCAATCGCTTCTTGGGCGTTAGACGTTTGTGATATGGAAGTGGTTTCTTTTAAACCAGGCTCTACGTTCACAAGAAAATCGCGACCTTGTACCAGCCCCAATCTTTGTTCCACCGGCAGCGCCCAAATGCTGTCGCTAATATTTTGGGCGTTCTTGCTTACAAATTCCCGCACACTATCGGAGGGGATGAGGTCGCTCGTCTCGCCACTCTTCGCAGCCTTAATTGTCGCTTCCGAGGGAGAAAGGTATACGCAACTGGGGAAGATTACACTGACGTGGCCTGTCGGAAGATTATCGAAGGTTCCGGTATTCGCACGAAGCTGTTCATTGCCTTGCTTCTTAGCTATCCATACGAGAATAGCGGGGTCCGGCCACCCGCATTTTTCAGTAACTGCCTTGAGCAGCATATTTACTGCAGATTGTGCAGAGTCAGGCGTAAATGTAACACGTTCTGGCTGCGCCAAATTCGCCAAGGTGGTCACTTTATCTGCACTCGGGAATGAAAGAACTTTAAAGCTATACACAGGTATGAGCGGCGGACTTTCCGGCTCGGCCTTGCTTGTTTGTTGATAAATAGCGGAGGCCGAAAGCGTCAGGATAGTGTAGGTAACAAAAAGTGCACGAGAGCCTGTCATTTTCCTCTCTCCTCAGGATCATTGGGAATCCCGACAGGATCGGGCAGTCGGATGAACTCCGCAAACGGCAAATTCGCCATCATTGGTTTGCGTCTTTATGAAATTAATAATATCTGGCGCCGTTGTGTTCGTAAGCCAAGATTCTAACTTACCACCTGATATCGAAGCAACGCCGACAACATATCGAGATCCGCCCGAGAACGACTTATAGCTGGCGCCGCCACTGTCCCCCTTGCACAAGGCGGCCCATTTATTGACCTGTTTTGAGCCGCGACGTGTACGCATGTAGTAAGTACCAGAGATAAATTCGGCAATAGGCGCTGGGCCTTGGAAGAGTGTTTCTGTCGTTCCTCCACCGCCAGCTAGCGTACATCCAAGTCCGAGCAACGTAACGTTATCATTTGGCTTGACTCGATCAGGAGCGAGAAGAAGCCTCTCGTACTTTGGCAGCCTCAAATCATCGCTTACGGTGCAGACCGCAATGTCTGCTGACCATTCAATTCTCATTTTCTTGGTAAAATCATAAAGAGCCTGATTGAACATTCTATATGTGGGGTGCCGTGTGCATTTCACTTTCAACGGTTCTCCCGATGCCGGGTCAAATCTTCCCTTGATTTCCGTGCTTCCTTCTATCCGAACTTCATCTAAACAATGGGCTGCCGTAACAATTACACGCGCGCCGACGGCCGTGCTGGTGCAGAACGTCTTCGCTTGCGAGCAAAAGATCATGGTGGCCGGCCACATTTTCGGGTCGGCAATAGAGCCGCCGATAATTTCAGGCTTCACGCCGGGAGCCTGCACAGCACGCGGAGCTACTATTACGAACTTCTCGTCATCACGCGCCGGATGCTCCATGCAAAGAGCCGCAGCCTCGGTCGGCTGCCCGACTGCAGCGAATGTCAGGATCGCTAACCTCTTTAATAGGTCCTCGGATTTCACGTGCGTCTCGCGATGAAGCGGTCCTTTACGGATGCGACAACAAGATTGTTTGATTGTTGATCAGGCGCGCCTGTTCCGACGTAGCGCCGACCGGCCCACGTGGCCCAAGTGCGATGTTCAAGATATGTGTTCTAGTTCCTTGCGCAGATGTATGGCGCCGGGGAAATCCGGCATTTGGGGCAAGCGTTTCCGCGGTCGCAAGCTCTAACGGATACGACATCGGATGGGCCGGTCGCGCGAGTTGCAGGATCGGCCACCGTATCCAGCCACGGCGTGCAGCAATTTCCCGCGACGAATGTTGCGGGATACAGCCGACTAAATTGGCACCGAAGGGGAAGGGACACTGGTGCGGCTTAACGCCCACCACGAATTCCTGGAGCCATGTACTGCGATGACCGCCGGGAGGGGCGCATGGAGGTCGACTACATCGTCATTGGTGCGGGCTCCGCGGGTTGCGCCGTTGCGGCGCGTCTGTCGGAACGTGTCAGCGTTACCGTAGCGTTGCTCGAGGCCGGCGGCACCGACGACGATCCGAACATCCACATTCCGGCCGCGTTCCCTGCGCTTTTCAACTCCCCGCAAGATTGGGCTTATCACAGTGAACCGATAGCTGCGCTCGGCGGCCGCAGCGACTACCTCCCGCGCGGGAAGGTGTTGGGTGGTTCCAGCTCCATCAACGCTATGATCTTCCAACGCGGCCATCCCGCCAACTATGATGGTTGGGCGGAGCTGGGCAACGACGGCTGGGCGTGGCGCGACGTGCTCCCCTTCTTCAAGAAGTGTCAAGATCAGGGCCGCGGCGCTTCCGATGCGCACGGCGTCGGCGGCCCGCTCGCAACCGTGGATGCGCAGAGCCCCAATCGCCTCAGTTTCGCGTTCGTCGAGGCTTGCGCCGCCATTGGCTTGCCGCTGAACCCCGACTTCAACGCCGGCCACCAGGAAGGTTTCGGCCTTTATCAGGTTACGCAGCGCAACGGCGGGCGTTGCAGCGCCGCCGTCGGTTACCTGCCAGCGGCAATGGCGCGTTCCAACTTCACCATCCTCACCGACGCGGCCGTCGAGCAACTCATCTTGGACGGCACGCGCTGCACCGGCGCGGTCTTTCGGCGGGGTGGCAGAGCGGAGACGATCGCGGCCCGGCGCGAGGTGATTGTCTGTGCTGGCGCATACAATTCGCCGCAGCTCCTCATGCTCACCGGCATCGGTCCAGCCGTGCACCTCCGATCGCTGGGCATCGACGTCGTGCGCGATCTGCCGGGTGTCGGGCAGAATCTTCAGGACCATGTCATGGTGCCGGTCGCCTACAGCTGCACCCAGCCCATCACTATGGCGGGCGCCGGCGAGCCGGCCGAACTCGCACGGTATCGAGAAAGCCGCACCGGTCTTTTGAGTTCTAACATCGGCGAGGCCGGAGGCTTCGTGACACTCGATCCGAGGTCACCGGCGCCGGAGCTGCAGCTCATCTTCGCGCCGGCTTATCTCGTGCGGCACGGCATCGACAATCCGGCGGGTCATGGCTTCACCTGCCATCCGGGTGCGGTAATGCCGAAGAGCGTCGGCACCGTGGCCTTGCGCTCGGCCGATCCCGCGGTCGCCCCGATTATCGACTGCAATTTTCTGGCTGACGACGCCGATGTGCGCGTGCTGCTCGCCGGCATCCGGTTGGCACGCCGCATCATTGCCGCCGCACCTTTTGATCCCTATCGCGGCACCGAAAAATTCCCCGGTCCCGAAGCGCAGAGCGAGGCCGAGCTGCGCGCCTATATCAGGACCCAGGCGCAGACGATCTATCATCCTGTCGGCACCTGCAAGATGGGCGGCGATCCGCTTTCCGTGGTCGATACGCATCTGCGCGTTCACGGGGGGCAGGGCTTGCGCGTGGCGGACGCCTCGATCATGCCGTTTATCGTCAACGCCAACACCAACGTGCCAGCCAGTATGATCGGCGAGAAATGCGCTGATCTGATTTTGAACAATTAGGTCCATTTGCCAGCCAAAAGCCTAAGGCAACATCGTTCAAATTTTTCACGAGACCTGCACGGCGTCTACGAAGACTGCGGCTTCACACTTAATGGTTTTGCGTCCGAGGCCAACTGTCTGAAATTGGCCCATTTCGACGTTCGCGACGCTGCAACATTATGTCTGAAATTGAGGGAGGAACGGACGCAACGCGGACATCGCATTTCGGGAGCGATTGACCCTTAAGAGACTTGGGGTTGACTGGGGTAACGTCAGCTTCTTGGACAGTGGCGTGACCCGCCAAGCACTCGGCTCGCTTCAATTTTCGACGATGAGCCGCAAAGCCGCTCGATGTCGCAACAAATCGGAGCGACCGTCGAGGCTGCCAGCTGAGAAATTATTTGATTGCGGAGGGAGTGCTCGGACGGCAAGGACGCCCGCCGCGTCCCCTGTCCCAATGCGGGCAAGCCGGTCGAGGCGCGCAATGACCAGCGTCGCCTTCTGTTTCTTGCAGAGGGCCAAAAGCCCTTCGCCGTCTCGCGCGACCCTTGTGTGGAACCTCTAAAGGGGGCACGATTTCACAAGCGTAGCTGCGTTCATACATATGCCTCTAGCGGACCGAAGCGGAAAATACCGCGTTCCAACACAGCACAGGGAGGGGGTCATCATGTTCAAGCATTGGACTGCTTTATTGGCACTCGTCGGCGGGTTGGCAATGGCTTCAGTCGCCGCCGCGGAAAAGCAATACGGACCTGGCGCCAGCAACACCGAAATCAAGATTGGAAACACGATGCCTTACAGCGGCCCGGCCTCTGCCTACGGCATCATCGGCAAAACAGAGGCCGCCTACTTCGCGATGATCAATCAGCAAGGCGGCATCAATGGTCGCAAGATCAACTTCATCAGCCGCGACGACGGCTACAGCCCGCCGAAAACCGTCGAGCAAGTTCGCCAGCTGGTGGAGCAAGACCAGGTGCTTTTTCTGTTCAGTACGCTGGGCACCCCGACGAACACCGCGATCCACAGCTACCTCAATGACAACAAGGTGCCGCAATTGTTCGTCGCCAGCGGCGCCGACCAATGGAACGATCCCACGCACTTTCCCTGGACGATGGGCTTGATACCCAGCTACGGCACCGAGGCCCACATCTACGCGCGCTACATTCTTAAAAACCTACCGGATGCGAAAATTGCGGTGCTCTATCAGAATGACGATTTCGGCAAGGATTACCTGAACGGCCTGCGCGATGGCCTTGGCGACAGGGCGGCGAAAATGATCGTGGCCACCCAGTCCTACGAGACCACCGACCCGACCGTCGATTCACAAATCGTCGCTCTGCAGGGAAGCGGCGCCGATGTGCTGCTGACCGCCGCCATCCCCAAATTCGCCGCGCAGGCGATCCGCAAAGTCTACGATACCGGCTGGAAGCCGACGCATATCCTGACCTCAGTATCGAACTCGGTCGGAACGGTGATGAAGTCCGCAGGATACGAGAAAGGCGTTGGCATCATCTCGGCCGCTTTCGCCAAAGATCCAACCGATCCACAATGGCAGGACACGGCTGAATACAAGGAATGGCTGGCCTTTATGAAGAAATACAACGCATCGGCCAATACCGCCGACGTCCAGAGCGCGATTGGTTACACGTATGCCCAGACTATGGTTGCCGTGCTCAAGGCGTGCGGCGACAATCTCACCCGCGAAAACGTGATGAAGCAAGCTGCCAGCCTGCACAATGTCGCGTCGCCGATGCTGCTGCCCGGTATCACGCTCTCAACCAGCGCGACCGATTTCGCCCCAATAAAGCAGATGCAATTGGAGAAGTTCGACGGCACTACCTGGAAGCTGTTCGGTGAGGTGATCTCGGCGTCTGGCAGCTGACGGCCGGCATAGAGGCCCGCATTGCCCGGAAAAAAGGGCTTGCCGCTCAACGGTTTCAACAGTTGTGGTCAAAAACCTGCTCAGGTGTTGAAACGAACGGGTGGCGCGGCCCGGGGCCTGGATACGGGGCGCCCATTCCTTTTCGAATCACGCCGAACAGTCCTACTGTCGCGTTCATCAAACAGCCGCGCTGCCCCAAATGTGGAAGCAAAAGCGTGCGACTTGCAAGTCCTCGCCGTGGCCCCAACAAGCTTCGTGGTGTGCGGCTGCTTCACGGTCCTTTCCCGGGGGCCAAAGCCGAACAACCTCAAAGCGGTAAACACCTATATCGGTTGTGTGGAACTTTTGGTGGTTGTATCATATGTCCTCGGCGGGGTATGCTTCTCTTGGGGCGCCAAACCTGGGATTGAGACTGAGGGAAAGATGCCTTCGTATTGGTCCCGGATCACTCATCCGATCCGGACGGCTAAAGCGTTGCGCGTTCGATTTATCAAATTTCAAGGGGACGCGCAGTCATTTCTGGCGAAGCACGAAAACGATCCGCGCTACCTTCTCAATCCTAAGCTGATTGCGAAGGAACAAGCCAGGGCTGAGCGGGCGCCAAACGTTTCGTCCTGCACGCGGCTGGAAGCTTCGCTCGATGGATTTGATCCAGCAGCCGCCAACCGGCATCTGCGCCGGATTGGCTGCCTATTGGTCCGCGGAAACTCAGAGACGCGCGCGGCCGTCGCGAACTATCGCGATTTTCTTGACCAAGTCGGCTACACGAAGATGGGCGTCCCGCGCGGCGGCACGCTTTGGTTCAAAGGAGAAGGTGGATTCCAGTTTCACATGCATCGCTTGGTGCAGAAGCAGTTTTATGAGATGTGCCGCCTCTATCTAGGCTCGGACGTCCTACTATCTTCGGCAGGGACAACGGCCTCGATCAGAACAGTGGCACCGTCAAAAGGCGGCCTAGTTCCCTTTCATCAAGATATCTTGCCGGTCGATATCCAAAGGGCGCTGACGTTCCGGGAGGCGATCGATCCCGATGGCATAGGGCAGGACGCGCCCGGCCTCCGCTTTATTGCGTCGACAAAGACCCGCCGGACGAAGATCATGCTGCGGGATGTCAGCTCACATGAGCTGATCGGTCCAGGGTTGCGCTCGAACGAGTTTTTTTGGACGCCGCGGATCGACGCCGGCGACGTAATGATCTTCGATCCGTATGTTCCTCACGCCTCGTACAGCGATAGCGCGATGACGTTGCCGAGAACATCGGTCGATCTCCGCGTGTCTCGCTTCGATCCTCGGCAGGCCCCAGCCGTTCTTTTTCATATCCGGCACGGTGAGACGGCAAGTGTGAAATGCGCCCGAGAGATTGATGGCGATGATCGCATTCCACTTGTCGACCGGGAATTCTTCAATTGGATCAACGTGCTGAATGCCGGCATTATTGACGAGGATATCGACCCCGCCGAATTCGGCGCGCGCCTGATCGACCATGTCCTCGATCTCGTCGGGGTCGGCGATGTTGGCGCTGGAATACATAACGCCGACATTGTGCTGACGTTTGAGATCGCTGACGATCTTCTCGATCTCATCGGCCGCGCCAAAGCCATTGAGCACGATATTGGTGCCGCATCCGGCGAGCCCGCTCGCAATTCCAAGCCCTATCCCGCTGGTCGAGCCGGTCACAATGGCGGTCTTACCTGCCCGCATTTCATTCCCCCTCATGCCACAAAAGTCCAAGGACACCCAAAGCGGAGAATGTGAAAGGACGCCGACAATGATGTGACAATCGTTTCATTTCGATTTGTCATTTGCCGGTCACTTGCTTTGGTGAAGGTGAAAGGCCGCCCATCAGCCATTTCGAGTAATCCGCCATGCATGACGTTCCGACGCGCCTGACTGACCACCCTTCGCATCCCGCTCGGTCGTCCGCGGGCTGGCGACCGGAACGCTGCGACCGCATTGCCCTTGTGCTGCAAGGGGGCGGTGCGCTCGGCGCGTACCAGGCCGGCGTCTATCAGGCGATGCACGAGGCCGGGGTCGAGCCGGACTGGGTCTCGGGCGTCTCCATCGGCGCCATCAATTCGGCGATCATCGCGGGCAATCCGCCCAAGCGCCGTCTGCGTCAGCTGCAGACTTTTTGGGAAATGATCACGGAGCGCAAAATCTGGCCGTTCACCCCCGATGGCGACATTTTTCGCAAGGCGCGCAATGCGCACAGCTGCTTTGTCACGAGCATCGCGGGTCAGCCGGGCTTTTTCCAGCCGCGCGTTCCCAATCCGTGGATGAGCCTCACCGGCGCAAGCACGGCGACCAGCTATTACGACAGCGCGCCGCTGCGCGACACTCTGCTCGAACTGGTTGATTTCTCGCTCATCAACGAACGGCTGAACCGCTTCTCCGTTGGCGCCGTGAATGTGCTGTCGGGTAATTTTGTGTATTTCGACAACGCCAAGGAGGTGATCGAGCCCGAGCACATCATGGCGAGCGGCGCGTTGCCGCCGGCGCTGCCGATGATCAAGATCGGGACGGATCATTTCTGGGACGGCGGTATCGTTTCCAACACCCCGCTGCAGCATTTGCTGGACCAGGACGACAAGCTCAATACGCTGGTTTTCCAGGTCGACCTGTTCAGCGCGCGGGGGGTGCTCCCGCGCGACATTCAGGATGTCTTGGCGCGTCACAAGGACATTATGTACTCGTCGCGCACGCGCTACACGACCGACGTGTATCGGCGGATCAATAATCTGAAACTGCTGTTGGCCAAGGCGCTGGCAAAAGTGCCGCCGGATCAGCTGAGCGACGAGGATAAGCGCCGGCTCGAGCAATTGGCGAATTTGCCGGAAATCACCATCCTGCACATCATCTATCAACAGAAGGCCTATGAGGGCCACGCGAAAGATTACGAATTCTCGGGTACTTCCATGCGCGAGCATTGGCAGAGCGGCTATGAAGACACCCGCCGGACACTCAAGCGCCAGGAATGGATGTCGATGCCGCCGCCCGGGTCAGGCGTGCTGGTCCACGACGTGCACCGACAGCAGGAAGATTGAGCGGCGCCAAACGTGACAGCGCTGCTGGAACGGGTCCCGGCAGCGCGTCGCTAAGCCAGCATTGGACGCAATCGACGCTACAGGCGTCGGCCGAAGCCGCCGCGCATGCCGCCCGCGATCAGCGAGATGAGGAACAACACGAGGGCGACGAAAAATACGATCTTCGCGATACCAACGGCAGCTCCCGCGATCCCGCCGAAGCCAAGCACAGCGGCGATCAGCGCGATGATCAGCAGTGTGACGACAAGGCTCAACATTTATCTGCTCCGCATTTCGTTGCCGAGCAGGAAACTCCGATCCAGCCGCGCCGGTTCCGTTGACCGGTTCAGATCTGGTCCGGATCGTCCCTGGGCGGAAATAACAGCGCGCTGAGAACAATGAGCAGCGTCAGCGTTGCGTAAACCGGCCATTCCGCATTGTGCAGCGCCGCGGCGAACTGGCCGCAGAGGCGATCGATGTCGCCCAAGAGTGAAAAACTGTCGTGCATTTTCGCCCCACCTACGTCTGCTTATGACCGAGCAACCCGTTTCGGCGGTGAAGGAAGCGGAAGTGAGGCTCATACGCGAGTTCCGGCCCGTCTGGGCGTGCCTAACATTTCGACGGCGCTTGCCGTAATGCGCGGCAGGGAGCGACCCGCGCGGGTGGAATTGATAGCAACCCCAAGATGTTGCCGGCTGGCACGCAGCTTGCTGCTTCGCAGGGCAGAAGAGGCATGAGCCGGCCGAGCGGCGATGACAAGCGTCTCGGCTGGGCCGTCGGATTGGAGCCGGGACATGGATTATGTAAAGCCTGCGGACGTGGCAGCCGCCATGGTGAATGCCGGGCGCACCAAGCTCGCCCTGTCCGCTGTCGATCTGATGATCCGTGGCGGGCTTGCCGGCGCGATCCTCGCCGCGGCGACCAGCCTCGCGATCACGGGCGCGGTGCAGACCAATCAGCCGCTGGTCGGTGCCCTGATCTTTCCCGTCGGCCTCATCCTCATCGTGCTGCTCGGGCTTGATCTTGTGACCGGCAGTTTCGGCCTGCTGCCGCTGCCCTGGATCGAAAGCGATACGGATGCCAAGACCGTGCTCTCCAATTGGGGCTGGGTTTTCCTCGGCAATCTGATCGGCAGCGTCGTTTACGGCGGGCTGCTGGCGATCACGCTGACCAATTTCGGTGCCACCGCGCCGGCGGGCGTCGCCGCGAAAATCATTGCCATCGCCGAGGCCAAGACAATTGGCTACGAAGCGCTCGGTTTCGCAGGGCTCGTCACCGTGTTCGTCAAGGCGATCCTCTGCAACTGGATGGTCTGCCTCGCGATCGTTGCGGCCATGACCACCTCTTCGACCATCGGGAAGATCGCCTGCGCGTATATGCCCGTGTTCATTTTCTTCGCGCAGGGCTTCGAGCATTCCGTGGTGAACATGTTCATCATTCCCACCGGGATGATGATGGGCGCCAAAGTCACGATCGGCCAATGGTGGCTGTGGAATCAAATTCCGGTCACGGTCGGCAATCTGATCGGCGGGGGCATCTTCACTGGCCTCGCCCTTTACCTCACACACAAGCCTCGCGCTGCCGCGTCCGCGCCGTTGGCAGCGACGCAAGTGCCGGCCGAATGAGCGAGGCCGACGTCAAGCCCGCCGCCGCCGACCAATCGGGCGATTTCAGCTCCGAACAGAAGCGTTATCTGGAAGGCTTTGTCGCCGGCGTGCAGATCGCCAAAGCGGCAAAAAGCGTCGCCGGCGTTGCGGCTGCAGGCAATGCAGCCGCGCCGGCGCCCGAGCCGAGCGGCCCCGACGCCGCCGGGCTCAAAGCGCAGAACCGCGTGCTCGCCGCCGGCAAAAAGCTTTCCGATCAGGAAAAGTTCAAGCGCGAGCAGCATCCCTTCGACACCTACGAGCGGCTGAAAGATCACGCCGCTCGCGGCGAATATCCAAAGCCGCCGGATAATTTCCGCTGGCGTTTTTTTGGCTTGTTCTACGTCGCGCCGAATCAGAATTCGTATATGTGTCGGTTGCGCATCCCAAACGGCATTCTCAAGGCGGCACAATTCGCCGGCGTCGCCGACCTCGCCGAACGCTATGGCGGCGGCTACGCCCATGTGACGACGCGCGCCAATCTGCAGATCCGCGAGATCGAAGCGAGCAATGCTGTTGCCGTGATCGAGGCGATCCAGGATCTCGGTCTGTGCTCGCGCGGCTCCGGCGCCGACAATATCCGCAACGTCACCGGCACGCCGACCGCCGGCATCGATCCGCAGGAACTGATCGACACGCGCCCCTTCGCGCGCGATTGGCATTTCCACATCCTCAACGATCGCTCGCTTTCCGGCTTGCCCCGCAAGTTCAACGTCGCCTTCGACGGCGCCGGTACGATCCCGGTGCTGGAGGACACAAACGACATCGGTTTCCAGGCGGTGCAAGTGAACGAAGGCTTCGGGCTTGCGCCCGGCGTCTGGTTCAAGCTGTGTTTGGGCGGCATTACCGGGCATCACGACTTCGCCCGCGATACCGGCGTCCTCGTTCAGCCGAAGGAGGCGTGCAAAGTCGCCGACGCCGTCGTGCGGCTCTTCATCGAGCACGGCGACCGTACCGACCGCACCAAAGCGCGGCTGAAATACGTGCTCGACGCCATGGGCGTCGAGAAATTCGTCGCTCTGCTCGAGGAGGCGCTCGGCCGGAAATTCGATCGCGCGGTGTCTGGCGCTTTGGCGCCGCGGCCCGCGTTCGATCGCACCGCGCATATCGGCATTCACGCCCAGAAGCAGGCGGGCTTGAACTGGATCGGCGTCGTTCTGCCGGTCGGGCGCATGTCGGTCGCGCAGATGCACGGGCTGGCCGCGATCGCCCGCGACCTCGGCGATGGCGATCTGCGGCTCACCGTCTGGCAAAATCTCCTGATCTCCGGCGTTCCGGATGCAAAGCTTGGGGAGGCGCAAGCGCGGATCGAGACGTTCGCTCTCGCGATCCATACCAATGCCATCCGTTCTGGTCTTGTCGCTTGCACCGGCAACACCGGCTGCAAGTTCGCGGCCTCCGATACCAAGCGCCACGCCGAGGAGATCGCGCGTTGGTGCGAGACCCGCGTTGCGCTCGACACGCCCGTCAATATCCACTTGACCGGCTGCCACCATTCCTGTGCGCAGCATTTTGTCTCGGAGATCGGCCTGCTGGCCTGCAAGGTCCAGCGCAACGAAGATGACGATCCCGCCGAGGGCTATCACATTCTGGTCGGTGGCGGCTTTGGGCCGAACGCGGCGCTCGGCCGCGAGCTTTATCGCGACGTCATCGCCGAAGAAGCGCCGCGCACGATCGAGCGCATTCTGAAAGCTTATCTGACGCACCGTGCCTCGCCGGCGGAATCGTTCCTGGCTTTCTCGCGCCGGCATGACATCGAGGCGCTCAAGGCGATGGCCGAGCGGGAGGCCGCCGAATGAGCGCAGCTCCGCGGCCGCCCATCCCGTCATTGATTCCTGAATCGGCGCCATTCACGCTGGAGCAACGCACCTGGCTCAATGGCCTGTTCGCCGGCTTGTTCGGACTGCCGGATAACGTCACGCCGGTGTCGAATGCCGATGCCGCGAAGCTTTTGGCGGGACTGCTCGACGCCACGCCGACGGCAGCTCCCACGCAAAGCGATCCGGCGGACGTCGACGACGGCGCACCTTGGCACGACCCGGCCATGCCGCTGCCGGATCGCATGAAACTCGCTGAGGGGAAAGCATTGCCGCGCCGGCTTATGGCGGCGATGGCGCAGCAGGATTGCGGCCAGTGCGGCTATAATTGCAAGGACTATGCGGACGCGCTGTTTGCCAAATCCGAGAAACGGCTGAACCTCTGTGTGCCGGGAGGCAAGGACACCTCCCGCATGCTCAAGCAGCTTTATCAGGAGCTCGATGGTGCTTCGGCTGCCGAGCCCGCAAGCGCACCAGCGCAAACGCAGTCCGCCCCGGCCGCGCCGCCCGGCCGCTCCCGCGACAATCCCGTCTATGCCACTTTTCTCTCGCGCCGCCGGCTCAACAAGGCCGGGTCGGAAAAGGAAACCTGGCACATCGACATCGATCTCGCCGGTACCGATCTCGATTATGTCGTCGGCGATTCCTTCGGCATTTTCCCCGCCAACGATCACGATCTTGTTGCCGCCGTACTGGCCGTCCTCGACGTGCCGGCGGACTTTCCCATCGGCGACCGCACCTTCCGCGAGGTTCTTACCGACGGCGTGTCGCTGTCGCCGGCGCCGGACATGCTGTTCGAGCTGATCTCCTATCTGACCGGCGGCGAGCGGCGGCAGAAGGCGAAGCGCCTTGCCGCCGGCGAAGATCCGGACGGTGACGCAGCGACGCTCGACGTGCTCGCGGCCTTGCGCAAATTTCCCGGCATCAGGCCTGACCCCGAAGCCTTTATCGAAGCGCTCGATCCGCTCCAGCCCCGCGTCTATTCCATTTCCTCATCGCACCGCTGCAATCCGGGACGCGTCTCGCTCACGGTCGATGCGGTGCGTTACGAGATCGACCGGCGCACGCGCCTTGGCGTCTGCTCGACCTTTCTTGGCGGCCGCGTGGCCTCCGGCGACAAGATCAGGGTCTATGTGCAGAAGGCGCAGCACTTCGCGCTGCCGGAGGATCCCTCGAAACCGATCATCATGATCGGACCCGGCACCGGCATTGCGCCGTTCCGTGCGTTTCTCCAGGAGCGACAGGCGATCAATGCGCCGGGACACAATTGGCTGTTCTTCGGCCACCAGCGCAGCGATTACGACTTCTTCTATGAAGAGGAGTTGGTCGCGATGCGCGCGTCGGGCCTGCTCACGCGTCTGACGCTCGCCTGGTCGCGTGACGGCAAAGAGAAGACCTACGTGCAGCATCGCATGCGCGAAGTCGCCCGCGATCTGTGGTCATGGATCGGTGAAGGCGCGCATATCTATGTCTGCGGTGATGCGCTGCGCATGGCCAAGGACGTGGAGTCTGTTCTCACTGAGATCGTTGCGCAGCATGGCGGCGGCACGGCCGCCGAAGCGGCCAAGTTCATTGCCGATCTAAAGGCGCAAGGCCGCTATCAGGCGGATGTGTATTAGCAAACATGCGCGGTCGACCAATAAGCTTCTCAAACTGGCGCTGAGCTTATCGACGCGCGGGGTCATCGCGCGCGAGTACGTGCATGCCAGTCTCGCCATGCCAGCGAGTTTGCTACGCCGCGTTTTTCAGATCCTGTCGCCGCTCCAGCAGCATCTTCAAACCATAGCGGGGCCGCAGCGTGATCAGGCCCTGCGGCTCGACCGGAAAGCCGGGCTTTAAGCGCATCCGGTAACGCTGCGCAATCGTCGCGAGAATGAGCATCGCCTCGGCCATGGCAAAAGCCGCGCCGATGCAGATGCGCGGGCCGCCGCCGAATGGAATATAGGCGAAGCGCGGTCGCGCGGCGGCGCGCTCGGGCGCAAAGCGCTCCGGATCGAAGCGGTCGGGATTCTCCCAGAGCGAAGGCTTGCGGTGCAACAGCCAAGGCACGATCAAAACTTCGGCGCCGGCAGGAATGCGCTGGCCTAGGACTTCATCCGCCGCGATCGGCTGCCGTGCGATGGTATGCGCCGGCGGATAAAGCCGCATCGATTCCTCGATCACCATGCGCGTGTAGCGCAGCCTGGCGAGGTCGTCGTAGCCGGGCGCGCGACCGCCGAGCACGGCGGCCAGTTCGTTGTGCAATTTTGCTTCCGCGCCCGGATGCTGCGACAGCAGATACCAGCTCCATGACAGCGCCTGCGACGTCGTTTCGTGACCCGCCATGAAGATCGTGACCACTTGATCGCGCACTTCCTTTGCGGTCATGCCGCCGCCCGTCTCGTCGTCGCGCGCTGCGATCAAGCGGGCCAGCAGATCCTTGGGCTCGGCATCGGGGGCGCGGCCGCGCTCGGTCAAAAGGCGATCGACCTTGCGATCGAACTCGTCGAAAATTCCTTGTATGGGAAGCGGCGTGAGCAGGTCGGTGAGCCATTCGGGAAAGTGCAGCAAATCAAGCAGGCGAGGGCGCACATTCGTCTGATATTGATTGACGCCGTTTTCGACGACGTCGACAATCTCGTCGGAGTCGGACGAAAACATCGCGCGCGAAATAATGTGCAGGGTAGCGTGCATCATCGCGGCGGCGACATCGACTTCACGCGGCGCCGTCAACGCGTCCCATTTCGCCAGCAGAGCCTCCGTGACCTCGGTCATGATCGGTGCGTAGCCCGCGACACTGCGCGGATCGAAGGCCGGCGCCATGATGCGGCGATGGCGGCGCCAGGTCTCGCCCTCGCTGGTCAGCAGACCGCGGCCGAGCCCGGGCTCAAGCAGTCGGCGGCTGACCTCGGACTTGGCGTAGTTCGCGGCATTGTCCAGCAGCACGTGCCGGATCGCGCTCGGCTCGTTGATGATGAAGGTCCGCCGCCACAGAATGCGGTTCGTGACAATGTCGGCGCTGAAGCTTTCGGGCTTATGCGTCGCCAGCGCGTTCTCGCGGATGGCGCGCATGAATTGCCGGAAGCCCATGCGGCCTTCGGGCCGGCGCGGCACGGCAAGAACCGGAAACTCGCTGCTCCCGACGACCGTCATGCTGTTTGTGCTCTCTCGATTGTACCGAGGAACTCAGTGTGCCTATACCAAACTCTGCGCCTTGAGAACGGCCGCTTTCAGGCAAAAGTCCATTCTTCTTCAAGACCAATGGGTTGCGATTACTTGATCTTTCGTTTTGGCGTCGTACTTAGCCTTGAGATCGACATGATGCGGCTGCTATAAATGTGCCATGGGGACGCAGGGGTTATCCGGTCGCACGGTATTCGGCGGACGTGGCGAGGGTCGCCCCTTTGGCCGCATGGTATCGCTTGGGGTGTATTTGGCGATCATGCCGCTCGTAGCGGGGTGTTCGTCCTCTTCCGTGCCGTGGTTCGGCTCGTCCAATTCTCAGACGGCAGTGCCGCCGCCGCCCAATGCCTCCGTCGCAGCTGCCGGACAACCGCAATACGCCGCGCGCCCGGCCAGCCCGGGTATGCGCAACAAACACAGCCCGGCACTGCCCAGCCCGCGACCTATGCCGCTGCAGCTGCCCCGCCGGCGCAAGCGCCGGCATCGGAGCAGGGTGCCACCGTCGGCTCGTTCAAAAGCTCGTATGTCAATTTCCTCCAGGCGTTTCGGGATCCGCCGGAGCCAGATCCGTCGGCGTCGCCGGGCTATGATGCGCGCGCCTCGATTTATCCGCAGCGACCGCTGACCGACTCGTTCAAAGGCACGAGCGATCCAAGCCAACGTCCCGATCCGAGCGGCGCCGGATACCCCCAGCAATCGCTTGTGGGCTCTTCGAACAGCGCAAATCCGCCGCAACAGCGCGCGTATGTTCCGCACCCGCCGAGCACTTACAGCCCATCGGGGCAACCTTATACGCCGCCGGCGCAGCCCGCTTACGCTCCTCCGCCGGCCCAGCAGAACTACGCGGCACCTTCGGCTCAGCCGGCTTATGCTCCGCGACCCGGTCAGCAAAGCTACGCGGCGCCGCCGGCTCAACAAGCTTACAGCGCGCCCGCAGCCGCTGCCGCGCCTGCCGCCCAGTCTGACTACTCCGACTCATTACCCTATCCCAAGCAGTCGCTCGCCGATGTATTCCGCGGCTCGACCGAAACGCAAACCGTGCCGCGCCCACCGAGCACCTACACGGCATCGGGGCAGCCTTATACGCCGCCGCAAGGTCAAGGGGCTGTGGCGTCGGCGCCGCCGGCAAATGCGAATCCTACCGACTCGCTGCCCTATCCCAAGCAATCGCTGTTCGACATCTTCTCAAGCAAATAAAATATTCTGCCGCCAAACCGGCGCTCTCCTCATAACCTTTTGAGCCTCGTGGCAGGCAGACGTCTTTTTTGGACGGATGGGGCTTTCACCCGCCGCCGCCGTAATTCGCCGTCAGATAGTCGACAATGATCTTGGCGTCGGCGGCGCATCTCGCGCATAGCGGCCTGCACGCGCCACACGACGTCAGAACCGCAGCGTACCGGTTGATCATAGCCGAGCGCGCCATGCAGGCCGGCGTGAGCCCGCGCGGCATCTTCCAGGCGCTTAACATTGATAGTTCGTGCGTGGACGCGGTCGAGAAGGCCTATAACCCTGCAGAGCCGCGGGTTCCGGCCGGCAGCGGCCGGACGAGCGGTGAATGGACGAATACCGAGGCATCGGGTGATGACGCGGCCGCCGGAGCGGGGACCCACGAGGAGGGAGCGCACGGATCATCTTTTCTTGGCAGAATGCCGCCCCCGCCGGCCAGCTTTATGGGCGAACTCGATGCGGCCCAGGTACTCGAACTTGGCCTCTACGCCGCCCGTATTGCGATGCCCGTCGGCGCCGCCGCGGCAGTGTTCGGCCTGTTATTCATCCCGTCCCCCAACAATGTTCATGTTGAAGGCGAGGTCCCGGAGATTCCAGGGCTGCGCTATTCCTGGAATCGCGACGAGGCAAAGCTCTTTCTGAAATACGACCGCCCCGGAGTGGTGCAACGGACCGTCGCCATTCAGTTGGATGGCGACAAGCTCCGCGACCAACGCGGTGAGGTTGTCGGGCACATCATTGGCGGCAACAGGGTCGCCATCGACACGATTGCCGTATTGCCCGATCTGGTGAAACAGGACGAGCCCAGGCTATGCCCGGCGCATGAGCCGGACGTCGCCGGCAGCGATCAAGGAAAACCCTGGAAAACAGGTCCCGACAGTATGAAGATTTCGTGAAGCTGTTGATCAATCCTCCGCCCGACGGACCAACACCGAGCGGCTTTGTCTATTACCTGCCGAACCCGGCGGGCGGCGAACCAGTCAGTTACGACGATTGTAAGAACACGAACGGCTTTATGTTCGAAATCAAAGGCGAAGGTAACGCGAATCTCACGAGCGACCTTCCTGGCGTAATGGAGCAAAGATACCTAAAACAAGCCGCACGGCAACTTGCGGCCAGTGGGGGCCGGCCGATTGTTTGGATTTTCGCCGAAGAAGATGCCGCGGTGTTTGCTCGAAAGCTTTTCGACTCTAAAGATGACCTGAAGCGGATTACAGTCGGGCATGTTCCCTGGATAAGGAGCAGTCGATAATGGCGCCGATAAATTATCGCTATTTTGTGCGCGGCACGTTGGCCGGCCGGGCGGATGAGAAATGCCTGTCGTAACCGGAGCGAAATTTTTGAAGACGCTCGATTCGTTGAGCGGCATCGATCCGCTTTTTGCAGACTGGGAGGTCAACAGAAACTGGAAGATCGATGAAGACGAACATCGCGGCTGATCCCGCTGATACCGCCCGTAAACGCATCGCCGAGATTGTCGAAACTGGTGTCACCTACAACGACTTCAATGAGCCCGAGCCAATGTACGGATATAGCGTACTCGGCACGGCGGGGGCGCGAGGCCCTCGTCGCGTGGCGTTTTCAGCAGGACACCGGCGGTCAATTACTTGGAGCTTTCGTTCGGAGAACACGACCTCGCCTCCGATTTGTCGATCGTGACATATCCGCTGTTCAAAGCAGGGCTGCTGGCAATCAGCGAGGCGTGGGATGCACGGTGGGCGTACGCACAAGCATACAGGAATGAGGTCGTGAAGGTTCCCGTCGACTTCGCACCGGGCGTTCCGGCGTTCAGAATTGACACGGCTACCCAGGTCCCCATTGACCCGGCGTTCCCCAAATCAATGTTTCACGTCCCTTGGATTATCTACCTATCGGCCAAGTACGTAGCCGGTGTCGCGCTCGCGCGCGAAATCCTCACCGAACGCACACCCGACGGCGGTCTGTTGATGAGTGCCACCACGGATCGGCTTGACCCCATGAATCCAGAGCACGTGCGGCGGGCGCGCATCCTCGCGGAAATCTTGATCGCCTGTGCCGGAGAAATCTCTTGATGCCGCATCAGCAATGAAATCGCGAGGTGCGTGGCAAAAATGCGGGCATTCGACCTGGTTGCCTTGGGCTTGCCTGAGCTTCGGAATGTCCGGGAGTTGAAGACGGATTATTAGCAGAGATCGGCAGCCGAAGGGTTCGAATCCAACTGTCGTCCGTGATCGCAGCCCTTTGATTTGAAAAGGAAAATTCATGGCTGGGGAACTAGGATTCGAACCTAGATTAACGGAGTCAGAGTCCGCTGTTCTACCGTTGAACTATTCCCCAGTATGTGCGCGCGGCTCGCTGCTGCGGCCGATTCAGCATCCTGGAACACCGGTTGATCTAGGACAAATCGCGGCCTTTTCCAAGTCTCGGTGGGGGCGAGGTTGGCCTTCAGGCTCGGGAGGTGAACCGGCCGTCCGGCGAAAGCCGCGGCTCAGCGCTGTTCGCGGCCGGAAAAGCCGAATACCACGGTCCCGATGCAGAGCAGGCTGCATGCGGCGGAAATGAGAAACAACGCACGCGGCTCGCCGCGATCCATCATCATGCCGTAAATCATCGGCGCAATCATTGAGCCGATATTGAACCCGGAAGATACGAATCCGAACACTCGCCCGAAGGCACCCGGCGGCGTGACGGCCCGCACCAGCATGTCGCGTGAGGGGCTGGCGATGCCAACAAACAAACCGGACAGAGACGTCATTGTGACAAGCGCCGCCGTGGAATAGCCGATGAAGCCGACCAGCAGCGTCGCCATGCCGGCGAAGGCCAGAGCGAGCGCCGCGACCGCGGCGTGACGCGTTGTCCGCGACGCAAGCAAGCCGCCGACCAGCACGCCAAGGGCATTCATCGACAACAGCCCGGTCAGCGCCACGTTTGCGAGCGTGTCGGATGTGCCGTAAAGGGCGCCGAGCGCGACCACGAGAAACGTATTGAGACCGCCCATGACCGAGATCAGGACAAAGAAACCGAGATTGAGCAGGATCGGCGGCGACAGCAGAAGCCGCCAGCCCACATCCGCTTTGGGCGCGGCGTCGGCGCCCGCCGGGGCGGACGCGGCGTGACGCTTTTCGACGGGGCGATTGGCCGGATTGGCCGGCAACGGGCGCTGAGTCACCAGCACTATCAGCACGGCGACGCCGAGCAGCGCGGCTCCAACAAAAGCGCCGCGCCAGCCGAACTGGCTTTGCATCGCCAGCAACGTGGCCGGAGCGACGGCGGACCCGAGAATCCCGGAAAAGGTGTGGAACGAGAAAATCTGGCCAATGCGCGCCGGCGTGCCGTAATGCGACAGCAACGAGTAATCGGCCGGGTGGTAGGCGGTATTGCCGAGGCCCGCCAACGCAAACATGGCGATGAAGACGGCGAACGAATTGACCAAACCCGCGACGGCAAATGCGATCGCGCCGAGCGCGACGCCCGCGATCAGCACGACGTGCGCGCCGATGCGGTCGACCAAAAAGCCCGCCGGCGTTTGCAACACAGCCGATACGACATTGAAGGCGGTGAGCGCCAGCGCCAGATCGGTATAGCTGACGCCATAGTCCGCGCGCACGAACGCGAACAGCGGCGCCAGCAAGATCATGTAATAATGACTGACGAAATGCGCGGCGCAAATCGGCCCGACCACGCGCAACTCGCCAAAGCGGTGCGCTGGAACAGAAATCGCCTGCGTCATTGCGCCGGCTGCCCCGCACCGCCGTTCGCCTGGTGCAGAGCCTGCCAGATTCGAAACGGTGTGAGCGGCATGTCGAGATGGCGGATGCCGCGCTCGGCGAGCGCATCAAGGACGGCATTCATCACCGAGGTCAGTGAGCCGGCGCAGCCCGCTTCGCCGCAGCCTTTGGCGCCGAGCGGATTTGTTTTAGCCGGCACCGGATGCTCGGCCAGCACGAAAAGCGGCACGTCCGCCGCGCGCGGCATCGCGTAGTCCATGAATGAGCCGGTGAGCAATTGGCCATCGCCGTCATAGACCGTCATTTCCATCAATGCCTGGCCTACGCCCTGAACAACGCCGCCGTGCAGCTGGCCGGCGACGATCAGTGGATTGACCACGTTACCGAAGTCGTTGACGCAGGTGTATTTCACCAAGTCGACCACGCCGGTTTCGGGGTCGACCTCGACCTCGGCGATGTGGCAGCCGTTGGGGAAGGTCGCGGCGCCCGGTCCGTTGCTGATGTGATGAACGTCGAGCGATTGCGGCGCCTCAGGCGGCAGCTTGGCGCTGCCTTCACGCAAGGACCGGGCGAGGTCCATGACGGATATGGAACGGTCGGTTCCGGCAATCACAAAGCGGCCGTGGGCGAATTCGATATCGGAGACGGCCGCTTCGAGCACGTGACCGGCGGCTTCCTTGCCTTTTTCAACGACCTTGGCGGCGGCCTCGATGATCGCCGTGCCGCTATGCATGAGCGACTTTGAACCGCCGCTGCCGCCGCCCATGGCGAGGCGATCGCTGTCACCCTGAACGAGCGAAATCTTCGCAAACGGAATGCCGAGCTTCTCGCTCAACACCTGGGCAAAGGGTGTCGCATGGCCCATACCGAAATCGAGCGTGCCGGTGATGAGCGTCACGGTGCCGTCGGCATTGAAAACGATATCGGCAAGCTCTTTCCCGGGCGGCGCGGTGACTTCCAGAAAATTGCCGATGCCGAGACCACGCAGCTTGCCGCGGCGCGCGCTTTCGCGTTTGCGCCGGGGAAAGCCCTTGCCGTCGGCAAGCTCGAAAGCCTGCTTCGTCAGCGCGGCGAAATCGCCGCTGTCGTAGGTCACTTCGGACGCAGTCTTGTAGGGTAGATCCTGGCGGCGGATTTGATTGCGCCGCCGCAAGGCCAGGCGATCGACGCCCATCTCAGCCGCCGCGGCGTCGATCAGCCGTTCCATAAAATAGTTGCCCTCGGGCCGCCCGGCGCCGCGATACGGACCGATCTGCGAGGTGTTGGTGAACACGCATTTGGACGACACCTCTATCAACGGCGTCCGGTACATGCTCTGCACGTTCTTCACGATGTTGAGCGTGCCCGGTATCGGCCCCATGGGCGAGAGAAACGCGCCCATATCGGCGTAGCCGGTGAAGCGCACGGCCAGAAAATTGCCGTCCTTGTCGAGCGCGAGTTCGCCAACGAATTCCTGATCGCGCCCATGACTGTCGGAGAAGAAGCTTCCGGAACGCTCGTCCGTCCATTTCACCGGCCGGCCAAGGGCGCGGGTGGCATGCAGCGCGCAGACATATTCGGGAAACAATACGCCCTTCATGCCGAAGGACCCGCCGACTTGGCCGGTCAGGACGTGCACGGCCTTTGGTTCGACGCCCAGGCAGTCGGCGATCTGCGCGCGCATGCCGGTGACGCCTTGCGAACTGACATACATCGTAAAGCGCGTGCCGTCGTACGCAGCGACCGCGGCGCGCGGCTCCATCGCATTCACCACGACGCGGCTATTCAGAAGGTTCAAGCGCGTCACGTGCGCGGCGGACGCAAACGCGGCATCAACTGCCGCGGTGTTGCCGAAGTGAAAATCGAGCGGAATATTTCCCGGCACATCGTCGTAAAGAAGCGGAGCGCCTTCGCGTGCCGCTTCTGCAGGCGCTACGACCGCGGTGAGCGGATCGATGTCGATCTCGACGGCTTCGGCCGCGTCCTTGGCGGCAAAGACCGTCTCGGCGATCACGCAGGCGACCGGGTCGCCGACATAGCGCACCTTGTCTTTCGCCAACGCGCCGCGCCAGGGCTTTTTCAGGGGCGATCCGTCGCGGCTTTTGAGCGGCATATTGCATTTGAGCGGTCCATAGCCCTCAAGGTCGGCGGCGGTATAGACCCCCAGCACGCCCGGCATCTTGCGGGCCGCGTCCGCATTGATGGCGCGGATCACGCCATGCCCGTTGCGGCTTCGCACCATCACCGCATAGGCCTGGCCGGGGAGGCTGACGTCATCGGTGTAGCGGCCCTGGCCGCGCAGCAGCATCGGATCTTCGCTGCGCGGCACCGATTGCCCGATGGCGAATTTCTCGAGCGCCAATTGCCCGGTGGTCAATCTTTCGTCAGATCGAACGGCAGGTTGATACAAATCCATGGCGTGCAATTCCGCGCAGATTCAGCAGGTTCACAGGTGCAAATTCAGCAGATTCACAGGATATGTGACATAGTGGACTTGGTGCAGCGCGACAAGCTGGGCGCGGCACATGGCACATCGGCGGAAAAGCGCAGTATTGGCCCTGCCGCCAGTGGCTGATACATTTCGCGGGATTTGAGCTTGAACGTGGCCCGCGACCGTCGAGCGCGAAAGTTCCGGCGCGGCAGGAAGGTTTTGAATGGGCCAGGAGGCTCCGCCCTCTGGCGGTCTTGCCGGTCGTCCAGCGTCCCGGCGGCGCTGGCCACGCCGAACACCCTATGGTGTACGGCGCGACGGCCTTCACCGCGAGGACGAACGGGCCTTCGATGGCGCCTCGTTCGACGCGACCTACGCCGCGCTTGATCTCGGCACCAACAACTGCCGGCTTTTGGTCGCACGTCCGACGTCCGACGGATTCCGCGTCGTCGACGCGTTCTCTCGCATCATTCGCCTGGGCGAGGGGGTCGCCTCTTCGCGCCGGATCAGCGAGGCGGCCATCAAACGCGCCGTCGAGGCGCTCCTGGTCTGTCGCGACAAGATGCGCGCCCGCGGCGTGCATCGCGCCCGTCTCATCGCCACCGAAGCCTGCCGCGCCGCCGAGAATGGTGAGGAATTCCGCGTCCGCGTCGCGCAGGAGGCCGGCCTCGAACTCGAAATCGTGGATTCCGCGACCGAAGCAAGGCTGGCGGCTGCGGGCTGCACGGAGCTGTTCGATCCGGCCGCCTCCGGCGTGATCCTGTTCGATATCGGCGGCGGATCCTCCGAAGTGGTTCGGCTTGGTCGGTCCAACGGCGTTCGCCGCGGACCGCCGCGACCAGATATCGTCGGCTGGGCGTCACTGCCGGTTGGCGTGGTGACGCTTGCCGAGCGCTATGGCGGTGCCGTGGTGCCGCGCGAAGTTTACGACGCGATGGTCGAGGAAGTGGCTGCGTTCGTCGAGAGGTTTGCGCAAGCGCACCGCGGCGATCTGGACGGTTTTCACATGCTTGGCACGTCGGGCACCGTCACCACGATCGCCGGCGTCTTTCTCGGGCTGCGTCGCTACGATCGCCGCCGTGTCGACGGCTGCTGGCTTTCCGACGATCAGGTATCGCGCGTGGTCGGAGAACTGATAGCCATGAGTTTTGACGAGCGCGCCGCAAATCCCTGTATCGGCGCCGAACGCGCCGACCTTGTGCTTGCCGGGTGCGCGATCCTCGATGCCATTCGCCGCTTCTTTCCTTGCGAGCGATTGCGGGTCGCCGATCGCGGTTTGCGCGAGGGCATGCTGGTCGAGATGATGCGCGCCGATGGCGTGTGGGGCGACGCCTGACGGATCATGGCACGGCTCAAAGGAGACAAACGCCGCACGCCCTCATCGCGCGCCTGGCTTGAACGTCAGCTCAGTGATCCCTATGTGGCGCGCGCCAAGCGCGAAGGTTATCGCTCGCGCGCCGCCTTCAAGCTTGCCGAAATCGATGACAAATTTCACTTCCTGAAGAAGGGCGCGCGCGTCGTCGATCTGGGCGCTGCGCCGGGCGGCTGGAGCGAGATCGCAGCGCGCCGGATTGGACCAAGCGGGAAGGTGGTCGCGCTCGACATCCTCGATATGAAACCGATTGCAGGCGTCGAGTTCGTCAAGCTCGACTTTCTCGATGCGGCGGCTCCGGACCGGCTCAAGGCGATGCTCGGCGGCGAAGCCGATGCGGTGCTTTCCGACATGGCGGCCAACGCGACCGGCCACCGGAAGACCGATCATTTGCGCATCATGGCGCTGGCTGAAGCGGCCGCGCATTTCGCCCGTGAGGTGCTCGCACCCGGCGGAAACTTCCTCTGCAAGGTGCTGCAGGGCGGCACCGAGGCCGCGCTGCTGGCCGAGCTCAAGCACGATTTCGCGAGCGTCAAACACATCAAGCCGCCGGCGAGCCGCACCGACTCCGCCGAGCTTTATCTGCTCGCCCGCGGCTTTCGCGGAAATGCGACCGAAGACGACGCGGTGATGGAAAATATCTGACGCGGTGACACGGAATATCCGAAGGCGGTTGGGCGATCCTTGATGGCGTCGGCGAGGACGCGCCACCGCGCGTCATCGAAACTGTCGTCACTTATTTATTGACATTGGTCTCTGTTTATGGGACAATAGTCCAATGAATCAATTCTGGCGCCTCAGCGAATATTCCGAACGAAAATCTCGGGCTCGCCTGCACCGACCATGGCTTGTGGCTCGGGCATACGTCTCTGATCGAGCGACGTGACGGACGCTTTGTCGTCCGCGAGCGCGGCGAAATCGAGCGGCTGTTGAAGCGCGCCTATGACGGCATGCAGCCGGTGGATCGCCTCATGTCGGGCCTTGCGACGGTGGCATCCGCCCTGAACGCGAATGATCAATGCCTGGCGCGGATCGCCGCGGTCCATCTGAAGATTCCCGACCTGCCGAATGCCGCGGTACGCGACGCGCTGAAGGTGGAAGATTCGCTGATCAAATACGCGCGCGATGAAAGCGGCGCCGACTGGAATCCGGCGCTGCATCCGCGCACCGGGGCGCCGCCCAATCCCGGCTGGTTCGCGCCGACCGGCAGTGCAAGTCACGACGCGCCGACGGTGCGCCTTGCGGAAAACAATGACCCGACGCGACGATCAGACGCATCGCCTGACGCCGTCGATAACTGGGTCCATCTGCCGCCCGCCAAACGCATCGATGAACTCGGCGATTTTTTGGAATGGCTGGCCAATGCCAAGCCGGAGGACGAACGGACAATCCGCGCGGAAATTAGCCGCTACTGGGGGAGCGTCGGCGACATACAAGCGGTCGGCACTCTCAATTACATGCTCTCGCAAGTGCTCAAACCCGGGACCACCCAGCACGAGCGGCAGCAAATACTCGAGCTGATCGACAACTATTCCCGGTACGATCCCGCAGAAGTCGCGCAATTCTACGATCAGCTCAACGATCTGTTGGCCCTGTTTGGAACCGCACTGCTTCCCCGGCCTTTGCCGAAGCCGCCGGCGGTGCCGCCCGAAATTGAATTCGAGACGGCGACAGTCGCATTATCAGCGGAGCAACGTGCGGTCATCTGGAAACTTGGACCATGGCCGCGAGGAAAAGTAATCGACAAAATCTTTCGCCGGGGCTCGTTACATCCGCTATCGCGCACCATCGACGACTTTGTCGACGGCAACGTGATCAGCAACAAATCCGTAGACTTGAATGCCGCTACCTACCAAAAGCCCCCCATTCTATTATCCAGGCTAAATAAGTGCGTTGATGAGCTAGAAGGATATCCAGGCACGGACTGGGGAGGTGATAGGATCGAACCTTCTGACATCACCCGTAAGGTTCTGCGCGTAATTATTCCCGAAGGCAGCATGACACCGATACGACGCGAGGCGATCGAAGCCGCGCGCGCAAGAGCGCTGAGCAAGGGGTTGGGTTTCAGGGTGGTCGAATTTTAGGGAGACGGTCATGCAGTATCATTTGTATTTGAGAAAGGGAAAGGTGTTCATCCCCACCTTTGGCCGCGTCGACAAGGGACTATATCGCGATATCGAGCCCGTTGCCGTTGTTGATGTTTCGGATACGGGCGCTCTGCACCAAGCCCTCCGCGAGACAATTGCCAGGGGCAATCCGCCGACGCCCTACTACCCCCGCGGCGGTCCTTATCCGCAGCCGGTTGTGGTCAAATATGCCGGCGTGAAAAGCTGGAGTGCGTTCGCGCGGGGCGCGTCGCCTTGGAGTATCAAAGAGAAGGATGGGATCCATCAGATCGTCGGTCATCAGAAAGGTCCGAGCGGTTGGGTGGAAGACCCCGAACGGAAAATTGAATTTCCGCCGGGAACGACATTGGATCAGGTGATTGATCGCATGATCGCAATCCTGCAGGAGACGGCGCGAAAATAACTTAGGGATCAGAAAAAACCGGGCCGCGCCCTGTCGCGCCTCATTGTCGGCCGCACGGGGCGTTATTTGGAAGAGCGACTCGGGCGCACGCTTCATGCGAATTTTCCGGTTATCGACGAGATTCCCGATGGAATCGCTACCAGTATTAAGTCATCGATCTCAAGGCAGCCACGTATCAAAATGCCGCCGGTCTGACAGGCCGATTGGTGAAGTATGTCAATGAGGTTTCAGAGTTTGTGGGTAGTGAGCTAGGAGAGGACGTCGTTCTGATCTTCGGACATAAAAGGCAGGGCGCTAAGTTTGGCTGTTCCGAAGGGAAGCATAACGGAGACGCAAAAAGCTGTGATTGACGATGTACGCCGGTGGGCGAGAACGCTAAACAACCCCGTAGACATTATCACCAACGAATTCTAGGACCGGATCGATGCTTTTTACCTGCTATCTCAGAGATGGGATCGTTTACATTCCGACTGTCGCCAGATGCAAGTCGGAGCCAATCTACACGAATATCGAGCCGGTCGCGGTCATACCGGTGAGCGGCACTCGAAGACGTGCGACGTGCTTTGTTGGAAACAATCGCCAGAAAAAATGTCGTCATACCTGATCGTGATCCAAAGGCGTTGCGCGCGCCGCCGCTGTTGCCGAAATATGCTGGCGTGAGAAGCTTGTCCGCGTTCTATCGCAACGCGTCAACGTGGAGCATCAGCGAAGACGATGGAGTTTACAAGATACTTAATTATCGCAAACACCCCAAGGGGTACTGGCAGGCGGACCCCGCACAGGAAATCCAATTTCCATGGGAACAACTATTCCCGGTACGATCCGGCCGAAGTCGCGCAATTCTACGATCAGCTCAACGATCTGTTGGCATTGTTTGGAACCGCACTGCTTCCCCGGCCTTTGCCGAAGCCGCCGGCGGTGCCGCCCGAAATTGAGTTCGAGACGACACGACTTGCATTCTCGGCAGAGCAACGTGCAGCCATATGGAAACTTAGATGGGACCAGCGCGGAAAAGCCATCGATAAAATCTTCCGCCGGAGCGACTTACACGAATTATCTCGAACGATCGACGACTTCGTGGACGGCAATGCGATCAGCAATAAGTCCGTTGACCTTGGTGCCGCAACCTACCAAAAATTCCGCATTCTCTTGTCTCGGGTGAATAAGTACCTCGATGAACTTGAAAAGTATCAGGGCACGGACTGGGGAGGCGACGAGATCAAGGCATCTCAAATCATTAATCGCACACTTCGCGTAATCATTCCCGATGGCAGCATAACAGCAATTCAAGAGGAAGCGCTTAAAGCCGCGACCAGAATTGCTAGGAGTAAGCACATCCGTCTTATCTTCACCAAGTTCTAGCTAGGAGACAGACTTATGCATTGCCACTTGTATCTCAGGAAGGGGAGGGTATTCATTCCCACCTCCGGTCTCGTCCCCGGCGGCCCATACCGCGATATTGAACCCGTTGCTGTGGTCGAAGTTTCAGATGCTGACGGCCTGCGTCAAGCATTTCGCGAGGCAATAGCGCGGGGCAATCCGCCTCCACCACCCTACCCGCGCCCTTATCCGCCGCCAGTCGTTGTCAAATATGCCGGTGTCAAAAGCTGGGCGGCCTTCGCGCGCGGCGCGCTGCCTTGGAGCATCGAGGAGGAGAATGGAATCTTTCAAATCATCGGCCGCCGAAGAACTCCGGATGGCTGGGTGGAAGACCCCGATCAAACAATTACATTCTCGCCGGGCACGATGCTACATCAGGTGATCGACCGCATGATTGCGATCTTGCAGGAGACAGCGCGGAAATGATTCGCGACCTACTTGGCCTCGTAGCAGGCCGATTTCTTTTTAGGAGGAACGCCCTGCGTTGTCACTTGTATCTGAGGAAGGCAGGGTATTCGTCCCGACCCTCGGCCGCGTTCCTGGAGGCCCATACAACCCCGTGGATATTATCATCAACGAATTCTCAAAGCCGCAACCAGAATCTCGAGAAGCACGTCTGCGGAGTTGGTCTGCATTTTTTCGCAATGCGTGGACATGGAGCATCAGGGATGATGATGGCGTCTACAAGATCATTGGTTATCGCAAACATTCGAAGGAATATTGGGAGAAAGATCCGAGCCAGGAGATCAAATTTCCGGTGCGAACCAGACTCGATGATGTCGTCGATCGCATGATCGCGATTCTGCAGGAGGCGGCGCGGCAGGGCGAGTAGCAGATATTGTCGGGTGGCTGGGCATTCTTCGTTTCGACGAGCCTTGCGTGTTTCTCCGAAAGGCATCAGCCGATCCGGCGGGGGGTGGTTGAAACTCTGAACTCGCGGCTTCGTAAGTTTCGAAATCCCGCGGAAGTCATCGTCACCTGACTACTGCGATATCGCGCCTTTCGCGGAAGCCATGGTCGATATCCTGCCGCCTATTTGATCAGCGGCTGATGAGAAAAGAAGCTTTTGACGCGGCTGTCATCGGAGCATAGTGGCCGCGCCCCCGCTCTTCCCAGGTGGAGCAGCGCCCATGCCGGCCGCGCTTGAAGCCGCTCGCGTATCGCTCGCGTCGCTTCCAGTCATCGACATTTCGGACTTGACGAGCGGCAATCCCGATGCCCGGCGCGCCGTCGGGGCGCGCTTGCGTGCCGCCTGCCTCGACAAGGGTTTTTTCTATATCAAGAACCACGGCGTGCGGGACTCGCTGGTCGCGAGCGTATTCGGCGAAGCTGCCGCATTCTTTGCGTTACCGGCCGAACAAAAAACCCAGCTCGATAAGGCGCATTCGAATGCCAATCGCGGTTACGAGCCGCTGCAGGGTCAGACGCTCGAGGCAGGTGCGCCGCCCGACCTCAAGGAGGGCTATTATATCGGCCCTGAACACAAGCCGGACGACCCTCGCGTCATCGCCGGTCTGTTCAACCACGGCGCCAATCAATGGCCCGGACAGCTGCCGAACTTCCGTCCGGTGATGCAGGCCTATTTGGACGTGATGCTCGACTTGGGCGAACGGATGATGCGGGGCATCGCGCTCTCGCTCGACTTGCCTGAAGACTATTTCGCCGGCTTTTGCCGCGATGCCATGGGAACGCTCCGGCTTCTGCATTATCCGCCGCAGCCCGCGCAAGCCCGCCCCGGCCAGAAGGGCGCGGGTGCTCACACCGACTTCGGCGGCTTGACCTTGCTGCGGCAGGACGATGTCGGCGGTCTGCAAGTCTGGGATCAGGCTTCCGACGGATGGATACACGCCGATCCGCTACCGGGAACCTATGTCGTCAATCTCGGCGACATGATCGCCCGCTGGACCAACGATCGCTATCGCTCGACCGTGCATCGCGTCGTCAACACCTCCGGTCGCGAGCGTTATTCGGTGCCGTTCTTCTACACCGGCAACTTCAGGCACACGGTGGAGTGCATACCGACCTGCCTTGCGCCGGGAGAGACGCCGAAATACCCGCCGATCACCGTCGAGGCGCATCTGCGCGAGATGTATCGCCGCACCTATAAAGGCTGAAACCCGCTGCGTGCTGGCGCAAGTCTTGCTTCCGAGAAACGCGTCTTGCTTCCGAGAGATCGGGAAAAGTGGAGATTTGTCTGATGACGAAATTGCAGCGTGTTCTCGCCGTTTTGGCTTGGCTCATTCTGTGTGTTGGTGCCGGCGCACCGGCATTCGCTGCGCAAAAAGTCGTCTTCCTGATCGATTGGCTTCCTGCCGGCGACAAGGCCGTGCCATATCTCGGAGTGCAAAAGGGTCTTTTCGCCGAGGAGGGGCTCGACGTCGTCATTCAATCTGGTCGCGGCTCCTCCGACGTCGTGACCAAGCTCGGCACCGGCGCCGCCGACATGGGAACCGGCGGCCTTGCCGCATTACTGCAAGCTCGCGCACAAAGCCTAGTGCCGGTCAAGGCGGTGCTGTCGATCTACACGTTGCAGCCCGACGCCATTTTCACGACCGAAGATTCGGGGATTTCGACACTCAAAGACGTCGCCGGCAAGAACATCGCCACCGCGACATTCTCGTCGTCGAACGTTGTGTGGCCGCTTGTGCTGAAGGCAAACGGCATCGATCCGGCCAAAGTGGATGTGCTTAAAGCCGACCCCGGCGCGCTGGCGCCGATGCTGGCCGCGGGAAAGGTCGCCGGCACGATCAACTGGGTGACGGTCGCTCCAGCTTTCGTGAAGACTTTGAGTGAGACCGGCAAGAAGCTCAAAGTCATCGCTTGGTCGGACTATGGCTTCGACGGCTACGGGCTGTCGCTGTTTGCGTCGGAAAAGATCTTGAGCGAACGCCCGGAGACGGTGAAGAAGTTTGTGCGCGCTTATATGAAGGCCACATTGATGGCGATTGCCGATCCAAGCGCGGCGGCGGCGGCGGTCAAGGCCATGGTGCCGGAAATCGACGTTGACGTCGCGCGCGCGCAATTTTCCGCCTCGGTCCCGCTGATGGTCAACGATATCAGCAAGAAGGACGGCGTCGGCGCCTTCGAGAAGGCGCTTCTCGCCAAGACCTGGAAGTGGACCGCCGAAGCGCAAAACATACCGCTCGACAAGCTCGATCCCGAAACCGCCGTCGCTCGTTCGTTCGCGCCCAACTAACAACGCGCGCCTTGCGCCCGCGAGCGCGGCGATGAGCGAACAACCACGCGTCATTCGTTTTGCCGACGTCGAGCAGACCTTTGGGCGCGACGACGGCGCGGCGATAACTGCTCTCGACGGTATTACCTTCGACATCGGACGCAACGAATTCCTCGCTGTGCTCGGGCCGTCGGGTTGTGGCAAGTCGACCTTGCTGCGCTTGATTGCCGGGCTGATATTTCCCACGCGCGGCACGGTCAGCATCTACGATCTCGCGGTAACGGAGCCGCGTGACGAGATCGGCATCGTGTTTCAGTCTCCGACCTTGCTGCCTTGGTTCGACGTGCTCGGCAACGTGACGTTTCCCCTCCGCCACAAATACGGCCGTGTGAGCGCAGAGGATAACGCCCGCGCGCGCGGCTTGCTTGCGCTGGTGGGGCTGGCTGACTTTGCCCGCAAGCGCATCGACGAATTGTCGGGCGGCATGCAGCAGCGCGTGGCGATCGCGCGGGCCTTGTTGCTCGACCCCGATATTCTGTTGATGGACGAGCCGTTCTCGGCGCTCGACGCGCTCACGCGCGACGAGATGAGCTTCGAACTCCTGCGCATCTGGTCGGAGCGGCCGAAGACCGTACTGTTCATCACCCATTCCATTCCCGAAGCGGTGCTGCTGGCCGACCGGATCATCGTGATGACGCCGCGGCCGGGGCGGGTGCGCGAAGTCATCAACGTCGACCTGCCGCGTCCGCGCTCGATCGCCACCTTGTCGGACCCGACCTATCTTGCGCTCGCCAACCACATCCGCGGGCAGCTCTTCACCCGTGCCGTCGCTTAGAGCATGATCCGGAAAAGTGGCTACCGGTTTTCCGAAAAGATCATGCTCAATCAGAAGCCCAGAGTGCGATGGCGATAAGGTCGTCGCGCGCTAGCACGAAAGTGGCGCGAATTATGCTCGCTCCGGCGTTGCGCATTTGGGCCGACCGGCTGGCGCCGACCGGGGCCTTCATCGCGCTCATTGTCGTCTGGGAAGGCGCTTGCCGCCTTTTCGCGATACCGTCATTTCTGCTGCCCTCGCCGAGCGCCATCGTCCAAGCCGGCCTTGAAGTCTCGGCAGCGCAGTGGCTGGGCCACGCGGGCGCGACACTGCGCGTCGCTTTAATGGGCTACGCGGCCGCCATCGCGGTGTCGATTCCGCTTGCCGTGGCGCTGGTCAATTCGCGTTTTTTGTCGCGCACCCTCTATCCCATCCTCGTCATCGTCCAATCGACGCCCATCGTGGCCGTCGCACCGATCATCGTGGTCACCCTGGGCGCTTCCGATCTGCCGCGCGTCGTGATTACTTTTCTGATCGCATTCTTTCCCATCATCGTTTCGACCGTGACGGGACTGAAGGCGACGCCGGAGGAGCTCATCGAGCTGTCGCGTTCGCTTCGCGCCGGGCGCGCGCGAGAGATGCTGCACATCCGGCTGCCGTTCGCCGTTCCCTACATCTTCAGCGCGCTGAAGATTTCCATCACGCTGTCGATCATCGGCGCGGTCGTCGCCGAATTTGTCGCTGCCGAGCGCGGCCTGGGCTTCTTCATCATGTTTTCGACTTCATTCTTCAAGATTCCGCAAGCTTTTGCGGGCTTGGCGATTCTGGTTGCCTTGAGCCTGGCGCTGTTTCGGCTTTGCACTTTGGTGCAGCGCTGGTTCGTTCCTTGGTCGCTGCCTAAATCCGAACGATGATCGGCTAATTCCTCTCGGGCTCCGGCGCGCCGACCGCGCCGCGTCCGGCCAGCTCCGCGCCTGCGTTGGGCGGCAGTCGAACGAAGACAAGACTTGCGGCGGCGGTACAGGCCCCGACCACAAGAAAGGCTGGCGGGAAATCCGCGGCGCTCATGGTCGTGCTGTGCTTGAGGAGCAGCGTGATTTCGACAACCAGTGCGCCGAGGGCGACGCCGGTCGAGAGCGCGAGCTGCTGCGCGACCGAAACCAGCGCCGTCGCGCGGCTCATCAGCGGCGGTTCTATTTCGGCGTAGGCGATTGTGTTGATCGCGGTAAATTGCAGCGATCTGAAAAAGCCGCCGGCGAGCAGGATCGCGATCATGGCGGCAAAGGGCATGCCGGGCAGGAATGTCGCGCATGCCGCGAGAAAGGCGGCGCTGATGAGACTGTTGTAGACCAGCACCGGGCGATAGCCGAAGCGTTTGAGGATGGCGGCGACCGCTGCCTTCATAAAGATCGAGCCAAGCGCGGCGGTGAAAGTGATCAGGCCCGACTGGAACGGCGTCAAGTCGAAACCGATCTGCAGCAGCAGCGGCAATAAGAAGGGCAGGGCGCCAATCCCGAGGCGAAACATGAAGCCGCCGAAGATGCTGGCGCGAAAGGTCTCAAGTTTGAATAAGCCCAGGTCGAGAATCGGCGCCGGCGTGCGCCGAGCGTGGATGACATAGGCCGCCGCCGAAACGGCGCCGAGACCAATGAGCGCTGCGACCCATCCGGCCGGTAGAAGCGCGAGGCCCATAACCGAAAGACCGAAGGCTAGTCCGCCGATACCGAGTCCCGACAAGACGAAACCAAGAAAATCGAACGGTGCCGGCCGCTCGGCATGCACGTGGGAAACGTAGTAAGTCGCCATCACCACGCCCAAGATGCCGATCGGTACGTTGATGATGAAAATCCAGTGCCAAGAAGCATAAGTCGTGATGAAGCCGCCAAGCGGCGGGCCGCAAATCGGCCCGATCAGCGCCGGGATGGTGACCAGCGCCATCGCATTGAGCAGAAGCCGTTTGTCGATGCTGCGCACCAGGATGAGACGGCCGACCGGCGTCATCATCGCTCCGCCGGTGCCTTGAGCAATGCGCGCCAGCACGAACTGTTCGAGCGAGCCCGACAGGGCGCAACCGATCGAGCCGAGCACAAAGACCACGATCGCGCTGCGGAATACGTTGCGCGCGCCGAAACGGTCGGCCATCCAGCCGCTGGCTGGAATGAAAATGGCAAGCGCGAGCAGATAGGACGTGACGGCGAGCTTCAGCGCCAGCGGATTCGTGCCGAGAGCCTGCGCGATCGCGGGCAGCGACGTGGCGATCACGGTCGAGTCCATGTTCTCCATGAACAAGGCGACCGCAACGATCAGCGGCACGATCCGATCGTAGGAATCCGGCGGCGCGCTTGCGGGCATTCGCCTATCGGCTCGCCGGGCCGGCTTTGAGCCGTTGCAAGCCTTCGGCGGGCTGCTGGAATGACGGATCGATCTTGAGCGCTTCGCGGAAATCGGCAATGGCGCCCGCCTGATCGGCAAGCCGTTCGCGGATCAGCCCGCGGGTCGAGAAGACGCTCGCCGAATGGGCGTTGAGCGCGATCGCGCGATCGGCGTCCGCGAGGGCCTGGACATTTTCGCCGGCGAGGTAGTGCGCCCAGGCGCGATTATAGAACGCCAGTGCCGCGTTCGGCGAAAGCTCGATCGCGCGCGTGTAGTCGGCCATGGCATCGGTGAGATCGAGGCGTTCGCGCTTGGCGTTCCCACGATTGATGTAGGCGTCCGCCGAGCGCGGATCGCGCTTGATCGCCTCGTTCAGATCGGCGATGGCCCGTTCGGGTTCGCCCTTTGCGAGCCAGGCACCGCCCCGATTGTTAAAGGCGGCGGCCGTGGGATTGAGCTTGATGGCTTGATCGTAGTCGGCGATCGCGCGATCGAGGTCGCCTTTGCGCCGCCAGGCGATGCCCCGATTGTAGAGCGCCGCCGCATAGCCCGGATCGATCTTCAAAGCCTCGTTGTAATCGGCGATGGCGCGATCCGGCTCGCCCTTGTCGTCGAAGGCGTTGCCGCGATTGTTGAAGGCGACGGCAAATTTGGGATTGAGCTTGATCGCCTGATCGTAATCGGGAATGGCGCGCGCGAAATCGTGCTTCTGGTAATAGGCATAGCCGCGCTCATTGTAGGCGCCGGCATGCTGCGGGTTGAACCGGATGGCGTCGCTCAAATCGGCAATTGCGCGGTCAAGGTCGCCGTCGCGCCGGTAAGCGATGCCGCGATCATAGTAGAAGCGCGCGTTCTTCGGATCGAGCCGGATCGCCTCGTTATAGTCGGCGATCGCAGCATTGCGGTCGCCTTTGTCGTCGTGAGCGTTGCCGCGGTTGCTGTAGGCATCCGCATTATTGCGGTCGAACCGGATCGCCGCGTCGAAGTCGCTGACGGCGCGGTCGAAATCCCGCTTCTGATAATAAACCAGTCCGCGATTGTCGTACGCCAACGCAAATTGCGGCGAGAGTTGGATTGCGCGATCGAAATCGGCGAGTGCGCGCGTCAAGTCGTTCTTGGCGCGCCATGCATCGCCGCGGTTGTTGTAAGCCGGCGTGAAGTTAGGATCGATGCGCAGCGCCTGATTGTAGTCTCCGATGGCGCGGTCGAGATCGCCTTTCTCGAACCAGACGATGCCGCGATTGTTCAGCGCGGAGGCGTTCTTTGGATCGAGCCGGATCGCCTGATCGTAATCGGCGATCGCGTGCTCGAAATCGGCCTTGCGGCGGAAGGCCAAGCCGCGGTTGAAATAAGCGGCGGCATAGTTCGGCGACAAGCGGATCGCCTCGTTATAGTCGGCGATGGCGCGCTCAAAGTCCGCCTTTTCGTCGAACGCATTTCCGCGCGTCATGAAGGCGCCGGCGTCGTTGGGGTCGATCCTGACTGCGGCATCGAGATCGGCGACGGCTCCGTCCACATCGTGTTGGGTCAACCGGGCGCCGCCGCGATCGGCATAGGCGCGCGCATAGTCGGGATTGAGCCTGATCGCTTCCGTAAAATCGTTGATCGCCCCCGCAATATCCCCCTTGCCGCGCATCGCCACGCCGCGATCGTGATGCAGGATGGCGAGGTTGGACGGCTGATAACGGCCGGAATCGATCAGCGCCGTGCAGGAGGTGATTCGCTCGTCATTGCCGGCGCGCCACTGCCCGGTGCAGCGGCGCTCGTCCGGACTGTCTTGGGCGCGCGCGGCCATGGCCAAGGCAAGGAGCGCGACAAGTGCGAGCGCCGCCCGCTGCAGGGCGTCACGGGGCAACAATCGCAGCGGCATCATGATTTTGCCCGGCATCGCAGGGGCGAGAAAATCAATCTATCGCGCATCGTCCATCTCGGTTGCGGCCCAATCTACTCCGCTGTGCACTGGCCGGCCAAGCCGCCCATCCCCATCTATGAATCGCGGCGCAGACATGCTAGGAACCGCCGCCAACCCAAAAGCGGGCCTTCGAGGTGGAAGACGGCGGGCGATGCGAATGCTCGACCCGCGGTTTATCCATTTATAACCACCGGCCTCTCGAAGCGTTCGCATAATAAGGCTCGCGGAGGCCACCGCGGGCGCCAGCGGAGTTGGCAATGCTCACGAATAGTCCGCGCGAAGGTCTTACTTTCGACGACGTCCTTATCAAACCGGGTTTGTCGGACGTGATGCCGTCCGACGTCGATATTCGCACGCGAATCACACGCAGCATCGGCCTCAATATCCCGATCGTCGCCTCGGCCATGGACACTGTCACCGAGGCGCATATGGCGATCGCTATGGCTCAGGCGGGGGGCATCGGCGTCATTCACCGCAATCTGGAACCGGCCGTGCAGGCCGCGCAGGTGCGGCAAGTCAAGAAATTCGAATCGGGCATGATTGTGAACCCGGTGACGATTCGCCCCGACGCGACCCTCGACGACGCGCTGACGCTGATGCAGGAGCACCGCATTTCCGGCATCCCGGTGGTGGAGGGCGGCGGAAACGGGCGCGCCGGCAAGCTGGTCGGCATTCTCACCAACCGCGACGTGCGCTTTGCCACGGACGGCCGGCAAAAGATTTCCGAGCTGATGACCAAGGACAGTCTCGTCACGGTGCGCGAAGGTGTAAGCCAGGACGAAGCCAAACGGCTGTTGCACCAGCATCGGATCGAGAAGCTTTTGGTCGTTGATGGCGATTATCGCTGCGTCGGCCTGATCACGGTGAAGGATATCGAAAAGGCGGTGGCAAACCCGAATGCCTGCAAGGATGAGCAAGGCAGATTGCGGGTCGCCGCCGCGACCAGCGTCGGCGAAGCCGGTTACGTACGCAGCGAAGCGCTGATCGAAGCGGGTGTGGATCTGGTCGTGGTCGATACCGCTCATGGCCATTCGCGACGGGTGCTGGAGGTCGTCGCGCGCATCAAGCGCATGTCGAACGCCGTGCAGGTGGTGGCAGGCAATATTGCCACGGCCGAGGGCGCCAAGGCGCTGATCGATGCCGGCGCCGATGCGATCAAGGTGGGCATCGGGCCCGGCTCGATTTGCACCACACGCGTCATCGCCGGCGTCGGCGTGCCGCAGCTCACCGCGATCATCGACGCGGTCGAAGCGGCAAAGAAAACCGGCACGCCGGTGATCGCAGACGGCGGCATCAAATATTCCGGCGATCTCGCCAAGGCCCTGGCGGCGGGCGCGGATTGCGCCATGGTCGGCTCGCTCCTTGCCGGCACGGACGAGACCCCGGGCGAGGTGTTTCTCTATCAGGGGCGCTCCTACAAATCCTATCGCGGCATGGGATCGGTTGGCGCGATGGCGCGCGGCTCGGCCGATCGCTACTTTCAGCAGGAAATCAAAGACACGCTCAAGCTCGTGCCGGAAGGTGTCGAAGGCCAGGTTCCCTACAAGGGGCCGGTCGCCAACGTCGTCCATCAGCTTGCCGGCGGATTGCGCGCGGCCATGGGCTATGTCGGCGCCAAGGATCTCGCCGAATTGCATGAGAAGGCGGAGTTCCTGCGGATTTCCGGTGCAGGTTTGCGCGAAAGCCATGTGCACGATGTCACTGTTACGCGCGAGAGCCCCAACTATCCGAGCCGGGAGTGAGCGCCAGTGAAGAGGTTGCCGGCCGATCCCTTCGCGGAGGTGCGCAAAGCCACCGATCAGCACCGCGCGCGGCATGGCTGCCACGCCTATCCCTACCAGCACGGTCCGCTGCTCGGGGCGTTGGCTGCGGCGGTGCAGGCGCGCCGCATCCTGGAACTGGGCACAGCGCTCGGCTACACGGCCCTTTCTTTCGCGCACGGGGCCGCCAATTCGATGGTCGACTCCATCGAGCGTGACCCCCAGCACGTGGAGCTTGCGCGCGAGAAGATAGCAGCCGCCGGCCTCGATCATCGCATCACCGTGCATGAAGGCGACTTCGCAGCGGTATTGCCGACGCTCGATCCCGGTTACGACGTAGCTTTTTTTGATGGCCACACGCCGGTACCGGCGCTGCATCTCACATTGCGCAACCTTTTGCGTACCGGGGGTCTCCTCATTACCGCGAACCTCAATCACGGCGGGACCGCTGATGCGGTTGCCAAGGCGCTGTTCGATGCCAAATCCTGGCGCAGCGCGTTTGTCGATGACGAAGGTGAGACCGCGATCAGCGTCAAGCTGTAGGGTGCGGCATGGCGGTGGCAAGTGCGTCATGATAGGACGAGCGTCTTGATGGGGGATCAGGCCGATGTCGCTGCAAGCGGTCCTACTGCCGTTGTTTGTGGAAGTCATTCTCACCTTCGTGCTGATGCTTTGGATGGGCTCGCTGCGCGGCGGCGATTTTCGTTCCGGCGCCGTGAAAGCGGCCGACGTCGCGCTCCGCGAACCCAATTGGCCGCGCCGCACCATGCAGGCGGCGAACTCGTTTTCAAATCAGTTCGAGTTGCCGGTCCTGTTCTATGTGCTGACCATCCTCGAATGGGTCACCCGTCATGCGGGTTATGCCGTTGTCATCTTGGCGTGGATTTTCGTCATCTGCCGCCTGCTCCAGGCGTATGTGCATGTGACAAGCAACACTTACAGACTGCGCAGCATTTTCTATTCCGTGGGCGCGGTGGTGCTGATGGTGATGTGGGCGATCTACATTGTCGAAGTGCTCAGCGGCGGAACTGTGTGATTGTGGCGTGGCGCATGTCCGGGTGCTGCCGTCTCGCCTTCGGGGCCGCCATACCATGAAGCGAGCCCGGCGCCGGGACATCGCATGACGCCTGCCGCTCGTCTTTCAGCAGCAATCGAGATCGTCGCCGACATAGAGGCGCGGCGCCGTCCGGCTGCGGATGCGCTGAAGGACTGGGGGTTCTCTCATCGCTTTGCCGGCTCCTCGGATCGGGCAGCAATCGCGGGGCTCGTGTACGACACGTTGCGGCGCAAATCGTCCTCGGCCTGGCTGATGGGCGAAAACGGTGCGCGTGCCGCAGTGATTGGTATGCTGCGTCGTGAGCGCGGTTTGGCGGTGGATGATATCGCCGTCTTGTGCAGCGGCACGCGCTTCGCTCCTACGCCGTTGACCGAAGCGGAGCGTGCGGCACTGGCCGGCGATCGGCTCGCAAATGCGCCGGCGCATATATGCGGCGATTATCCCGAGTGGCTCGATCCACATTTTGCGCGAGTCTTTGGCGAAGACCGGGCCGCCGAAGGCGCCGCGCTCGCCAGCCGGGCGCCCCTCGACCTGCGTGTCAATACGCTCAAGCTCGAACGCGAGGAAGTGCAGCCCAAGCTCACGCACCTGCATGCCGAGCCGACGCGGTGGTCGCCGATCGGCCTGCGGATCAGGCTTTCGGCGGATGCGAAAAGTCCGGCCATCCATGCCGAGCCTGCCTTTCTCAAGGGCACGATCGAAATTCAGGATGAAGGCTCGCAGCTCGCCGCGTTGTTTTCGGGCGCCAAGCCAGGCGAGCAGATCGCCGATCTTGCCGCCGGCGCCGGCGGCAAGACGCTGGGGCTCGCGGCCATGATGGAAAGTCGCGGTCAGATTTATGCGACCGACATCGACAAGCGGCAGCTCGCGCCGATCCATGAACGCATCGCGCGGGCCGGCGCGCATAATATCCAGGTGCGCACGCCGCGCGGGGAGGCGGACGTGCTCGCTGATCTCGCGGGCCGCATCGATCTTGCGCTGATCGATGCTCCCTGCACCGGAACCGGCGTCTGGCGGCGCAACCCGGATGCCAAATGGCGCGTCCGGCCCGGCGCTTTGGCGGAGCGGATGAAGCAGCAGGAGGCGTTGCTCGACCGCGCCGTCCTTCTGCTGAAAGCCGGAGGCCGCATCGCCTACATCACATGCTCGGTGCTGCAAGAGGAAAACGGCGACCAGATCAACGCCTTCCTGCAGCGCCATCGCGGCTTCGTCGTTGTGCCGCCCCGGACGGTCGCGACCGCCGGCCTCGGCGAGCGCAGCTTTATGTTTTGCCAGGCCGCGAGACTGTCGGACGAGGGTGTGTTGATGACGCCGCGGACGACGGACACGGACGGCTTCTATGTCGCCGTCTTGCGCAAGGCCTAGCATAAAGGGGAAGAAGCGGCCTCGGCCTTGACCACGCAAAGCTATAGCCGCACATATTGCTATGCACGATACGATCCTCATCGTCGACTTCGGCTCACAGGTCACCAAGCTGATCGCGCGCCGGGTGCGCGAGGAAAACGTCTATTGCGAGATCGTGCCTTTCCAGAAGGCCGAGGAAGCGCTGCGCAGGTTAAGGCCGAAAGGGATTATTCTTTCCGGCGGACCGGCTTCGGTGCTCGACAAGGACGCGCCGCTCGCGCCTATGGCGATCTACGACGCCGGCGTCCCGGTGCTCGGCATCTGCTACGGCGAGCAGGCGATGGCGCACCAGCTTGGCGGCAAGGTGGAGGGTGGCCATCATCGCGAATTCGGCCGCGCCGAAGTCGAGGTCACGCAACCGTCGGCGCTCTATGACGGCGTGTGGGAGGTTAGCCAGCGCTATCCGGTATGGATGAGCCATGGCGACCGTGTCACGCGGCCGCCCGAGGGCTTCGTTGCGAGCGGCACCTCGCCCAATGCGCCGATCGCGATGATCGCCGACGAAAAGCGTAGATTCTACGCCACGCAATTCCATCTTGAAGTCATTCACACGCCGCATGGTGCCGCTATCTTGCGTAATTTCGTGCGCAAGATCGCCGGCTGTTCCGGCGATTGGACCATGCGGGCGTTCAAGGACGAAGCGATCGAAAAAATTCGCCGTCAGGTCGGGAAGGGCAGAGTGGTCTGCGGGCTTTCCGGCGGCGTCGACTCCGCGGTCGCCGCCGTTCTCATCCATGAGGCAATCGGCGATCAGCTGACCTGCGTATTCGTCGATCACGGGCTGTTGCGGCTCGGCGAAGGCGAACGCGTGGTCGCACTGTTTCGCAGCAGCTACAACATTCCGCTGGTGCATGTCGCGGCCGAGGATCTTTTCCTCACGGCACTCGATGGCGTCGACGATCCGGAAGAGAAACGCAAGACCATCGGCAAAATGTTCATCGACGTGTTCGAGCGCGAGGCCAAAAAAATCGGCGGCGCGGATTTCCTGGCGCAGGGCACGCTTTATCCGGATGTGATCGAGAGCGTCTCATTCGCCGGCGGGCCGTCGGTGACGATAAAGTCGCATCATAATGTCGGCGGCTTGCCGGCGCGCATGAATATGAAACTCGTCGAGCCGCTGCGCGAATTGTTCAAGGACGAGGTGCGCGCACTTGGTCGCGAGCTCGATTTGCCAGAAGCTTTCGTGGGCCGTCATCCGTTCCCGGGACCTGGTCTGGCGATTCGTTGCCCCGGTCCGGTCACGCGTGAGAGGCTCGATATCCTGCGCCTGGCCGACGAGCTCTTCATCGAAGAAATTCGCCGGGCCGGCCTTTACGACGACATCTGGCAGGCCTTCGCCGTGCTTTTGCCGGTGCGCACCGTCGGCGTGATGGGCGACTTCCGCACTTACGACTTCGTCGTCGGTTTGCGCGCCGTCAGTTCCACGGACGGAATGACCGCGGATTTCTATCCGTTCGACATGAAATTTCTCGGCGCGGTCGCCACCCGCATCGTCAACGAGGTCAAAGGCGTCAACCGCGTCGTCTACGACGTGACCTCGAAGCCGCCCGGCACGATCGAGTGGGAGTAGGGGTTGGTCTTGCCGACAATTCACTCTCCGCGTAATCGGAACAAAAACAAGAACATACTGTGCGAGGTTTGTGGAGGAATGCCATGCGGCCGTGGTCAATGCTTGTGGGCTGGCTGCTCGGGATCAGCGCGCGGGCCGCGTGGCCGGGGCCACGGCAGCAGCTGCGTGAGAGGCAGCCCGACGTTGAGCCTCCGCGCAAGCTCGATTTGCTGCGCGCGGCCGAGCGCGATGCCATCGTCGCAAGCCATCTGAATGTGCGCTTGCAGGCGTTAGGCTTTGGCCAGGTTGCGCCCCGCCGCTGGGTCGATGGCTCAACCGCACCGGTTCGGCGCGTGTTCGAGATGCAGTTGCTCAAGGGCGCTGCGATGAAGGCCATATGGGGCTTCTCGCTCGACTTCGTGCCGCATCTTTCAGGCGGCAGAGTATGTTGGCACCGCTCCGAATCGGACTGCGAAGTTCGACGTGTTCGTTGAGCTGGAGAAATGTAACCTAGCGTCTTTCCTTCACGGTGCCGCGTGGTTGCACCGCGATCTGGAGCGCCTCGTGCCCGCTGCGCTGGAACGGGCGCAGGAGACGTGGCGGCGCGGCTCAAATTTGGCCGGCATGCTCGACATCGTGGGCGAGATTCGCGAGCGGAAGATCAATTCTTTCTACGTCCATTTCAGTTGGCAGCTGCCGCTCACCTTCATGTTTCTGTCCGCGAAAATCGGCGATCTCGCTGCCGCCCAAGCCGAACTCGAAACGTACGCCCGCCCGCATGAACTTGCTGAAGATAACGTGGCCAAGCTCGCCAAGCTGCTCCGGGACCTTGCTGCGGTCGAAAACGGCCGGAGCCAATCTTGAGGCGGGCGGCCAACGCCGGTCCTCTTGTTTGTCGTCGCCAACGCCAATCGAGTCGGATGGATGGCGCTTTCATTGATGATTGAGTGGAGATGAGGGGACGCCGCAATGGCCGCCGATCTCATAGTCGGTCCGTTGGACTCAGATATTCGGGATCATGTTCTCAGGATCTGCCAGCGTCTCGGTTTGAGAAATTGGCCTCCGACCGGCAGTCCTGTCGGTCTGAATCCACGAATGACTACAAGTGGTGCGCAACGCATGACCGAAAGCGTGATGATTTCTGTGCTAAACAATGGATCGCTGGATGCGTTCAACACGTTCGCTGCTGGGCTCGAAGGGTTTTCGGAACACGACGCGATGACAAAGACAGCGTTGCGCAATCTGCCGTGGTGGCTTCAATCTGTTTGGTTGCCAATTGAGTTCGATCCGCCAAAGGAATTGGCTTCTGACCAGGGTGATCGGACATTCGTCGGCAGCAGTATTCGCCTTTTGAACGAGCTCGCGAAAATCAAGGAAATGTCGCCACTTAATGTCTCTGCAACGCCACCGACATATGGGGACATGCGGAATGACTATCGCAGCTGGTTCTCAATATCGCGCCGCCTGTCAGAGGATGACGCGATTAGATGGGTTTGGAATGCGCTTCGTGATGGTGCGCAGATTTCAATCGAGAGGCAATTTCCGATGATGTTGGCGCCATAGTAATAGTACGTGCTGTGTTCGTGCTTCCAGAAGGTCGTCAAGACTTGTTTGCGCCATCGCGCCTGCGTAACTTCCGCGCTATCGTTCGGTCGCGCGGAGCGTCCGCGCTCCGGTATTTCACATAGTCGATGAAGGCCCGCAGTTTCGGCAAAACCTGACGTTTGCCCGGGTGATACAGAAAAACTCCTGGTGTTGTGACGGCGAAGCGCGTCAGTAGCGCCTGCAATCGGCCGTCAGCAATCGGCGCTGTGGCGAGCGGGCCGGGCACCTGCGCAAGTCCCACACCCTGGATCGCCGCTCCGATGAGCGTGGGGAAGTCGTGCGCAATGAGCGGCCCAGAGACGATGGCCTCGACGGTCTTGTTGCCGTCGACAAAAGGCCATGGCGCGATTGAGCCGTTCGAGCGGCGCATGCGCAGGCAAGCGTGGCCGCGCAGATCGTCGATCCGTTGCGGCCGCTTCCGCCGCCCAAGATAATCGGGGCTCGCGACGACCACCAACGGAAAAGGCGGCGTCAGCCGCACCGCGGTCATATCGGGCTCGATGAATTGGCCGAGACGAATGCCGGCATCGAACCCGCCGGCCGCAAGATCGACCATCTCGTGGCTTGCGGCGATCTCCAGTTCGATTTCGGGATAGGCCTGGCAGAAAGACGCGATCAGCGGCTCCAGCAGGATCGGCACCACCGCGCGCGGCACCGACAGGCGCAACAGCCCGGCCGGCCGTTGCCCGAGGTCACGCGCGACCTCGCTTGCGGCGATGAGCTCCTCGAAGGCGGGCTTCGCGCGCGAAAGGAATCGTTCGCCGGCTTCGGTCAGGCCGACGCTGCGTGTCGTGCGTATGAAGAGCGCTGCGCCGATGCGCGCCTCGAGTGCGCGTATCGCCTGGCTGATCGCCGACGGAGTCACGCCGAGATCCGCGGCCGCTCGGCGAAAACTGCGGTGCTGGGCAACGCTCAGGAACGCCTCCACGCCGTCCAGCGCGCCTTGCCTGACTGTGAAGTTCTGCTTCATAGCCCATCGACATTATCGCCAATAGTCGCTCGCAGGAAGTGGTTGTACATCCGAGTTGCAAATCAGGAGCAAGGCGATGTCGAGACCCCATGTCCGCGACAATCACCTGAAGTCGGCGTGGTGATGGGGCCGGACTTCGCGCAGCTTTTCGCCACTTGGCGCGAAATCTGATGGAAGGCCGGCTCGGTATCCTGAGTGCGGTGTTCGAGGCCGCGCCAGCTAACAAATGATAAGGAGGCCGAAATGTCCCCGGCAACCATCTTTCAGATACATCTCATCCTGGGTTACGTCCCGTGGCTGCTTTGCGTCGGCGTGTACGTTCTGCCCAGGCTCAAGTCGATGGAGCCGTTCGAAGCGCAGCGCGCCATCGCTACTCTGCACAGCTTCCGCTTCTTTGGGCTGGTCTTCATCCTTCCAGGTGTCGTCGGCCCCAATCTGCCCGCTGGCTTCACCGTCTTCGCCGCCTACGGTGACTTCGCGACCGGGGTGCTGGCCATGCTGGCGCTCCTTACGGTGAGGATACGTCCGCTCTTTTGGGCGTTCGTCGTCGCCTTCAATCTCGTGGGGGCGGTCGACATCATCGTCGACTACTATCACGGTAATCAGCTCGGCCTTCCTGCATTGGCGGGCGAGTTGGGCGCGACCTACGCGATCCCGATCATCTACGTGCCCCTATTGATGATCACGCACGTCGTCGCATTCTATTTGCTGGTGCGTCCTCAGTCCGCGGCGGCTCGGGCCTTCGCCGGCGATGCGGCCGCATCTTAGATCGGGGCCAGGCGGCGTCGCCCGCGGTAGCCGGCAAGCAACGGTATTTGCCGGCCGGGTCTGATCAGAAGTCGCTCAACCCCGTTCGATGCTCTCGCGAGCGGTGGCGATCAGTTCATCATCGACGATTTGGTCCGCGCGGAGGCGTTCGAGTTGGGGCGCGTCAGGATCGATCAACGGTATGTTGGCGACCCATTCCGCGCCGGCTCAAAATATAGCTCCAGGCTATAACTCATTGGCGCTGGTCCCATGATGCGCGGCGCGCATCGGCGCCAGCTTGCGGGCATGTTCTCGTTATGTTCTTATACCTCCTTCCCGGAACAGCGGTCAAGTTGCTCTTGCACCTTGGGAGCTTTCGAGGGCGAACCGGAAACTAGGGTGATCGACGCCAATAGTCGCTGACTTCCGCCATGACCTACAAAGAGTTCAACAAATTCTGCCGGTCGCTGCCGGCGACGACCTATGTCGTTCAATGGGGCGGATCGCATGTCTGGAAAGTCGGCGGCAAGGTCTTTGCGATCGGCGGCTGGCACGACGACGAACCGAGCTTCACCTTCAAGGTGAGCGACATCGGCTACGAAATGCTCAAGGAGCGGCCGGGCCTGCGTCCGGCTCCCTATCTTGCGTCACGCGGCATGAAATGGATCCAGCATTTCGCGAAGCCTGGGCTGTCCGACGAAGCGTTGCGAGACTATTTCCGGCAATCCCATGCGATTGTCGCGCGGGGGCTGTCGAAGAAAAGACGGATCGAGCTTGGGCTCGCCCCAAGCTGAAATGATTGGGTCTGGAACCGCTTGCTCATTGAGAGCCGTGCCGGAAGCAAAAAAGATGCGGACCTTTGTGGCGCTGATGCGCGGCATCAATGTGGGATCGACGCGCAAGGTCCCGATGGCCGACCTACGCGCGTTGTGCGCGAAGGCCGGGTTGAAGCGCCCGCAAACTTATATTCAGAGCGGCAATCTAATCGTCGAAGCGGAGGGCGACGCCGGCGAGGTGCGACGCCAGCTGGAAAAAGTAATGACAGCGCGATTTGGCTTCGCCATAGATATTGTCGTCCGCGCCGCATCGGAATGGGAGAGGTACGTCGTCGCTAATCCTTTTGCCGACGATTGCGATGCCCTGGCGAAGATGGTGCATCTTTATCTGTCTCGCGATCCGTTAAAATCGGCTGCCGCCAAAGAGCTAAATCAAATGGCGCAGAGCGGCGAGCGCATCGAGTTAGCTGCCGGAGCTCTCTGGATCGACTACGGCGCCAACGGTGTCGGCAAGTCAAAACTGACACCTCTGCTCATTGACAAAGCGTGCGGCTCGCCGACGACCGGCCGCAATTGGAATACCGTGCTGAAGATCCGCGAGGTGATCGAAGCCCGCGGCCACTGAGCGGAGCGAGCGCGTGGGATCTTAAAGGTCGTCCGATTTTTTCAGCCGCTCGGCCAAAAAATCCACAAACGCGCGGACCTTGGCCGAGGGACGCGGGCCGCCAGGAAACACGGCGTGGATGTCCACCGGATCGAGCTTGTAGTCGCGCAGCAGCGGGATCAACCGTTTCGCTCGTACTTCCGCGATGCACATCGCGCTCGACATGATGGCAATGCCCAGCCCCGCCGTCACGCTGGTGAAAACACCCGGGCCGGAATCGGTGTAGATGCGTCCGGCGACATCGACGGAAATGACGGTCTCGCCTTTTGTGAACGTCCAGCTCGCGCGGCTGAATGCACGGGGACCGATGACGCAGTCGTGCGATGCAAGATCGGCGGGTGTCTTCGGCGCACCGCGGGCCTTGAGGTAAGCGGGGGAGGCCACGAGCAGGCGTTCCAGCGTTCCCAGCTTGCGTGCGCCAAATGCTGAATCGTCGAGCGCCCCGAGGCGGATCGCGACGTCTGCACCGTCCGCGACAAGGTCTTGGCGCTCGTCCGACACAGTCATTTCCACGCGCAATTGCGGGTGGACGGCGAGAAATTCGGCGAGCCGCGGGATGACTTCGCGGGTGCCGTAAATCACCGGCAGCGCGAGCCGGATCAGGCCGCGAAGGGAATCCAGGCCGCGCGCCGCGTCCTCTGCGTCCTCAAGTCCAGCTAGGATTTCGCGGGCACGTTCCAGAAACAGCTCGCCGCTGTGCGTCAGCGTGATGCGCCGCGTTGTGCGCAGCAGCAACTTCGCGCCGAGGCGCTCCTCGAGCTCGCCGACGATGCGCGAAACCGACGGCTGCGACAGGCCAAGCTCGCGGGCGGCACGCGAGAAGCTCCCGCTTTCCGCCGCCCGGACGAAAACCGCTAATTCCTGCAGCCGATCACCCATTTGCTATACAAATAAATGATGTCCATTTTAGCCATATACCCGGTATCGAGTGAATAAGCCAAATTGCAGCGGCTGGCACTGCCAACACGGAGAACCGCCATGTCCCTGCAAGATCGTCTCGACGCCCTCAAAGCCGACTTCGAAGGCGGAAAATTCCCGCTCAAGCCATCGGCCGGTCAGCTCGACGCCATGCACCGCGCTACGGTCGAACTCATCGCCAGCGGCCAGGCGCAGCGGGCGCTCAAGGCCGGCGACAAGGCGCCGGATTTCGTCCTCGACGATCCCGACGGCAATCCGGTGTCCTCGCGCGATCTCCTTGCCAAAGGCCCGCTTGCGGTTTCGTTCAATCGCGGTGTCTGGTGCCCTTACTGCAATCTCGAGCTGCAGGCCCTGCAAGCCGCACTGCCCGAGATCGAAGCGCGCGGCGCCAGCCTCGTTACGATCTCCCCGCAGACGCCGCCCAATAGCCGGAAATCGCAGCGCGACAACAAGCTCGGCTTTCCGATCCTGAGCGACCCGAAAGCCGAAGTGGCGAACGCGTTCGGCATCCGCTTTGCGCTGCCGGACTATCTCATTGAGGTCTACAAAAGCTTCAAGACCGATCTGCCGCTCGTCAACGGCGATCCGTCGTGGGTTCTGCCGATGCCGGCGCGCTATGTGATCGGCTCCGACGGCATCATCGCCTACGCGGAAATCAATCCCGATTACACGCAACGCCCCGATCCCTCGGAATTGCTGCCGGTGCTTGATCGCCTGCGCGACCGCAAGGCGGCGTGAGACTCCAGACGGATCGACGCGAACGCGGTGGAGTGCGTAGCCTAAGCTCTCCACCGCGGTTGACTCAGCAATCAATTGGCATAGTTCGCCGCGATGCGTTGCTGCAGGTAATCGTGCGCGGTGATGGGCGCGTATTTCTTGCCAGGACCCTGGATCACCGCGTCCTTGTTGGCCTGACAGAAAAACGGCAGCGAATAGCGCGGGCCGAGATACTCATCCGCTCGCGGCATGCGCACGCGGTGCAGCGTCGATTGAAGCTTGTCGTCGCTCCAGCGCATCAGCATGTCGCCGATGTTGCAGGTGACCACGCCGGGCAGGGGTTCGACGTCGGTCCAGGCGAACTCGGCCAACTCCTTTCCCGGGCACAGCTGGAGGCCACCCTGCCCGGAGCGCTGATGGAGAAGGGTAAGGCAATCGAAATCGGTGTGCGCTCCCGCGCGCCAGCCGGTGAAATCCGCGGGCTTGGCGTCAACCATCGGAAGATAATGCAGAAGCCGCAGCGTGCTCTGATATTCGCCCGACTGCGGATCGTGACACTCGGTGAAGAAGTCCGGCCTGAAACCAAGCTTCAGCGCAAAACACGAGAGCACCTTCATGCCGAGCGCCCAGTTAGCGCGCTCGAAGGCGAGCATGGTAGCCTTGAAGCCCGGCAGCTCGTCGCCCGTCGGCCAGAGCGCGGCCATTCGCGGCAAAGTGATCTGATAGGACTCTTTCTGGTCCGGCGTGCCCGTCGATGGCCGTACCTGGCTTTTGTATTCCCAGCCGGCGTTGGTGCCCTTGCCGAGGGGATATTGAGCCTTGATCTCGTCCGGAAGCGCGAAGAAGCGTTCCGTCATGGCAAAGGCTTCGTCGATCTGCTCCTGCGGAATCCCGTGATTGACGAGCTGGAAGAAGCCGATGTCCGTCGATGCCTGCCACAGCTGCTCGGCGATTTCGGCCTTGCGCACCTCGAAGGCGCTCAGGTCGATGCGCGGGACTTTGCGGGCTTTGGTCACGCCGACGCCGCGAAAGGTCTGCTCCTTCTTGAGCTCGTCGAGGGCGTAGGCTGCGCTGCCATCAGTCGTCATGAAGCACCTCCGTCGATACTGGCGCTTGCCAGGATGAACCGGACAAAGACCGATCGAAACGCTGTATCGAGCCTTCTAGCGCGCAGTTTGCGAAGGTTTTGCGGGAAAAAAAGCGCGTCTATGCCGGGCTCCGGAACGAATGGATCGTCTTTGCCGAGCAATGTCCCGGGCTCTGGGCCCTGACCGCTTCTACTCGCGGTCACTGAAACAAACGCCGCGTTGATAGGCAAGCAAATAAGTTAGGCAATCGGCCACCATTGATCGCCTTTGTGATACATGGCGACCGGCGGAGGGGACGCACATGGCAAAATCCGTCACGATTTACGGCATCAAGAATTGTGACATGATGAAGAAGGCGCGTTCGTGGTTGGAGAAGCAAGGCGTCGACTACGCTTTCCACGATTACAAGACCGCCGGGATCGATCGTGAGCGGCTGATGCGATGGTGCAAGAAAGTCGGCTGGGAAACGCTGCTCAATCGTGCCGGCACGACATTCCGCAAATTGCCCGATCGGGACAAAGCCGCTCTCGATGAAGGAAAGGCGGTGGAACTGATGCTCGCCCAACCGTCCATGATCAAGCGGCCGGTGCTCGAGCTTGGCGGCGGCAAGCTTGTGGTCGGATTCACTCCGGAGAACTACCGCACGATCGTTGCCGGCGCGCAGTGACCGATGCGCCCTATTGCCTGATATCCGGCCGGTCGAACACGGCCATGAGCGTGCCGGTCATGATTGCGACGAGGCGCTCGGCTGCGCCGCTTTCGACCGCGAAAGCCCGCCCGTCGCACACCGTGAGCGTCCGTCCCGGTTTGACGACATGCGCACGGAACAGGAACCGCTCGCCCTTCGCCGGCGCCAGCAGATTGGTCTTGAACTCGACGGTCAGTACCGCCGCATCGGCCGGCATCAGCGAGAAAGCCGCATAGCCGCAGGCGCTATCGAGAACCGTGGCCATAATGCCGGCATGGATGAAGCCGTGCTGCTGCGTGTAGGCGGGCTCGTACGGCATGGCGAGCTCGATTTCGCCCGGCGCCAGCCGGGCGATCTCGACGCCAAGTGTCTGCATCGTGCGTTGTCGCGCAAAGCTTGCGCGCACGCGATCCGCGAAATGCGGGTCTTTCGGCTGAAACGTCATTGGCTATTCTTCTCTATCTACTTCACATATGAACAATATATCGGTGTCAGGTCAAGGGAACGCACCCGCCCGCGGCTCTTTTGTTCACAAGTGAAGCTATTCGCGATATGGTGCGGCTATGGCGCCGAAACCGCATCGCCTCATCTATAAGATTGCGCTCGCTCAGCACCGCCTGCTCAAGAGCGCAGATCAGGCTTTCAAAGAATCGAGCGGCATCAGCACGACGCAGCTTGGCGTCCTGTTCTTTCTGCAGACGCGGCCGGGCGCGCTGCTCAAGGAAGTGAGCGATGCACTCGGCGTCAATGCTTCGGCCATAACGGCGCTGATCGGACGGATGGAGGACGCCGGACTGGTGCGGCGTCAGCCCTCCAGTGACGATCAGCGGGCCAGTCACCTCTTCGCGACCGCCAACGGGCTCGCCAAGGCGGCGGCGGCGCGGCCGATACTCAGCCGGATCAATGCTCGCCTGACGAGCGACTTTAGCGAGCGCGAGATAGGCACGATCGCACGATTTCTCGATGCGATTCTCCAACGCTTTTGAACGGTGCAAGCTCTGAGGCGCGCACCGCCCATCTTTGCAAAGCGCTTGGACAGACAGATTGCCCGAAAGCCGAGGGGCTCTATTTGCTCTTATGCTTCAGCGTCTGCATGAAGGCTTTTTCCTCCGGCTGCAGATAGACGATTTCCGTCAGAGCTCCGATCATGCCGGTGGTGTCGAAATAGGCGAAGCGTGTTTCATTGTGACGGCCGCTTTGCACCAGCGGGAAGCCGCACGATTCCATGTCCTTCACCCCCTGGGCATAATTGTCGACTTCGGTGCAATAGTGGTGCATGCCGCCTTGCGGATTGTGCTCGAGGAATTTCGAATAAGTGCTCACGCCGGCTATCGGTTGGATCAATTCGATCTGCGTATTGCCGCACCAGCCGAAGGCGAGGCGCACGGTGAGTGGTGCAGGCTGACCAAGATAGGTTTCATCCTCAAGGCCGGGATTCTCGAGAAAGAGAAATTCCGGAACACCGAGCTTATCCTTGAAGAAGGCCATTCCCTTATGAATGTCAGGTACGACGAACCCGATCTGAAAGACATTTTGGGCTAACGTGGACGCCATTTCTTCCCCCTGGGTAACGATGGCTGCGACGGCCGCGCCATCCGCCAATAACATTGATGATACAGGCTCAGGACGGGGTCGCAATCAGGCATACGCACGCGACTGCTGGCCGACCAACTGGGTCTGGGGCAGCAACCAAGCCGGGAAGAGATCAAGATGCGGGGTGCCGAAGACGTCGCGCGCCGAGATGCGCACAGCACGTTTCCTGCAATATCAATAGCGGCAGCGCCCACGGCCGCGCCATCATTGACAAGCCGGTGCTGCTCGTCATGATCGCGCCGTACGATAAAGGCCGGCAGGCGTCTTCTTCCGATTACGCTCAAAATCTCAACCGCGGGGAGCGGTGGCCATGGGCCTCGCCATCGAAATCATCGGGCTGATCATTTTTCTCGGCGCGCATGTGTTTGTTTCCATGCGCGATCGCCGCACCGCTCTGATTTCGAGCCTCGGCCGCGGTCCCTATCTCGGGCTGTTCTCACTGGTTTCGATTATCGGCCTGGTGTTGCTTGGCTATGGCTTCGCCCGCTACCGGGCGGAGGGTCTCATTCCGCTTTGGTATCCGCCTGCGTGGACCCGCCACATCGTGGTGGTGGCGATGTGGCCTGCCAGCATCGCCGTGGTTGCCGCCTATATTCCCGGCGACATAAAGCGGGTACTCAAGCATCCGATGCTGGTCGGCATCAAAATCTGGGCGGCCGCGCATTTGTGCGCCAACGGCGATCTTGGCGGAATTATTCTTTTTGGGTCGGTGCTGGCCTGGGCGGTGTATGACCGTATCAGCCTCAAGCACCGCACAGACGCCGGCTCCCCGCCGATCCCGATCGGCGGACGGCGCAACGACATCATCGCGATCGTCGTCGGCACGATCTTGTATGCCGCGCTCGGCTTGGTCTTCCATCCCATTGTCATTGGTGTGCCGGCGTTCGGGACGCCGGCATTGGGGCAATGATCGTTGGTCCGGTGACACATGTCGGTGCATGAGCAAAGCCGGCGGCTGACCGCGCCCGATATCCACGCCCGCAAGGGCGGCGACCCGCTCGTATGTTTAACCTCGTATCACGCGCACACGGCGCGGATTCTTGACGGCTATTGCGATGTGATCCTGGTCGGGGATTCGCTCGGCATGGTCATGCACGGGCTTGAAAGTACTGTGCCCGTCACGCTCGACATGATGATCCTGCAAGGCCACGCGGTGATGCGCGGCTCGAAGCGGGCACTGGTGGTTATCGACTTGCCGTTCGGTTCGTACGAAGCCTCAAAGGAGCAGGCGTTTGCGTCCGCCGCACGGGTGCTGAAGGAAACCGGCTGTGGTGCCCTCAAGCTCGAGGGCGGCCGGCGCATGGCTGAAACGATTGCTTTCCTGGTCGAGCGCGGCGTTCCGGTCATGGGCCATGTCGGATTGACGCCGCAGGCGATCAACACCATCGGATCGTTTCGCGCGCAGGGTCGTGACGAAAACGATTGGGCGCCGATCGAGGCGGATGCGCGCGCCGTTGCCGATGCCGGTGCTTTTGCGGTGGTGCTCGAGGCGATCGCAGAACCGCTTGCGCGCCGCATTACGGCAGAGGTCGCGATCCCCACCATCGGAATCGGCGCGAGCGTCGCCTGCGACGGTCAGATTCTTGTGCTTGAGGATATGCTCGGGCTATCGCCGCGCGTGCCGAAATTCGTTAAGCGTTTCGGTGACCTTGGGCCGTCGATCGAACTGGCGGTGAGAAGCTACGCCGAAGATGTTCGCGCGCGCCATTTTCCCGGCCCCGACCACGTCTACCCGATGCGAAAGAAGAAGGACTAGGCCCGTTAACGTTTCGTGGGAAAGGTTCGATATCCGCACAATTGCGGCACGCAAGCCAGAGGCTTTGCCTTGCTCGCGCCACATGACTATTCTAGCTCCGGCATGGAGTTTCGGCGGCTAACCGCCCGGAATTCCTGGATTTTGTCGCTCCTCGGTTCGGAAAGCTCGCGCCTGGCGGCGGCTGGTACAATCCAATATCGAACCCGGGTCGGGTCGGGGCAGGGTGCGTGACCGATATCTTTCACGAAGTCGATGAAGAAGTCCGTCGCGAACAGCTCAAGAAGCTGTGGCAGCGCTACAGTCATTACATCATCGCCGCTTGCGTCCTCGTCATCGTGGGCATAGCCGGGTGGCGCGGATACGAATGGTGGGAGGCGAAGCGGGCCGCGGAATCCGGCACTGCTTTCGAGCAGGCGGTGACGCTCGCGGAATCCGGCAAGGCGCAGGAGGCCGAAGCCGCCTTCGCCAAGCTCGCAGCGGACGGCACCGCAGGCTACCGGGTCCTGTCGCGCCTGCGTGAAGCGGCCGAATTGGCGCAATCGGATCCTAAAGCCGCGATCAAAGCCTACGACGAAATCGCTGCCGACCGAGGAGCCGGGCAGGTTATTCAGGACCTTGCTACGTTGCGGGCGAGCTTTCTGCTTGTTGACCGAACCTCCTATGCGGATTTGCGCAGCCGGTTGGAGCCGCTGACCGGTCCGGAGCGCGCGTTCCGCTACAGCGCGCGGGAATTGTTGGCTCTCTCTGCCTGGAAGCAGGGCGATGTCAGCGCCGCCCGGCAATGGACGGATACGATCATGAGCGATCCGCAAACACCGGCCGGCGCGCGCAGCCGCGCGGAGGTATTGAGCCAGCTTATTGCTGCGGGTGGTAAGGGCTGAGCGGATGCCGAGGGGGCGGTTTCCTTCGCTGGTTCGGGCCGGTTCGGCGCTGGCGCTTGTGCTCGCGCTCGCTGCCTGCACCCCAGGCGGCCAGTTCGATCCAACGGAAATAGTGTCGACCGACATCTTCAACACCAAGAAGAAAATTTCAGGCGAGCGGGAGCCGGTCTTCCCACAAGGCGTACCGGGTGCCGAGAATGGCGTTCCCCCCGATCTAGTGAAGGGCTACCAGCCGCCGCCGGAAGCGCCGGCGATGGCCGACACCGGCGCAGAGGCCGCGTCCAAGGCCGCGGCTTCCGAAAAGCCCAAGCCGAAGCCGAAACTCAAGCCGAAGGTTGTCCGCGCGCCCGCGCCACAAGCGCATGACCCAGTTTGGGATCAGAAGGGAGCGGCGCCCTCGCGGGCGGCGGGACAGCAGCCGGCGCAGTCTCCTTGGCCGGCGCAGCAATCGGCGCCGCCGGCGCAAACCAACTGGCCGGCTCCGCCTCCGGCGGGCCAATCTTCTCAAGCTGCGCCGCCTGCGCAAACCAATTGGCCCGCCCCGCCGCCGACGCGCCAAACGCAATAAGCTTTATGCTCGCAAGCGCGCGGCGCCGACCGTATCCACGGCGCCACGTTCAGGATAAAGAGCGCTTTCGGGCCGCTAACGCGCCGCTTCTCCAACACGGTCGCTCTTTAACACTTGCATGTCCTTTACCATCGCCATTGTCGGCCGGCCCAATGTCGGCAAATCGACCCTGTTTAATCGTCTCGTCGGGGCGCGCCGCGCCCTTGTCGATGATCAGCCCGGCGTGACGCGCGACCGGCGGGAAGGCGAGGGGCGGCTCGGCGATCTCTCCTTTCGGGTGATCGACACCGCAGGTCTTGAGAATGCCGCTCCCGGCAGCCTTTCGGGAAAGATGCAGGCGCAGACGGCGGCCGCAGTGGCGCAAGCGGACGCTGTACTGTTCCTGGTCGACGCGCGCACTGGCGCCATGCCGGCCGATCGGAGCTTTGCCGATCTCGTGCGCAAATCGGGCAAGCCGGCAATTTTGGTCGCCAATAAGAGCGAGGGGCGTGCCGGTGAAGCCGGCGCGCTCGAAACCTACGCGCTTGGGCTCGGCGATCCAGTCTCCATCAGCGCGGAGCACGGTGAAGGGTTCGCCGGCCTTTATGATGCGCTCCGTGCGGCGCTGCCGGAGGCGACGGCAGAGGCCGACGATCATGGTGAAGCCGCGCCGGCCGAGACCGCCGAAAAGCCGATACGCATTGCGGTGGTCGGGCGCCCAAACACCGGCAAGTCGACGCTGATCAATCGGCTGCTCGGCGAAGAACGGCTGCTGACTGGGCCTGAAGCCGGCATCACCCGCGATGCGATTGCGGTCGATCTGAACTGGCGTGGCCGGCCCATGCGCATTCATGATACGGCCGGTTTGCGCCGGCGTTCGCGCGTTGAGCAGAAGCTCGAGAAACTGTCGATCGCCGATACGCTCAACGCCATCCGTTTCGCTGAAGTGGTTATCGTCCTCATCGACGCGCAAACGCCGTTTGAGGAGCAGGACATCAGGATTGCCGATCTTGTGGAGCGCGAAGGCCGCGCGATCGTTGTCGGCTTCAACAAAGTCGACCTGGTCGAGCGGCAACCTGGCATTCGGCCGCGGCTGCGCGAGGAAGTCGATCGCGTGTTGCCGCAGATCAAGGGCGTGCCCGTCGTCGCTTTGTCTGCGCACACCGGCGAGGGGCTCGACCGGTTGATGGCGGCCGTGATCGAGGCGCATGCCGTCTGGAATCGCCGCGTTCCGACGGCCGCCCTCAACCGTTTCCTGTCGCATGCATCGGAGACGCATCCGCCCCCAGCCATTCGCGGCCGCCGTGTCCGTCTGGATTATATGACCCAGCCGAAATCGCGCCCGCCCACCTTCGTGCTGTTTTCCTCGCGCGCTTCGGCATTGCCCGAAACCTATCGCCGCTATCTCGTCAACGGCCTGCGCGAAGCCTTTGCGCTGCCGGGCACGCCGATCCGGCTCACGTTGCGCAGCAAGGCCAATCCCTATGCCGGCCGAAAGCGCCGCTGATGGACGAGCGCACGGAGCCGACCGACGTGAAGATCGGCGCAGTGCGGCGCGAAGCCGCCTTCGTCTTCATCTTTGCGACCATTCTTTTGGACATGCTGGCCATGGGCATTGTCATTCCGGTGCTGCCGAAACTCGTGGTGGATTTTGTCGGCGGCGATACGCAGGAAGCGGCGAGAATTTTTGGCCTATTCGGTACGGCCTGGGCGCTCATGCAATTCCTGTTCTCGCCGCTGCAGGGAGCGCTTTCCGACAGTTTCGGCCGGCGCACAGTGATCCTACTCTCCAACTTTGGTGTCGGACTTGACTACGTGCTGATGGCGCTGGCTCCGACACTCGGCTGGCTGCTTGCCGGACGCGTGATCTCAGGAATTGCCGCGGCAAGCATCGCCACGGCTTACGCCTATGTCGCCGACGTGACGCCGCCGGAACAGCGCGCGGCGCGTTTCGGATTGCTCGGCGCGGCGTTCGGCGCCGGCTTCGTCCTTGGACCGGCGATCGGCGGCTTGGCTGGCAATATTTCTCCGCGGCTGCCGTTCTGGATCGCCGCGGCTCTCAGTTTGCTCAACGCCTGCTACGGACTCTTGGTCTTGCCGGAATCGCTGCCGCGCGGTGAGCGCGCCAGCTTCCGATGGCGTCGCGCCAATCCTTTCGGCGCGCTTGCATTGTTGCGGGCGCACGCTTTGTTGTTCTGGCTCGCAATCGTCAACTTCCTTGGCAACCTCGCTCATGCCGTTCTGCCCAGCATCGGCGTCCTCTATATGATGTACCGCTACAGCTGGGACGAACGCATCGTCGGTTTGACGCTCGCAGGCGTGGGTATCGGATCAATTGTCGTAAACGGCGCCGTCATCGGGCCGGTCATCAAGCACGTCCGCGAACGCGCCGCATTGATGCTCGGTCTCGGCTTTGGCGTCATGGGGTTTTTAGTGTTCGCATTCGCACGGACCGGCGTCGAATTCTGGATCGGTATTCCGCTTCTGGCGCTCTGGGGCTTGGAAGGGCCGGCGAGTATGGCCTTGATGAGCCGGCTCGTCAGCGCCTCTGAGCAGGGCAGGCTGCAAGGCGCTAACGCCAGTGTCACCGGCATCGCCAATCTGTTCGGGCCGGCGCTGTTCACCCAAACATTCGCGGTCGCCATTTCCGGCGGGCGTGACATGTATTTGTCCGGAGCTCCTTTTCTTTTGGCTGCGCTCCTGATCGCTGCGGCGAGCGCGCTCGCATGGTTCGCGACGCGGGCGCGCGCGTGAGGCCGCGGCTATTTGTCGACGACATCCTCTTCCAGAGGCAGGAGCAGGGCGGGCTTAAGCCGGCCGCCTGAATTCCTGGAGCTGGCTGCCTGGAAAATCGTAGATTTTTCCGGTTTCAGAGAAGCTCGGCAGACACAGGTCGAGGATCTTTGCGGCCACCTGTTCCGGCGTCGGCAGCGTCATCGGGTCTTCGCCCGGCATCACCATGGCGCGCATGCGCGTGCGGGTTGGGCCGGGATTAAACAGATTCACCCGCATGGCCGTCGAGCTCGTCTCCGCCGCGTAGGTTCGTGCCAGCACGTCGAGCGCCGCCTTCGATACGGAATAGGGAGCCCAATAGGCGTAGGCGAGGCTTGCGATGCCCGACGTGACGAAAACGACGCGACCGGCATCCGAGCGCTTCAACAGCGGATCGGTGGCCCGAATGAGGTGCCAATTGGCGGTGACATTGACCGCCATCGTATCGTCCCAGGCCTTAGGCTCGATATGGTCGAGCGGGGAAGGCACGCCCGCCAGTGCCGCATTGCCGACCAGCACGTCGAGCCGCCCGTAACGCTCGTTGAGCGCCGGAGTAAGGCGATAGATGCCTTGGTAGTCGCGCATGTCGAGGGGCGTCAGCGTTGCCGATCCCCCGGCGGCGCGTATGGCGTCGTCAAGCTCTTCCAGGCCGCCGACGGTGCGCGCCACCGCAATCACGTGTGCGCCCGCTCGCGCGAGCGCCAGCGCCGCCGCGTAGCCGATGCCCCGCGACGCGCCGGTGACGAGCGCGACCCGATCAGCAAGTGGCTTTGACATTCGCTAGCTCGCCTCGGCGAGGAGCGAGAGCTGATGCGCCGGCGCGTCCTGCGCCGTGCGGTCGGTGAGCGGCGTCGGATATTCGCCGGTGAAGCAATGGTCGGTGAATTGCGGGCGGGCCGCGTCGCGGCCTTTCTCGCCCATGGCGCGGTAAATGCCATCCACGGAAAGGAAGGCAAGTGAATCCGCGCCGATGAATTTCCGCATTCCCTCGAGATCGTGGGTCGCGGCGAGAAGCTTGTCCTGCTCGGGCGTATCGATACCGTAATAATCAGGATGGGTGATCGGCGGCGAGGCGATCCGGAAATGAACTTCGCGCGCGCCCGCCTCACGCATCATCTGGACGATCTTCACCGACGTCGTGCCGCGCACGATCGAATCGTCGATCAGCACGATGCGCTTGCCGTTGACCACGGCGCGGTTGGCGCTGTGCTTGAGCCGCACGCCAAGCTGGCGGATTTGCTGTGTCGGCTCGATGAAGGTGCGGCCGACATAATGGTTTCGGATGATGCCGAGCTCGTAAGAGAGGCCGGAGGCTTGCGCATATCCCATCGCGGCTGGAACGCCGGAATCGGGCACCGGCACCACCACGTCGGCGGCGGCGGGCGCTTCGCGCGCCAGCTCCTGCCCGCAATTCTTACGCACCTCGTAGACGCTGCGGCCGCCGATGATCGAATCCGGCCGCGAGAAATAGATGTATTCGAAGATGCAGGGACGCGGCGCCGTCGGCGGAAACGGCTTGTGCGAATGGGCGCCGTCCTCATCGAAAATGAGAACTTCGCCGTTCTCGACATCGCGGATGTATTGGGCGCCGATGATGTCGAGAGCACAAGTCTCCGATGCAAGGATCGGACAACCATCGAGCTTGCCGAGCACCAACGGCCGGATGCCCAGCGGATCACGCGCACCGACCAGCTTCTTGTTGGTGAGGCCGACGAAAGCGTAGGAGCCTTCAAGCAGCCGCAGCCCTTCGACAAAGCGATCGACGAAGCGGTTGCGATGCGAGCGCGCGACCAGATGGAGGATGACCTCCGTGTCCGTCGTCGATTGCATCATGGCGCCTTCGCGCACGAGCTGGCGGCGGAGCGTCAATCCGTTGGTCAGATTGCCGTTATGGCCGATGGCAAAGCCGCCGGCATTGAGCTCCGCGAATAGCGGCTGCACGTTGCGCAGAATAGTCTCGCCGGTGGTTGAATAGCGCACATGACCGACCGCGGCGTTGCCGGGCAGGCGATCGATCACCTCGCGCCGCGAGAAGGCGTCGCCGACAAGCCCAAGGCGGCGCTCCGAGTGGAAGCGGGTGCCGTCGAAGGAAACGATGCCCGCCGCCTCCTGGCCGCGGTGCTGCAGGGCATGCAGGCCCAGTGCGGTAATGGCCGCCGCGTCCGGGTGCCCGAAAATGCCAAAAACACCGCATTCCTCGCGCAACCGGTCTGCGTCGAGGTCGAGGAGGGTCGTATCTGTCATGGTCATCGGTCCGCGATCACCTTAATGCACGATTCCCCGGACCAAGAGCAATTCCCTGCCTATCACGCTGTTCAAGCTGGCTGTGCTGATCCGGCGGATTTTCCGGCGTTTCGGTATCCTCCGGCTTCGGTTTCTTCAGCTTGTTTAAGATGGTGTTTGGGGCGTCTTCCGGCAACATGGACATCAGCCATTGTCCGGTTCCGGTGAGCACGACCCGCGATTTGGCGCCCCGCACCCATTCCGGCTGGCTCCGATCGGGAACAAGCCAGTTGAAGAACATGAACGCCACGACCACGATGACCAGGCCCCGGGCAAGCCCGAACAGGAAGCCAAGCGTGCGGTCGAGCGCGCCGACGCGGCTGTCGAGCACCATGTCGGAAATCCGCACGGTCAGAATAGAGACGACGAGAAGCGTGACCAGGAAGACGCCGCCGATCACGGCGACCGCGGCGACGATGTCGTTGTTGAAGTATTGCTTAGCGAGCGGCAGCAGCTTGGAATACGCATAGAGCGTCGCACCGGCGGCCAAAATCCAGGCGATGATCGAGAGCACCTCGCGCATGAAGCCGCGCACCATCGCGAGCAGCCCCGAAATGAGCATGACGGCGATCAAGACGATGTCGAGCAGCGTAATCGGCATGGTCTGCTGGTCCGCTGGCTAGCCTGCCTCAGTGGCGAATGACACGGAAGGGGTTCGGAGATCATGGCCCCAGTTGGGGTGTATAGCCGGAGCGGGCGGTTCCGTCACCCCGCCTGTCGTGGGCTACGAGCGCGACCCCGTCGAATGGACCTGAGCCTTCACCCAGTTCCTTCACTAGCCTCCTGGCAGTCTTGGTTACTCGTTGTCTTGGTTACTCGTTGTCTTGGCGGCCGACCCGCCGCAACGGAGGCTTACCGTCACGGACAATGTCGGCAACAAGCTCGGTGAGTGTGGCGATGGTCGAAAGGGCGAAGCCCTCGGGGGCTTCCGCGCGTGCTGCTTCGGGGACCACCGCCCTGCCAAAGCCTAGCTTCTGTGCTTCCTTAAGCCGGGCGGCAGTTTGCGCCACCGGTCGAACTGCTCCCGAGAGCGACACTTCTCCGAAATAGACCGCGTCCGCGGGGAGAGACGAATGGGCCAACGAAGACACCAGTGCGGCCGCCGCGGCGACGTCGGCCGCAGGCTCGGCGATGCGCAGGCCGCCGGCAACATTCAGATAGACGTCGTAACCTGAAAGCCGGACGCCGCAATGGGCTTCCAGTACCGCCAGGACCATGGACAGGCGGCTCGGATCCCACCCGACGACCGCGCGGCGCGGCGTACCCAGAGATGTCGGCGCGACCAATGCCTGAATTTCCACCAGCAGCGGCCGCGTTCCTTCGATGCCGGCAAAGACAGCGGTGCCAGGGCTGCCGAGCTCGCGTTCGGAGAGGAAGAGTTCGGAGGGATTGGCGACTTCCTGCAAGCCCGAGCCCGTCATCTCGAACACGCCGATCTCGTCGGTTGGCCCGAAGCAATTCTTGATCGCGCGCAAAATACGGAATTGCTGTGAGCCTTCGCCCTCGAACGACAAAACGGCATCGACCATATGCTCGACCACACGGGGGCCTGCGATCTGGCCGTCTTTGGTGACGTGGCCGACCAGGATGACGGAGGTGCCGGTGCGTTTGGCGAAGCGAATGAGCTCGCCCGCCGATCCGCGCACTTGCGTCACCGTGCCGGGGGCCGACTCGACCGTTTGCGTCCACATTGTCTGGATCGAATCGATCACCAGAAGCTGCGGCGGTTTCCCGTGCGAGAGCGTGGCGACGATGTCCTCGACCGCCGTCTCTGCGGCAAGCTCGACGGCTGCCTCGGCAAGCCCCAGGCGTTCTGCACGCAGCCGCACCTGCGCGACCGCCTCTTCGCCGGAAATGTAGACGGCACGCTGACCGCCGCGCGCATAAGCGGCTGCGACCTCGATCAAAAGGGTCGATTTGCCGATGCCGGGGTCGCCGCCGAGCAGCAGCACCGAGCCGCGGACCAGCCCGCCGCCGGTCACGCGATCAAACTCGGCGACGCCTGAGGCGAGCCGGGGCGCTTCCAGTGTTTGCCCTTTTAGCGGCTCGATGACGAACAAACGGCCCTTGCGTGACGCACGCGTCGTCGCTGCGGCGCCTTCCGCGGCCAACGTGTTCCAGGCGCCGCAAGCGTCGCAGCGCCCCGCCCAGCGTGCGGACGCCGCGCCGCAGCTCTGGCAGACATAGTTCTGTGCGCGCGCCACCATCGCAAATGTTCTCAGCCGCCGCGGTAAGCCAAATGACAGCGTGACCCGAGCCGCACCAGGACTTCGTAACCGATCGTGCCGGCCGACACGGCGACTTCGTCGATCAAAAGATTTTCCCCGATAAAAGTGGCGTTATCGCCGCGGCGAACCGCATTGTCGGGGAGGTCGGTCACGTCGATGCAGGCAAGGTCCATCGAAATATATCCGACAATCGGGCAGCGTTTGTCCGCGACGATCGCCGTGCCGCCGCCTTTGCGGTCGACGCCGCTTGCGGCGCGCAGCATCCCGTCGGCATAGCCGAGCGCAGCGACGGCGATGCGCGAGGCGCGTTTGGCACTCCAGGCGGCGCCATAACCGACGCTTTCGCCTTGCGGTACTTTGCGCACCTGGAGAATGCGTCCGGTCAACTCGAGCACGTTGCGCATGGGATTGGCGCGACCGGGCGTGGGATTGATGCCGTAAAGCGCGGCGCCCGGTCTTGCCAGGTCGAAATGCGCGCTGTCGCCAATAAAGACGCCGGCGGAATTGGCCAGCGACGCGGGCACGCCGTGATACAGCATCCGCAGCTCACGAAAGAGCCGGATCTGACTGGCGTTCAGCGGATGATCGGTAATCTCGGCGCAGGCGAGGTGACTCATCAGGAGTGTGATGCCGTGGTTTTCGTGCTGCAGGCGAAGCGCGAGCGCAGCCGCTTCTTCGGCCGAAATGCCGAGCCGGTTCATGCCCGTATCCACGTGGATCGCCGCCCCGCCGCGCCAGGCTTTTGCCGCGACGAAGGCGTCCCACTCGGCCAGCTCCATGGTGCTGTTGATGACCGGCTGCACGTTGAGTTCAGCGAACGCGTCCGCCGCCTCCGGCGAAAAACCGTTGAGGACGTAGATCACGGCGTCGCGCGCGCGGCTGCGAGCGCGGCGGGCTTCGGCAATGTCGGCCACAAAGAAGGTCTTACAGCCGGCCTTGGCGAGCCTCGCGGTAACAGGCTCAAGGCCAAGGCCATATGCGTTGGCCTTGACGACGGCGCCGCATTCAACGGTGAGAAGTTTGCGCGTCAGCGTCTGCCAATTCTCCGCGATCGCATCAAGATCGATGCTCAGCGTGCCGCCGGTCTCGGGATCGGCCGCGGAGCCCGGCGCCTCGGGCAGTGGTTCTGCGAAAGCCATGTTGGTTTATGACCAAGCCGGCGGCGGCGGTAAAGGCAGATGAGGGCGGGTCTGCCTAGAAGCTCGGCCGGTGCGAGACATCAAGATTGGCGAAGCGGGTAACTTCCGCATCAAATTGCAAGGCAACCGTTCCGGTCGGTCCATGCCGCTGTTTGCCGATAATAACTTCGGCCTTACCGTGAACGGCGTCCATTTCCGTCAGCCATTTGTCGTGATCAGCAGTCCCGGGACGAGGCTCCTTGTTAGTCAAGTAGTATTCTTCGCGGTAGACGAACAGAACGACGTCAGCGTCCTGTTCGATGGAGCCCGATTCGCGTAGGTCTGACAGCTGAGGGCGCTTATCTTCTCGGTTCTCCACCTGGCGGGACAATTGAGATAAAGCCAACACTGGAACGTTCAGCTCTTTGGCGAGCGCCTTGAGCCGGGTGGTGATCTCCGTGATTTCCTGCACGCGATTCTCGCTTGAGCGGCGGGTCGAGCCTTGTAGGAGCTGCACATAGTCGATCACCAGAAGATCGAGGCCGCGCTGACGCTTCAGCCGGCGTGCTCGCGCCGCCAGTTGCCCGATCGAAAGACCGCCAGTCTCGTCGACGTAGAACGGCAGGCTTTGCAGCTCGATCGAAATGTCCTTGATATTCTCAAAATCGGCTTCGTCGATCGCGCCGCGCCGGATCTTGTTCGAAGGAATGCCGGTCTGCTCGGAAATGATACGCGTAGCTAGCTGTTCGGCCGACATTTCCAGGGAAAAGAAGCCGACGACCCCGCCGTTAACGGTTTCCCTAGTCCCGTCAGGCCGAACGTCTCCCTGCGCAAATGCCTTTGCGATGTTGTAGGCGATATTGGTCGCAAGCGCGGTCTTACCCATGCCTGGGCGGCCGGCGAGGATGATCAAGTCGGACTTTTGCAAGCCACCCATTTTTGAGTTGAGATCGGTCAGCCCAGTGGCCATTCCCGAAAGGCCGCCGTCGCGCTGATAAGCGTGCGCAGCCATGTCGACGGCGGTCGTGAGCGCCTGCGCAAAACGCTGAAAGCCGCTTTCGTAACGCCCGGTTTCCGCAAGCTCGAAGAGTTTGCGTTCGGCATCCTCGATGTGGCTCTGCGGCGTGGCATCAACCGGCGCTTCATAGGCGAGGTTGACCATATCCTCGCCGATCGTGATCAGGTCGCGGCGGATCGACAGATCGTAAACGGTGCGGCCATAGTCCTCGGCGTTGATGATGGTCGTTGCTTCGGCGGCGAGCCGCGCCAGATACTGATTAATGGTGAGGCCGGCGATATCGAGGTCGATCGGCAGGAATGTTTTGAGCGTGACTGGCGTCGCCAGCTTGCCGGCGCGGATCAGGCCGCCGGCGAGCTCGAAAATGCGCTGATGGATGGTCTCGAGGAAGTGCTTGGGCTCGAGGAAATCCGAGACGCGATAAAACGCCTCGTTATTGACGAGAATAGCCCCGAGCAGTGCCTGTTCCGCTTCGATATTGTGCGGCGGCATGCGGAACGTGGGCTCGGCAGGAAGCTGCTGCCTGCGTGCGGTCGAATCGAATATCGCCATGGTCCCGATCAGGGGATTTGGATGTGGCCGAATTGGGGTTACTCAACATCGCGGATCACTCAACGACAGCGCCACTATCGGCTTAGCAACCGTTGGACAAACGCAACGAGGACCTTGTCGATAATAGACCGCGGCGCTGGGGGGAAATGCTCTGTCGCGGCTTTCCCCGTTACACACTACGCGCGGGTATAGTCGCGGCGAAGGACACGAATGCGCTTGACTACTGGCCGTGCAGGCGCACGGTGAGGTTACTCGCCGGCAAGACGAAGCGGCGGCGAGTAGCTGGCTTCGAGCCCACGCAGCCGCGCTTCCTCGTGCCAGATATAGTCGCGGGTCTGCGGCACGACGCCCTTTCGCTTCGCCATTTGGATCTGGAACACCACCATATCGCTTTCGCGAAAAGCCATCTCCGACGATGCCAGGTAGAATTCCCACATGCGCACAAAGCGCGCATCGTAAAGCCGCTCAACGTCCTCGCGGTGGGCCAGAAAACGTTCGCGCCAAGCCTTAAGCGTCTCGGCGTAGTGGAGCTGGAGAAACTCGACATCGGTGACGACGAGCCGGGCGCGCTGGATCGCGGGCAGCACCTCCGAGAGCGCCGGTATGTAGCCGCCCGGAAAAATATACTTGGCGATCCAGGCATTGGTAATGCTTGGCGAGCCGCTGCGGCCGATCGTGTGCAGCAGAAAGACGCCGTCGTTGTCGAGAATCTTCGCGCACTTGCGGAAGAATGTGTCGTAGTGACCGACACCGACATGCTCAAACATGCCGACCGAAACGATGCGGTCGAATGGTCCGGCGACGTCGCGGTAGTCCTCAAGCCTGAAGATCGCGTCGTTCGATCGGCCACGTTCAAGCGCTCGTTGTTGAGCGCGCGCATATTGCTCTTGCGACAATGTGATGCCGGTGACGTGCGCGCCGCCGATCTCGGCAAGATAAAGCGCGAGTCCGCCCCAGCCGCAGCCGATATCGAGCACCTTGGCGCCCGGTTCGACCCGCAGCTTCGCCGCGAGATGACGTTTTTTGGCGAGCTGAGCGTCGTCGAGCGATTGCTCGGGAGTTTCAAAATAGGCGCAGCTATATTGCTGGTCGGCGTCGAGGAAGAGCTGGTACAGCCTGCCGTCGAGATCGTAGTGATGCGCGACATTGCGTCGCGACCGGGAGCGCGGATTGAACTGCTGGACGCGCCGGAACAGATAGCGTGCGAACTGTAACGGCACGGCCCACCGCGGGGGTGCGACGTGGTCCTGCCGCAGCAGGATGGCCAGCAAATCCGCGATGGAACCTCGATCGACGACAAACGTGCCGTCCATGTAGGCTTCGCCCAGGCGAAGCTGAGGATTGAAGAGGACCGCGCGCTGGGCCTTGGCGGTCGTGAACCGGACGGCAATCGGAGGGCCGCTGCCATCGCCGAAGGTGTATGTCCTGCCCGCCGCGGTCGTGACCGTCAGCGATCCTTGGCGTATGTACCGCCGCAAAAATCTCGCCAGCAACCAATCCAAGCTCGTCTCCACGCACTTCTTACGTCTTGTGCCGGCACGCGAAACGGCACGTTCGTACCTCAGGAAGTCCCAAGCACCCGTCTGCCGTCATTAAAACAAAATCCTCCTTGACCAGCAATGCGGGGCGGTGGCGCTCTTCTCGGTTCTTAACGGAAGCCTGCTAGACGCCGCTCACAAACAGCCGGTATTGAGCTAAGGACTACCGGCTCAGCCGAGGGACTTGAGGAGTTGAGGGTGAACCGGGGTTTTGCGCTGATAATCGGGTTTCTTGCGGTGTTGGCGCCTGCAATGGTGCATGCCCAGACCAATATCGACCAGGGCAAATCGGCGTCGCAAATATTCGCCAACGCCTGTGCGGAATGCCACAAGGCGCCGCACGCACTCGCGAAAGGCAAAAGCTACGGAACTGTCGCGGAGTTCTTGCGCGAGCATTACACGACGGGCCGCGAGCAAGCGGCGGCGCTTGCCGCTTACGTCGTGGCCGGCCGCGATACCGTAGCAGCGCCGCTCCCAGGCAGGAGGCCGCCGGCAGAGGTGCCGGGCCAGAAACCAGCCAAGCCGGCAGAGGGGGCCGGCGCCAACGCCAAGCCGCACAGGCCGGGTGAAGCAGAGGCAAGCCGCAAGGAAGACGCAGGTTCGGGCAGCACGCCAACCTTCATGAACCCGATCGCTCGGCCGGAACCGATCCCGACCCGGCCCGCAACAGCAACGCGGAACCGCCGCAGAGAGCTGGGGATCCCAGAGCCACCGCAGGAACCCTCCGCGGTTGCCCATGCTCCGGCCGAGGCCAATCCAGAGCCCGCCCGTCCCGAGCCGCCGGTACAAGAGGCGGCACCGACATCTGCCGTGGCCCCGACTGCGGCCGTGCCAACCGAAGCGCCGGCCGGCGAATCCGGCGAGACGGCGCCCCGCGACAACATTCCCGATTGAGCAATAGCCGGCGGCTCAGAACATGTCCGGGAAAAGTGGAAACCGGTTTTCCGAAAAGGACATGCGACCACGCACGAATCGAGAGCACATCCTGATTCAACCAAATCGGGTGTGCTCTAGCTCTTGTCGGCCGCCGGGGCAGGGGCTTCGGCCGTATCGTCGCCCTCACGGGCTCGCAGCGATTCAGCAGCCTCGGGCTCAAAGAAAGCTTCCGCCGCGAGTACCGCCTCTTCTTCCGGCGTACGCTCTTCACGCAGCCGCGTGATATCCTCGCCGCGTTCGATGCGAGCCGCTTCATCGGCGTTTCGCGCGACGATGATCGAGATCGTCGTCTCGATCTCGGGATGCAGCAAGATCGGAACATTGTGCCGGCCGATCGTCTTGATCGGCGTGTTGAGCGCGACCTGTCCCCGACTGACATTATAGCCGGAAGCCACAAGCAGGCCGACGAGATCGCGCGGCGAAACCGATCCGAAGAGCTGACCCGCCTCCGAGGCTTGGCGCAACACCGTGAAGCTCTTGCCATCGAGCTTTTCGGCGACTTCGCTCGCTTCGCTTTTGAGCGACAGCGAGCGCGCTTCGAGATCGCTCTTCATGCTCTCGAACCGTGCACGGTTCGAGGTTGTGGCGCGCAAGGCTTTGCCGCGCGGGAGCAAGAAATTCCGGGCGAAGCCATCCTTGACGCGGACCACGTCGCCCATTTGGCCGAGCCTCGCCACGCGTTCGAGCAAGATCACTTCCATATCGATCTCTCCTTGCTCAGCGGATCACGTAAGGCAGCAGGCCGAGAAACCGCGCGCGCTTGATCGCCTGAGCGAGCTCACGCTGTTTCTTCGCCGAGACGGCGGTGATGCGGCTTGGGACGATCTTGCCGCGCTCGGACACGAAGCGCTGCAGCAGCTTGACGTCCTTGTAGTCGATCTTCGGCGCATTGGCGCCGGAGAAGGGGCAGCTCTTGCGGCGGCGGAAGAACGGCCGGCGCGCTCCGCCAGCTTGCGGTGACATAGCCATAATTATACCTCCGTCGCGGCTTCGAGGTCGTCGGAGCCCTCACGGGGCCGACGGTCGCGGTCACGGTCGCGGTCACGCGGGCGGTCACCGCGGTCGCCTCTGTCGAAGCGATCACCGCGGTCGCCACGACGCTCGTCGCGATCACGATCGCGCTCGGCTCGGCGCATCATCGCCGACGGGCCTTCCTCGTGTTCGTCCACCCGGATCGTCAGGTAGCGCACCACGTCTTCGTTGAGACGTTCCAGCCGCTCGATCTCGTTGATCGCCGCAGATGACGCATCGATATTCATCAGCGTGAAATGCGCCTTGCGGTTCTTGCGCAACCGATAGGACAGCGATTTCACCCCCCAATATTCGGTCTTGGCGACGGAGCCGCCCATTCCCTCGACGACGCTCTTCAGATGTGCCGTCAATTCCTCCACCTGCTGCGCGCTGGCGTCCTGGCGCGCAAGGTAGACGTGCTCGTAGAGCGACATAGGTGCCCTTTCCTTCGTTGTCGTCGCTCGCCTCGGCGCGAAGCCCCTCGAACCCTTCGGGAAAGGCTCGAATGCTCTGAAGGCGGGAACACGGGACGCCGGACCGGTAAGGTCCTGCCGGGTCCCGATGGATGCGGGACGCGGCCGTCCGTTCAGCCCCCGGCCAGGGTCGAGCGGAAAAACAGGCCTTATACGCGGCCCACGTATAAAGGCAAGCGGATCAGCGCTGCCGTAAGGGCTCCGCTGCTGTCTGGATCAATTCGGCAAGGCGGACGGCGAGGGTGACGCCCTCGCGCATCTGCCCCGGGCTGGCGGCCACAGGACTTGCCATCTGACGCTCCCTCTGGAGCCTGCCCAGGAGGGCGTCGAGGGTTTGCTGCAAAAGCTTCTGCCGGAAGGCCGGATCTGTGCGGGCGCGGGACAGCTCAGCCTCAGTAACCGGCGAAAAGGAGCTCATCGGAGCGCACCAAGGCCGACGATCTTGACCATGTCGGGCGGCTTGCAGATTAGCGAGTGTACGTTGTCGTTTTCTTACCGCGCCTTCTCCCTTGACACAGCCGTGATCGCGGTATCTTTCGCCCCTCTTTCAGGGGCAACGTATGGCGACGGCTTTCGTTTTTCCCGGCCAGGGCAGTCAGTCGGTCGGCATGGGCAAGGGTTTGGCGGAAGCCTTTACTCCTGCTCGGCAGGTGTTCGAGGAAGTGGATGCCGCTCTCGGAGAGAAGCTCAGCGAGACGATGTGGAATGGGCCGGCGGAGACGCTGACGCTCACCGAAAACGCGCAGCCTGCGCTGATGGCGGTGTCGCTTGCCGCGTTGCGCGCGCTCGAAGCGGAAGCCGGGCTCGATCTGAGCCGCGACGCAGCCTTCGTTGCCGGCCACTCACTGGGCGAATATTCGGCCTTGGCTGCCGCCCAATCGCTCACTGTCGCTGATGCCGCGCGCCTTCTGCGTATCCGGGGACGCGCGATGCAGAAGGCGGTGCCGGTAGGAGTTGGTGCCATGGCGGCGCTGATCGGGGTCGAACTCGACACGGCCATGGCGATCGCGGAAGAGGCCGCGGCAGGTGCCGTCTGCGCAGCCGCCAATGACAACGGCGGCGGGCAGGTTGTGTTGTCGGGCGAGAAATCCGCCGTCGAGCGTGCAGTCGAAATCGCTAAAATGCAGGGTGTCAAACGGGCGATGATGCTGCCGGTTTCCGCACCTTTCCATTGCGCGCTCATGCAGCCTGCGGCCGACGCGATGGCCGCGGCGCTATCGCAAGTCGCGGTCAAGCCCCCTTGCGTGCCGCTGGTCGCCAACGTGCTCGCCACGCCGATCAATGACCCGGTGGACATCGTGCGTTCGTTGGTTCAGCAAGTGACCGGTACGGTCCGCTGGCGCGAGTCGGTTTCCTTTATGGCGAAGGCCGGCGTGACGGCGTTTTACGAAATCGGATCCGGCAAGGTGCTCGCCGGCCTGATCAAACGCATCGCCGAAACGGCGAGCGCCTCGTCGATCGGCACGCCCGAGGATGTTGCTCGCTTCAAGGCTGCGCGCGTGAGCGTTGCGCGTTCGTGAGGATGATGATGTTCGAACTCACCGGGAAGACTGCACTGATCACGGGAGCAAGCGGCGCGATCGGCGGCGGCATCGCCCGCATCTTACACGCACAGGGGGCGACGGTCGCAGTTTCCGGCACCAAGCGCGACGTCCTAGACCGGCTGGCCGGCGATCTTGGGGAGCGCGCGCACGTGCTGACCTGCAATCTCGCCGACAGCGCCGAGACCGACGCACTCGTGCCGCGCGCCGAAGAGGCGATGGGCCAGCTCGACATTCTGGTCACAAATGCCGGCGTGACCAAGGATAACCTGTTCGTGCAACTGCGCGACGAAGATTGGGACCAAGTGATAGCGATCAACCTTTCAGCGACGTTCCGCCTCGCGCGCGCGGCGGTGCGCGGCATGATGCGCCGCCGTTTCGGACGCATCATAGCGATCACGTCGGTGGTGGGAGCGACTGGGAATCCGGGTCAGGCCAACTATGTCGCGGCCAAAGCCGGCATCACCGGCATGATCAAAGCAATCGCGCAGGAATACGCAAAGCGCGGCGTCACCGCCAATTGCGTCGCGCCGGGATTTATCGTCACGCCGATGACCGACAAGCTCAATGACAAGCAGCGCGAGGGCATCCTCGCCAGGATACCGGCGAGCCGCGCCGGAACGGTGGAGGAGGTGGCTGCTGCGGTCGCTTTTCTTGCAGCCAATGAGGCCGGCTACGTGACCGGACAAACGTTGCATGTGAACGGCGGAATGGCCATGATTTGAATATGATAGGGGCTGTGTGCGGGCCACACGGCCACGCTGGTCAACGCAATGGAAGTGTGGTAACCGGACCGTGAGTTGGGTTGGGGGTCGCCGTTTTAAGCCGGAGAGCGCGGGGGTGAGTGTCCGCCTCTGTTCGGTGCCGATCCGCGGCCGTCACCAAGACCTGCAAACACTTGGGTATCACCAAGATTTGGAACTGCGAAGACTTGGACGGGCCGAGACGTTATTGTCGGGTCGCGTTGAAAGAAGAGGTTGGAAACGATGAGTGATATTGGCGAGCGGGTGAAGAAGATCGTCGTTGAGCATCTCGGCGTCGAGCCCGACAAGGTGACGGAAAACGCCAGTTTCATCGACGATCTCGGCGCCGACAGCCTCGACACGGTCGAGCTCGTCATGGCCTTCGAGGAGGAATTTGGTTGCGAGATTCCTGACGATGCCGCCGAGACCATTCTCACGGTGGGCGACGCCATTAAGTTCCTCGAAAAGAACGCGAAGAGCTGAACGCGGCACTAATCGCATGGCGCTGCGCCACTCGCGCGCCCAAGCGTAATGCTCGAACGCCTTAGCGGCAGACGCAAGCTGCGGCGATAGGCTCACCGAGAAGGCAGGCATGCGCCAAGGCGTCTGTTCGGAGCGCTGGGAATGAGACGCGTGGTTGTCACTGGTCTTGGTATGGTGACGCCGCTTGCTTGCGGAGTGGAGCCGACGTGGCAGCGCCTGCTTGCCAGCGAGAGCGGAATCGGTCGCATCGAAAATTTTGAGGTATCCGATCTTCCATGCAAGATCGCCGGTCAAATCCCGCGCGGGGAGGGCTCGAACGGCACCTTCAACGCTGATCAGTGGATGGAGCCCAAGGAGCAGCGCAAGGTGGACGATTTTATCCTCTTTGCCATGGCGGCGGCGAAACAGGCGCTCGACGACGCCGATTGGCATCCTGAGGACTACGAAGACCAGATCACCAGCGGCGTGCTCATCGGCTCGGGCATCGGCGGCATCGAGGGCATCGCGGAAACCGCCCTCCTTTTGCATGAGCGCGGTCCGCGGCGCGTGTCGCCTTTCTTTATTCCCGGCAGGATCATCAATCTTGCCTCCGGATACGTGTCGATCACCCATTCGCTCAAAGGCCCCAATAGCGCGGTCGTGACCGCCTGTTCGACTGGTGCTCACGCGATCGGAGACGCAGGCCGCCTAATCGCGCTCGGCGATGCCGATGTCATGGTGGCGGGCGGCGCGGAATTGCCGGTCAATCGTTTGTCGGTCGCCGGCTTTGCCGCTTGCCGGGCGCTGTCGACCGGATTCAATGACACGCCAGAGCGCGCATCGCGGCCCTATGACCGCGACCGTGACGGTTTCGTTATGGGCGAGGGGGCTGGCGCAGTCGTGCTCGAAGAGTTTGAGCACGCGAAACGGCGCGGCGCCCGTATTTACGGCGAGCTGATCGGCTATGGGCTATCGGGCGATGCCTTTCACATCACCGCGCCGGCCGAGGACGGCGACGGCGCGCTGCGTTGCATGAAGGCTGCGATCCGTCGCGCCGAAATCTCGCCCGGTGATATCGATTACATCAATGCACATGGCACCTCGACGCCACTTGGCGACGAGATCGAGCTCAAAGCCGTCGAGCGGCTTGTCGGCAATGCCGCAGGCAAGATCAGCATGTCGTCGACAAAATCTTCGATCGGTCACATGCTTGGCGCCGCCGGCACGGTCGAGGCAATCTTCTGCCTGCTGGCGATGCGCGACCAGGTGGTGCCGCCGACCATCAATCTGGACAATCCCTCGATCGACACCGCTCTTGATCTTGTACCGCACAAGCCGCGCAAACGCCCGATCAACATTACCCTCTCGAACTCGTTCGGATTCGGCGGCACCAATGCTTCGCTCGTGTTTCGCCGCATGCCGGATTAGTGCCCGTGACCCCTTCCCCGGTTCGCCATATTTGCTCCGCACTCCCCTGTAATTCACTACCAGTCGGATCTCAGGTCTGTTTGGGGATGCGGCGAAAAGCGCGGAGCGGCGGTTCGCTCGGCAAGGGTCTCATCTTCACGCTGAACATGCTCAGCAGCAAAATGGATAGGCGGCGGTGACGGAACGAGCCCCACCGTCCAAGGGCAGCGACCGCGCAGCAGTAACTCCGCGCGCCGCGCCTGCGCGTCCTGGGGACAAAGCTGTGGCGGCAGGTGCTCCGGCGGCACCGAAGGGACAATCGCAGGCCGTCTCTAAACCGGCCAAGCCAGCAGAGACGCCGCGCCCGGCTGGTGCAACGAACGTCGCCAAACCCGCCAAGGCCGCACCGCCGACGCGGACTTCGCCGGCCGCTGCACCAAGCGGCAACAAGACCGCCAAGACGGCGTCGCCGCGTCCGGTGAATGGGGGCGCTAGTGCGCCGGCCGCCGCTTCTGCCGCACGGCCTGCCGTGACGCCGTCAACCGCGCGCCCGGCCGCTGCCCGGGTTTCCGGAAAAGCCGTGCCGGGTGCCGGCGAGCCTTATCCGCCTTTGTCAGAGCGGTTGATGAGCGGGACCGGTGCATCAAAGACCAACAAACACCTCACACCGCGCAGTCCGCGTACCGCGCTCGAACCGGACACGGTCGATATGCCGCCAAGCCGCTCCAAAAGGGCGCGGCATCCTTTTGTTGTCATCGGCAACGCCATCATTACTTTGTTCGTTCTGGCCGCGGTCGTGGCAGCCGCCGCGCTTGTGCTCGGTAAGCAGCGTTTCGATGCGCCTGGACCGCTGGCCGAGGATCGCGTCGTCAACATCCCCCGCGGCTCCGGAATCCGCGATATTTCCGACGTCCTCATGCGCGAGGGCGTTATCGATCAGCCCTGGGTCTTTGTTGGCGGCGTACTCGTGCTCAAGGCGCGTGAAGATCTCAAGGCCGGTGAATATCAATTCAAGGCCCACGCCAGTCTGCGCGATGTGGTGGCGACGATCGTCGAGGGCCGCGTGGTGGCGCATCAGCTCACCGTACCGGAGGGCTTGACCTCGGAGCAGATTGTCGCGCGCCTGCTGGACGACGACGTGCTGACCGGCAACATCAAAGAAATTCCCCGCGAAGGCAGTCTGTTGCCTGATACTTACAATTTCAATCGAGGCGTGACTCGCGAGCAGATGATCCAGCGCATGCAGCAGTCGGAACAGCGCGTCCTCAAAGAAGTATGGGATCGTCATTCGCCCGATTTGCCGATCAAGACGCCCGAACAGCTCGTCGTTCTTGCCTCGTTGGTGGAGAAGGAAACGGGAAAGCCGGAAGAGCGCACCCGCGTTGCCGCCGTGTTCGTCAACCGGCTGAAGCAGAGGATGCGGCTGCAGTCTGACCCGACCATCATTTACGGACTGGTCGGCGGCAAGGGTACGCTCGGGCGGCCGATCATGAAGAGCGAAATCGATCAGCCGACGCCGTACAATACCTATCAAATCGATGGGCTGCCTCCCGGGCCGATCGCCAATCCCGGCCGCGCGTCGCTGGAGGCTGCGGCCAATCCGGCCCGCACGCGCGAGCTATATTTTGTGGCCGACGGCACCGGCGGGCATGCGTTCGCGGAAACCTACGAGCAGCATCAAAAGAATGTCGCGCGGCTGCGGGCAATGGAAGCTGATCAGAAAGGCGATCAGAAGGACCAGGCTCCGGCCGACGCGCAGGCCGCGGCCCCGCCGCCAACTGCCGCGGCGCCGGCTGCGCCTGCGCCGCAACAGCGTCGCGCACCGGCTCGCCATAACCAAAATACACAGACGGGGCACTGAGCCCGCCATCTCTCTTGTGACTGCGCAACGCCGCCGCTAAGTTCGGTGCGATTTTCTTTCTTCCTGCCGGGGATAATGTTCATGGCGCTGTCGAGCATGACGGGATTTGCTCGCAGTCATGGCGTCAGCGGGTCCTATGCCTGGGCGTGGGAAGTAAAATCGGTCAACGGCAAGGGACTGGACTTGCGGTTGCGCTTGCCGCCCGGTTGGGACTCCATCGAGGCTCCCGTTCGGGCGCGAGCGGCCCAGCGGCTCGCGCGCGGCTCGATCCAGGCGATCCTGACAGTGGAGCGCAGCGGCGTCACGCCGGTCGTGCGGATCAACGCGGCCGTGCTCGATGCGATCCTGACGACTGTTCGCCAGCTCGCGCCGCGCATTGAAGCGGCTCCGCCCTCGCTCGACGGGCTACTTTCCCTCAAGGGAGTGATGGAGGTCTCGGACTTCGAGGAAAACGAGGAGGAACGGCGCAATGCCGAGACGGCGGCGATCGCCGGCTTCGCCGACGCGGCTGGCGCGCTTTCCGAGATGCGCCAACGCGAAGGCGCTGCGCTCGCCCGCATCTTGAAGTCTCGGTTAGATGAAATTGGTGCGCTCGCGCAGCGCGCCGAGCACACGCCGGGCCGGCGTGTCGAGGCAATCCGTGCCCGGCTCGCCGAGCAGGTGGCTACGCTGCTCGCCCAGTCCGAACGGTTCGATTCCGATCGGCTGCATCAGGAAGCGATCCTGTTGGCGACCAAGGCTGACGTGCGTGAAGAGCTCGATCGTCTTGCCGCGCATGTCGCGCAGGCGCAGCAGCTCATTGATCAGGGCGGCGCAGTGGGGCGCCGACTCGATTTCTTGGCGCAGGAGCTCAATCGTGAAGCCAATACGCTGTGCGCCAAGGCCAACGACGTCGAGCTCACCAATATCGGGTTGGAGCTGAAAGCTGCGGTCGAACAATTCCGCGAGCAGGTGCAGAATGTGGAATAGGTCGTGACGCGAGCGCGGCGAAATCCGATGACTGTCGCGCGGCGCGGCTTGATGCTCGTTCTGTCCTCACCCTCCGGCGCCGGCAAAACGACGCTGTCGCGGATGTTGCTCAAGGCCGATCGCCACATCGAGCTTTCGGTGTCGGTCACCACGCGCCCGCAGCGCCGCGGCGAGATCGAGGGGCGCGACTATCACTTTATCGATATGGCCCGGTTCGAGGCCATGGTGAAGTCCGGCAGGCTTTTGGAATGGGCGGAGGTCTTCGGTCACTGTTACGGTACGCCGCGCGCGCCGGTGGAGAAGGCGCTGCGTGCCGGCCGCGATGTCTTGTTCGATATCGATTGGCAAGGCACGCAGCAGCTGCGTGAAAGGGCCCGTGACGATCTCGTCAGCGTCTTCATTTTGCCGCCGTCGGTCAAAGAGCTGGAACGAAGGCTTGAGCGCCGGGCTCAGGACAGCCGCGCGATCATTGCGGCCCGCATGGCCAAGGCGGCCGGCGAGATGAGTCACTGGCCGGAATACGACTACGTGATCGTCAATCGCGAGAAAAAGGATGCTTTTGCCGAGGTGCGGGCCATCCTCGCGGCGGAACGGCTCAAGCGCGAGCGGCAGATTGGACTTTCCGCCTTTGTGCGCCATCTGCAGGCGAAGTTGTAAGGCTTGGTCATGACGGAGCCGCCAGACCCCAGCAACGAAATCAATATCACCCGGCTGATCGATGACGGGCCGCTGACGCGGTTTCAAGTAGGAATCATTGTCTGCTGTGCTCTGGTCAGCGCGTTGGATGGCATAGACACGCAGTCGATCGGTGTCGCAGCCCCATTTATCGCCGAGGGCTTGGGCATCAAGATCGCCGATTTTGGACCGATCTTCTCCGCGGCCCTTTTAGGTGCGACGATCGGTGCCGCCACCTTTGGGCCGCTTGCCGACCGCTTGGGGCGCAAGATGCTCCTGGTCGTCGCCGCCATTCTCTTTGGCGTCTTCACGATCTTGACGGCTTTGGCAAATTCTGTCGCCACGCTTTATGCCTTCAGATTATTGGCGGGGCTCGGGCTCGGCGGTGCGACACCGTGCTTCATCGCGCTCACTTCGGAATATGCGCCGGCGCGGCTGCGCGCCACGCTCGTTACCGTCATGTGGTCGGCCTTTCCGCTCGGCGCGATGCTCGGCGGCTTGTTGAACTCGTATCTGATAACGCAGCTCGGCTGGCGCGCGATCTTCTATGTCGGCGGGATTGCGCCGCTTCTTCTGGCTCTCATTCTGGCTTTCTACCTGCCGGAATCCATCAAGTTCCTGCTGGTCCGGCGCAATGACATCAAGGCCGTGGCGCGCATCGTTGCGCGATTGCGCTCTCCACGCGTGCGCGATGGCTCGCGTTTCGTGCTCGATGAAAAGCGCTTACCCGGCACGTCGATCCGGCATCTGTTCACGGAAGGTCGCGCGCTTGGCACAGTGTTGTTGTGGGTGCCGTTTTTCATGGGCTTCGGCATTCTCACCGTCGCGGTCTTGTGGACGCCCGCTTTGTTGCGGCTCAACGGTATTTCGCCTGCCAATACGGCCTTTGTCGTCGCCTTCAACGGCTTGGGCGGTTTCATAGGACAATCGACGGCCGGCCGGCTGATCGAGCGGTTCGGGATTTTGGCCATCCTCTTTCCTGCCTTTTTATTGGGAGCGGCAGCGACCGTGGGCCTGGGTTATGGCGCGGCGTCGGTTGCGCTCGCTGCAACATTCATCGGTCTGATTGGAGTGTTCATGGGCTTTGGCACCGGCGGGGCGATTGCGCTCGCCGCGACCATTTACCCAACCCCTATCCGATCCACAGGCATCGGTTGGGGGATGGCCATGGGCCGCTTCGGCCAGATCGTCGGTCCGCTCATCGCGGGAGCATTGCTCGGAGCTGGCTGGACCGCCGGTCGAATTATGCTTGTCATTGCTTGCGGCGGATTGATCGGCGCAGTGTTTATCGTGCTTTTCAGAGCATGGTTCGTCCGCCGAAGCGAATTCGCCGCCGAGGATGCTTCGGCGAAAACGCCGGTGTCGGCCTAGGGTCGGCTACGGTCAATCGTGCCGCATCGGCGATCTCGGCTCGTCGAGGTCGGCCGCGCCGACCGGACGGTTGCCAGCCGGTGAAATCGCAATGGCAATAGCCGCGAGGGGTGGATCTAACGCTTGCTGGTCAACACATCGCTGCAGACCGCGACCAATTCTCTCTGCCGGCGCGAACCATGCTTCATCTGCAGCAGGCTTTGTCCAAAAATGAAAGAATAGAACAAGAAAGCTTGCGCCTCTGCCTGTTGGGGCCCGAAGCCCAGCGCAACATAAAGCATCGCGACGTTCTTGAGCCGCGCCCTGTCGACCCGCGCGACGACTTGCGCGGCGGTGTCGTCGCCGCGCGACCATTGACGGATTGCGAGTTCAATGGCCATGCCGCGCGGATTGACTGTCTCCGAATATAACCGGATGAGCTCAAGCAGCCGGTCGCGAGCGGAGACGCCCTCGAGCTTCGCCTGCTTCTCGATGGCGGCGATGCGCCCCTTCGCCCAGGTATCGAGAATGGCGTCGAGCAGGGCGCGGCGGTCGGCAAACCTTCGGTAGAAGCCGCCTTTGGTTACGCCGAGATCTTTCGCAAGGACTTCAACGCGCACTTCGTCGATGCCGCCACGCGCCAACGCGGCCAGGCCGGCCTCGATCCATTTCGTGCTGCCGTCGTCGTCGGTCACGGGCCGATTCCAAGCTTTGATACGCCGCCGTATTGATACTGCAGGGGTGCCGTGATACGGTAGCGTATCATCTCGCCCGGAACTGCGCTATGGATCCGATCACATACAAAGGCTGCGTCTATCCCTGGCAATGCGATCAGGTCGGCCACATGAACATCATGTGGTATGTGGGCAAATTCGACGAGGCGAATTGGAACCATCTGGCGCGCGTCGGGCTCACTCCAAGCTATTTGCGAAGCGAAGAGCGGGGCATGGCGGCGGTTCAGCAGAACATCACTTATAAGCGCGAGCTGCTTGCCGGCGAGATTGTCGAGATCCGCAGTCGCTTTCTCGAAGTCCGGGACAAGGCTCTGCGCTTTGTGCACGAGATGCGCAATGCCGAGACCGGGGAAGTTGCCGCGATCTGCGAGATCACGGCGGTGCACATCGACCGCCGGGCGCGAAAAGCCGTGGCGTTGCCGGCGACCGTCCGCGAAGCGGCAAGCGCAACGCTCACGCCTGGGGCTTCGGCGAACTAACTCGTCAGCACGGTGCGGCCGACCACGCGGCCCGCTCGCAGGTCATCGAGAGCCGCCTGCGCTTCATTCAGCGGGCGATTGCGCGTCGGAATGGGGGCGATGTTCTTTGACCGCACCAGGTCGAGCAACTCGCGGGCCTCCGCGAGGGTGCCAGTGAGCGTGCCCTCGATGGTGATGGCCTTGATGCCGAACATCGCGGCGGCGATGGAAAAATTGCCGCCCAGAAGTCCGGTTACGACCACTTTGCCGCCGCGCGCCAGCAACCCGGTCGCGAATTGCAGCGATTTGTCGGAGCCGACGAAATCGCAGATGGCTAGCAATCCGCCGCCGGTCGCCGCCATCACCGCCTTGCGCGCCTGCGGATCGGCGGGATCGTAGGCCTGCGCGGCGCCGGCGGCGAGCGCCGTGTCTCGCTTTGCCGCATCGATATCGGCGACGATCGGTGGCGTGTGGAAAAGGGCGCGTGCGATCGCAAGGCCCATCATGCCGACCCCGCCGAGGCCTATGAGCAAAACCGGGCCGCGCTCGGGCCGATTCGCATGCCGCTTGAGCGCGGCATAAGCGGTGAGGCCGGAACACATCAGCGGACCAGCAAAGTTCGGTGACAGTGGAGCATAATCGAGCAGATAGCGCTGATGCGGCACGAGGACGTGGGTGGCAAATCCGCCATCGACAGCGATGCCGAGATGGCGATGGTTCGAGCACAAATTCTCCTCGCCGGCGCGGCATGCGGCGCAAACTCCGCACCCGATCCAGGGATAAACAGCGACGCGACCGCCAATCATCGCCGCCTCGGCCTCCGTGCCGATGCTTTCGATCACGCCGGCGATCTCATGACCGAGCGTGAAGGGGAGGGCGCGTCCAGCGCTGACGTCGAGCTTCTTATCGCCGCCGAGCGAGAAGTAGCCGTCCTGCAAGTGCAGATCGGAATGGCATACGCCGCACCGTTCGATGCGCACCAGCACCTCGGTGCCTCGCGGCGTCGGGCAATCGATGACGGTCTCGCACAGCGGTTGCCCGTAAGCGACCAGCGATTGGCGATGCATTTGGCTCATATGGTCTAGGCTCCGGCACGGTCGGCGCCGGCATCATGCCTGAGACCGCGTTGTGCAGCGAGCGCCCGCGCCAGTGATACGAAGCCGGCGACTGGAATGTCCTCGGCGCGCGCGGTCGGGCTCAAGCCTGCGACGGAGAGGAGCGCGGAGGAGTCGGCGCCGAGTGAGCGCAGGCTTTGGCGCAGCATCTTGCGCCGTTGGCCGAATGCCGATTGCGTTACGCTTTCCAGGAGCTCGCGCTCGCACGGCAGCGGATCCGGGCGCGGCGCGAGATGCAAGAGCGAGGATGTGACTCTCGGCGGTGGCACAAAGGCGGAAGGATGAACATCGAAAAGAATCCGCGCTTCGCAGCGCCATTGGACAAGTACCGAAAGCCGCCCATAGGTCTTCGAACCCGGCGCAGCAACGATGCGTTCGGCGACTTCGCGTTGAAACATGAGAATGGCCGCATCGTACCACGGCGGCCACGGCTCCACGCTGACCCACGAGATTAGGAGCGGCGTTGCGATGTTGTAGGGCAGGTTGGCGACGATGCGGACCGGGCCGCGGTTGAAGTACGGGCGTGGATCGATTGTGAGCGCGTCGCCCGGCACGATCTCGAGGCGACCGGGATAGTGCTCGGCGATTTCGCGGAGTGCCGCTATGGCCCGTTCGTCACGCTCGACCGCGATCACCCGCTTCGCGCCGAGCGCCAGCAGCGCGCGGGTGAGGCCGCCCGGGCCCGAACCGATCTCCAGGACCGTGACACCGGCCAGTGTTCCCGACGCCCGGCCGATGCGGGCCGCAAGATTGAGATCGAGCAGAAAATTCTGGCCGAGAGATTTCTTAGCGATGAGGCCATGCCGGCGAATGACTTCGCGCAACGGCGGCAGGCCGTCGGGCTGCTCGCTCACGATGCGCGAGGCCGCGCCGCCTCATCTGCGGTCGCCAAGCGTGCCGCCAATCGCAGCGCGGCGACGAGGCTCGTCGCATCGGCTACGCCCTTGCCGGCGATGTCGAAAGCAGTGCCGTGATCCGGCGACGTGCGTACAAAAGGAAGGCCGAGCGTGACATTGACCGCATGATCGAAAGCAAGCGTCTTGATCGGGATCAGCGCCTGATCGTGATACATGCACAAGGCCGCATCGTAGCGTGCGCGCGCGTCCCTGTGGAACAGCGAATCCGCCGGCAACGGACCCTTGGCATCGATGCCTTCGGCGACCAGCCGGGCAACGGCCGGCGCGACGATTGTGCGATCCTCTTCGCCGAGCGCTCCGTCTTCGCCGGCATGCGGATTGAGCCCGGCGATGACGAGGCGCGGATGTGCAAGGCGAAATCGGTTCAAAAGATCGCGCGCGACGATGCGCCCGGTTTCAACGATGAGATCGGTCGACAGATGTTGGAAGATTTGTCGAAGCGGCAGATGAATGGTTACCGGGACCACCGCAAGTTCCGGCGACCACAGCATCATCACCGGCCGCAGCGCTTTACCGGTGGCCTCCTGGACCAGACTGGCCAGAAATTCGGTGTGGCCCGGCTCCGCAAACCCGGATTTGTACAGCACATTCTTCGCTACTGGGTTGGTCACGATCGCCGCGGCCCGACCGGCCAAGACGTCGCCGACAGCGTGCCGAATGGACGCAATCGCGGCTGGCGCGCTCGAGCCGTCCGGCTGGCCCGGCTCGGCGGTTACGGCGACCCCGAGCGCCACCACAGGTAACGCCGAACCAAACGCGTCAATTGCGGAGTCCGGCATTACGGTCGCAATCGGAACGTCGAGCGCAAGCTGAGCGGCGCGACGGTGCAGAAATTTCTCGTCGGCGACGACATAAAACGGCGGGACATTCAGCTCGGCGCGCCGATGCCAGATCGCAAGCGCAAGATCGGGCCCGATCCCCGCCGGTTCGCCAAGCGTCAAGGCCAAAGGCAGCACGGTCTTGCTTCTGACCTCTTATTTTTCTTCCGGAACTTTATATTCGATCATCGCCTGGCGTCGCAAAGTCTCGAGGTAGCGTTTGGCTTGCGCGCCGAATTTTTGCTGGAACATCTGGTCGCGGATTTCCTTCATTTCCGGTGTATCGGACTTGGTCTCTTTCTTGGCGCACACCGCGAACAACTGTATCCCTTCGGCTGTTTGCTCTGGCGGAGTAAGGTGGCCGATTGCGGTACCGTCGAGGATCTGACGCAATTGCTGGGCGAGATCGGCGGAAAATTTCGAGACTTGATCGCGCACGGCGACGTCCGGCAGAGCGCGCGCGAAGGTGACGCCGTCGTTGCAATTCAGGAAGCGGGAACGCAGCCCCTCGGCCTCGCGTTTGCGTGCTTCATAGGCGGCATCCGGCGAGCCGCGCGGCACGATGAAGACCACCGGGCGCATGATGTATTCGTAGCCGACCTCGCTCTTGTCATCGGTCTTATGCAGCTGCAGTTGCGCCTCGACATCCTTGTCCCGGATCTCCAGGCTCGCCTTGTAGCGTCCGCGAACGAGATTGGTCCAGGCGATTTGCGCCCGCAAGCGGCGCTTGAGCGTATCTTCGCTCGCGCCGCCGGCCGCCAGCAATTGCGTGAGCTTTTGCGCGTCGATATTCATGCGGCTCGCGACGGTTTTGTAGGACTCGTTCACTTGATCGTCCGGGACATCGAGGCCGAAACGCTTGGCCTCGGTTGTCTCCAGGATCTCATCGATCAGGCTGTCGAGCACTTCCTTCCGCGATGGCACTTTCTTGCTGCTCATCTGCAGAAACTTGGAACGATGCTCGATATCGAGGTTCGTGATCGGCTGGCCATTGACAAACGCCACGACCTGCTGCGCAGTCGCGGCTGATGGCAGCGCGAGCATCATCGCGCCGGCGAATGCGGCCGCGGCAAGGTCCTTCCAATGGATGCGGAACGAAATCTCCGATCTCACTTTGTGTCGCTCCTTAGACCGGACAGCACAGTGTCCTTTCCTTCGATTTCCCCCAATGCCCCGACCGAGACCCGGATATTACCGTCCAGCCGACGCATTTAGTATGCGGAAGCGATCGGAGCCAAGTAGTCGGGTCCCAGCGTCCGGAGGCTCAGCTGCAGCATGAACGTGTTGTTCGGCGTCGGCGTTGTGCCCGTATAGGTATAGGATGTAAGGTAGTTCAGCGATATCAGCAGGCAATCGTCGGTGTAGCCGATGCCGAAACGGGTCTGGTCGAACTGATTGACGGCGAGGTCATAGCGCACTGAGCCGAGCACGACCCAGTTCTGCGTCAGCTTCACCGAGGCCCCGGTGAGGATTTCCTCACGCCTGTTCAAAAAACCGATCTCCGGCTGGGCCGCGTAGTCGCCGTACATCATCTGCAAGGTCCAGCGGTCGAAATTGGCGCGGGCTTCGAATTCCAGGCGCTGCGGCGTGAAGGCGGTAACGTCGTGGCCAAGGCCGGGATCGAAACCGCCGGAAGAGAACCGGCCGCGCGCGATGAACGAGTAGATTTGGTTGGGCTGATACATGACGCGTCCGACATAGTCGGAGTAGGTCTTGTCGAGACCGCTTTCCAAGCCGGTATTGGTAAGATCTTGCGCCGAATAGGAGTTCAGGCCGTAGATCTGATAGGATTGTCCGAACAGAACATTGAATGAGCCGGCTCTGTTGACCTGCGCGGTGTATTGCAGACCGGCGTTGACGCGGCCGCCGCCCTCGACGCGATCCCAGCCCGAGAACTTGTCGACCGAGAACAGGTTGCTGTCGCTGAATGCCACGCTCTGAGCATCTTCGTTGGGAAACTTCCCGATCTGGGTTTCATTCGGCCGCAGGATGAGTTGCGCGATCGGCTCGATTGTTTGGGTGCCCCAGGGCTCCACGTCGACAAATGGGTAGTGATATTCGACGCCCACATCGGGCATCGCGCGAGCAACTTCGGTTTCGCCCGGATTGATGAAATTCGAGGTGCCCGACTGGTTTTGCAGCTCCAGCGCCGCGATATCGCCGCGCACCCCTGCGAACGGCGTGATCACCTGTCCGTTCTCGGTAACGAAGGTGCGCCGCCAATCGACTTCTGCGGACGAGCGGGAGTAGGTGCCGGCGATGCCGCGCAGCAGGCAGTTCGAAGAGTTGACGGTCGCCGGATTGTTTGTCGCGCACAGATTGTTGTTGGCGGCATTGGCGTTGATCGCGTCGAATTCGGCGGTCTGCCGCGTTAGGCTGGTCAAGTTGACCTTGTAACTGAGCTCCCCTCCCATGATCGGCTGCGCGAGTACGTTTGAATAGTCCAGAACCGGGTGGATCACCGGGATCTGCGACTGAATGTCTGCTCCTGAGAAGCCGTAATAGTAGATCGATCGTATGTCGAAGTAGCTGCGGTCACCGGCGCCGGACAGATAGACCTGAGAAACGCCCTCGGTGGCGACGCCGGTATGGAACGGATCGAACTGGCCGATGAACTGTGACAGCTGATAGTCGAACAGGAACTGGGTGTCGGTCATCACCAGCCCGGTCCAGCCCCATACCCACTTGTCGCTGATCGAGAACTGGCCGGCGGTCTGAATGGCGCCGCGGAACGTGTTTGCGGTCGGGCTATCGGGGCCATCGCGGTTGGCGAAGTAGCCCGGATCCTGCTGAAAGATGCCGGCGGCCTTGATCGAATAGGAGCCCTCCATCAGGCGCTGGCGCCAGACTCCCTGAAACAGCTCACCCTCTCTCCAAGTCGCCATGACCGAAGCGGTTAGGTCAGAGCTTGGCGTGATCGCCCAGAAATAGGGGATTTCGATGCCGGCGAGGTACACGCTGCTATAGGTGATGTTAGGAAAGAGAAAGCCGCTCTTGCGGCTGACCGACGGGTCGGGCGCCGACAAGAACGGGAAATAGGCGAGCGGCACGCCGAAAAACTCGACGCGCGCATCCTCGAAATAGATCATCTTCTCGCCGCTGTCGTGGATGATCCGCGCGGCCTGGATCTGCCAAAGCGGCGGCTTCTTCGGATCGTCTTTACAAGGCTCGCAGGCCGTGTAGACGCCGTTTTGCAGCACCGTGTACGTGCCTTTGACGCGGTCGGCGCGGGCGGCGGCAAAACGCGTGTCGTCGATGGTTTCGAGCCGCAGGGAATCGACGAAGCCGTCGCGATAATCGTCCGTGAGATCGATGAATTGCCCGTAGGTGATCTTGCCGTCCGCTTCGGTGAGCCGGACATTGCCGTGCGCTTGCAGGCGCTTGGTCTTTTGATCGTAGGTCACCTCGTCCGCTTCGACGGTCGAGCCGTTGTAATAGATCTGGACGTTGCCCACCGCGGAAACGGTGTTGTTGGTGTAGTCGTACCTGATCTCCGCCGCTTGTAGCAGCATCGGAGTGTCGGATGTCGGCGCTGCCGGCTTCGGTGGAGGGGCCGGCCGGGGCGGAAAATGCAGAAGGTTGCCTACCCCTTGCGCTGACGACGGCTCGGGCATGAGCAGGGAGGATGCGCCGAAAGCGAGCACGGCGATCACGATCGCTATGCTCGTACGGACGTGACCAACTAATCCGAAAGCACCAGGACGGATTGGGCTCGCCACTAGCCGTCCTCCTGGTGCAGGAGCACGACAAAGCCGGTGAGACTGCCCACCACGACGGGAATCCATGCCGCCATGACCGGCGACATGAGCTCCGATTTACTCATGTCCTCTGTGAACTTTGACAGGACGAAGAGTAAAAAGCCGGCGGAAATCCCGCCGAGCACCATCTTCTGCACTCCGCCGAAGCGGAAGAAGCGGAGACTGACCGAGGCTGCAAGCAGAACCATTGAGGTGAGCAGGAATGGCCGTGACAGGAGCAGCTGATATTGCAGTCGATAACCGGCGGCCACCAGTCCGGCACGATCCGCCAACTCGATGTAGGAGGGCAGTTGCCAGAACGGCACGGTTTCCGGCGTGGCGAAGCTTTCACGCACCTGCTCGAGCGTCAGATTGGTAGCGAGCCGATAGCTATTTTGGATGACCGGAGGATTACCGCTGGCATAGATGCGGGCGTCGTCGAAGCGCCAATAGCCGTGCTCTAGCGTGGCGCTCTTTGCCTCGATCCGCTCCTGAAATTGTCCCTCCTGATCGAACGTGAAGACACTCACGGCGCCGAGCTCGGCGCCTTGCTGGCGGCTCGACTTGGCGTTGATGATCGCCGCGCCGTCGGCACTTCGCTGGCGGACCCAGAAGCCGCCGGTGCTTTCGCGCACGGCCGAGGTGGGAAGCTCGCCGGTCATCTCGGCTTCCAGGCGTTTCGAGCGCTCGTGCATCACCGCGGCGAGCGGATTGTAGATCGTGGTTGCGACGACACCGAACAGGAATGCCGCGACCATCGACGGTGCGATGAATTGCCAGGCGGAAACGCCGGCGGCGCGGGCGACGACGAGTTCGAGGCGGCGCGACAGCGCCAGATAGCAGGACATCGCGCCGACCAGCACTGCAAATGGCAGGATGCGTTCGGAAAGCTGCGGCACGCGAAACAGTGAAATCTCGGCGAGGATCAAGGCGCTCGCCTTGGGCCAGTCGGAGCCGCGGCGCAACAGCTCGACATAGTCGATCATGCCGGCCAGCGCGACCACGCCGAAGAACGAGCCGACGACGGACCTGAGAAAACGAAATCCGAAATAGCGTGAAAGCGTACCGGCCAGCATCGGTCGATTCCTTAGCTTGCCGTCGCTTTCGCGAGGCGTTCACCGATGATAGCCGCAATTTTCGACACGACTGCGGCCGGCTCGATGGCTTGACCGCGCGAGATTTGCCAGGATCCGGCCACGATCGCACCGAGCAGCGCAATATACTGCGCGGCGAGAGCGCTGGGCGCGCGCGTCCCAATGATAACGCTCAGAAAGCCGACGAGCCGCAGCAATGCCACCACGCCTATCAGGCCCAAGAGCGACAAAGTGCGACTCTGTCTGGTCGTCTGCGGCGGCCCGAGAAAGGCGTAGGCGAGAATGACGAAGGCGATGGGATAGAGCGGCGTGGCAATACGATCGTGGAGCTCTGATCGGTACTCGCCCGGTTGCGCGAGAAAAAGCGCATCATTGGCGGGCGGCCACATGAGCTCCCAGATGTACTTCTCGCGCGCGTTATACGTGACCCCGGCGCCCTGTGGCCCGACGCCGAATTTCGAAAGGTCGAATGCGTAGCGGTCGAACGTCACAATACGAGGGTCGTGCTGCCCCGGCTCGAGCCGCTGAACGCTTCCTTTCTCGAGGACAAGGAAGGATCCGGTGTCGTTCTTCACGATCTCGCCATGCTCGGCGAGATAGGTGGCGTGCTCCTTAGGATCGCGCCGGTCGTCCAGGAAAATCCCGACCAGGAGGCCATTTGGCTTCCGATCGGCGATGTGGAAGGTGAGATTGCCACTGACGGTGGTGAAACGCCCGGGCTGCACGATATTGGTGAGAATGTCGGCGCGTACCTGAGTAGCCCAGTTGCGCAGTTCGCGCAGGCTCCAGGGCGAAACGTAGACGGCGATCGCCGAAACCATCACCGATACGACGAGTGCAGCGGCAAGAAACGGCCGGACCAGTGGCCACGGCGAAACACCCGCCGCGTTCATCACGATGATCTCGGAATCGGAGCTGAGCTTGTTGATGATGTGCGCTGTCGCCAACACCAGCGATATCGGGGCAATCATCATCACCAGCAGGGGAATCAGCAGGCCAGTAATACCGATGAAGACGAGGAGCGTTTGGCGCTGGCTGGTGATCAGGTCAAATTCGCGGATCGCCTGGGTAAACCACATCACCACGGTCAAGGTGACAAGCGTGATCAGAAACGCACCCATGGTGGTGCGAAACATGTACCGGCCGATCGACCCCATCGGACTCAACTTCCCCGCAGACGGGCCCTGTGGCCGCCCCGGCTCCCCCTAAGGTGCGCGCGCGGCACCGCCCTGAGCCGAGTTCCCCAAACTTCGGTAATTTCATGCTTTCACAAAATGGCCTCGCCAAGGCAAAGCCATTGAATTTGCAAAGCTAAGGGTTGCTAAGGGTTAATGGTTTCCATCCGGGCGCGCGTAACCGCTAAGCCCTTGCGCTTTGCGCGGTTTGGCTGCCGGGTTCATATGGTGTGGATAAACGACACTGCGCCTCTCTCACGAAGGACTGACCCTATGCCCGACCTCCCCAAGATCGGATTCACCTCATTCGACCGTCTGAGGGGAGTTCTCGTTGCGTTCTGCGCCGAAGGCCTCAAATTCGGGCCGGCAACCCAAAAGGCGTTGTCGCCGCTGGGCGATCTATTGCGGCGTGCCGCCGCTGCGGACCGTTTCACCGGGAAAAATGGGTCATCTCTCGACATCATCGCGCCGGCGGGCCTTGACTTACCGCGCCTGATCGTCGTCGGCACCGGCAAGGAACGCGAACTCAAGGATCGCGATCTGGTGAAGCTTGGCGGCGTTGCCATGGGGCGTATTCCGGCCGCCGGCGGTCAGGCGACGATACTGGCCGAATTCGGATCAGGCCCTCTGAAAGCGGAGCAAATCGCCGATCTCGTCTTGGGCGCGCGCCTGCGCGCCTACAAATTCGACCGCTACAAGACCAAGCCGAAGGAGGGAGAAGAACGGCCGAGCAAAGTCGAGGTGAACTTTGCCTGCGCCAATCCCGCTGCGGCCGAGAGGGCGTGGGCCCCGGTCGCGGCTGTCGCCGACGGGGTCGTGTTGGCGCGCGATCTCATCAACGAGCCGGCGAACGTGCTTTATCCCGGTGAATTTGCCCGCCGCGCCTCCAGCCTGAGAAAACTCGGCGTTCTGGTCGAGGTTCTCGATGTCCCGGCCATGCGCAAGCTCGGTATGGGCGCTCTTCTCGGCGTCGCGCAAGGTTCGACGCATGAGCCAAAGGTCGTGATCATGCGCTGGAACGGCGGCAAACGCGGCGCCGATCCGATCGCATTCGTCGGCAAAGGCGTGTGCTTCGACAGCGGCGGCATTTCGATCAAGCCGGCGCAGGGTATGGAAGACATGAAGGGCGATATGGCGGGTGCGGCCTGCGTCGTTGGACTCATGCAGGCGCTTGCTGCTCGTAAGGCCAAGGTCAATGCCGTCGGCATCATCGGGCTGGTGGAGAATATGCCTGACGGCAAGGCGCAGCGGCCGGGGGACATCGTCACCTCCATGTCGGGACAGACGATCGAAATCATCAACACCGACGCCGAAGGCCGCCTCGTCCTTGCCGACGTGCTGCACTATGTAAACAAGCGCTTCAAACCAAAATTCATGATCAATTTGGCGACTCTCACCGGAGCGATCATCGTCGCGCTCGGCCAAGAATATGCCGGCCTTTTCTCCAATGACGACAAGCTCGCGGAGCGATTGACGAAAGCCGGTGAAGCGACCGGCGAACGGGTATGGCGTATGCCGCTGGCCGCTGAATACGACAAGATCATCGACTCGAAATTTGCCGACGTGAAGAACAGCGGCGGCCGCTGGGCGGGATCGATCACGGCGGCGCAATTTCTTCAGCGCTTTGTCAATAAGACCCCGTGGGCCCACCTTGATATTGCCGGGACGGCACTGGGCTCCCCGCAAACCGAAATCAATAAAAGCTGGAGTTCCGGCTGGGGCGTGCGTCTCCTCGACCGCTTAGTGGAAGATTATTACGAGCATTGATTGGCAGGCGGATCAGGCGTCCGCGAGCTTGAGTACGAGCTTGTTGCGGATATTCTACGGCCTACCATGTCCTAGCCCAGAGCATCGAACCCTGCCCAGATGACCGAGATTCTCTTCTATCACTTGAAAGGCCAGACGCCGGAGTTGGTCTTGCCAACGCTGCTGCAAAAGTCGCTTGATCGCGGCTGGCGTGTCGTGGTGCAGGCCTCTTCCGAAGAACGCGTCGAGGCGCTCGACGCGCATCTGTGGACGTGGCGCGACGACTCCTTTCTTCCGCATGGCACCTGGCGCGATGCCGAGGCCTCGCAGCAACCGATTGTGCTGACGGTCAGCGATCACAATCCGAATGGCGCCACCGTGCGCTTCCTCGTGGACGGAGCGCTGATGCCGGGCGATGCGTCCGCTTACGAGCGGGTCGTGCTGCTTTTCGATGGCGAAGACCCGGACGCGCTCGATGCAGCGCGGATGCGTTGGAGTGAGGCTAAATCGGCCGGTTTCGAGGTCACTTACTGGCAGGCCGACGAGAAAGGCGGCTGGCGGCGTCAAGCTTGAAACAGGAGCAAAAGTTATGGTTCAAGATTGAAGAGTAACCTATTGAAAATAACTAAGTTGTCGTCTTAATCATTTACGCAGATTTTGCATCGCAAAAGCCTTTTTGCAACACTATATTTTTTGCGCGACAAACAGTTAGGCTATATAGTGTCATTGCTATGAATAAGCGTTCAGTCAAGAAGCGGCCGGCAAAAGCAAGCCGCAATCAAGTTGCTCGCAAGGCCGCCGCACGGCGGATTTCGGGCAAATCTGCAGCGACTAAGGCGATCCAGTCGGCCAAGCCGCTCCAGCGGCCATCCAGGCCGGCTCAGCCGACCAAGGTCATTCACGTGTCGACCGTTCCGGCCGCCAAGCCGATCGCGATGCCGGGCCCGATGTTGCGCACTCACAAATTCCGGGTTGGTGAGACCGTGCTGTACACATCGAGCCCGATCACGCGTCCGGGCGCGAGCGGAACCTACAAAGTCGTCAAGCTTTTGCCTTCGGATGGCGACGACTACCAATATCGCATCAAGAATTCCGGCGAAGCGTTTGAGCGTGTGGCTAAAGAGAGCCAGCTCGAAACGGAGCATTGACGCCGGACCTCGTTGCGCGTCTAAGCGCGCCGAGTGAGCACGAAAGATGGCGCGAAGGATCCTGGCATTTCTCCGGGCCTGGCATCGCCAATCCCGCTGGGCCATGCTTTTATAGGGTAGGCGGCCCCAATCGTTGGCGGAGTGCGTGATGCTCGGCGTCGATCCCGAATTCGGTGCTTCGGTTTTGCGCTTATGGGTCGCGGCCGGCTCGGCGGCATTGCTTGTTGTATTCTGTGCGCTGGCGTTTTTTCAGCACCGGCTGCGACTTGCGGCGCATCCGGCGACGGGCGCCGGTTTCGTAATTGCCGGTGCAGCGTTCGGTGCGGTTATGACCTGGGCTTTTCTTGATCGCGCCGTTTCGGGTGACGCCACGGCTGAGCGTCGTGTTCTTGAAATGCGCGCCCAGCAGTTAAGCTCCCAAGCTCTTATGCCTGGGTCGCCGCTTGCTTGTCTGGATGCCTTGGCGGGTGAGACCGTGGAGGCTGCCTGCGAGAAGGCGCTGTTCGGATCTCCAGCGAGCGTGGCGTCTGCTTCCGCTTACGTTGGGGCACAGCTGACGTTGCTCGCGAGCACGGTCGCTCTTGCCCGGCATGAGGGCGTCGCCCTGGAGAGTCTGTTAGCGCCGTTGCGGCGTTCGCTCGAAAGCGACCGCTTCGGCTTTGTCGCCCATGTGCTTGCGATTCGCGACGGCTGCACCGCGCAAAATTGCAAGACGCTTGCGCTTTTCCGAGACGCCAAGCGGGTACGCACCAATCTGACGACGTCCACACTTGAGCGGTATCTGGAACACTACGCTGCGGTTTGGAGCGCGGGATCCGAAGTGCCGCCGCTGGCGGACGCGACACAAACTCCCGCCAGCCCTGCGGGCTCGACGGGGCAGGGGACGCGTAAGATCGTCAACATCGACTTTCCCAGTGCCGCCTCCATCCCGGCCGTGAGCATCATGAACCCCGAACCCACCGGGCCAGTCTTGCCGGGCGTCGCGGCGGCTGCCGCCGCGAACCCCAATCCGTCGGCCGCAGGGTCGGCGGCGCCGCGACACACGCGAAGACAGTCACCCAATCCTAATGCCACAATCACCGGCCAATCGACCCAATCAGCAGTCGAACCGATCTGGCCCGAACCCGTGCCGCCGCCCGCCGGCGCTGCCCCGCCGGCGGCATCGGCACCGGCGGCAGGAAGCGCCGGACCGGTCCAGCTTATACCCCCTCCACCCAATGCCAGTGGCGGCGCGGGTGCTCGCACCCAATGAGCTAGGCGCAAGCCACGCTGCCCCCTAATACATCAGCCATGTTCGATTCCGTTCTTATTGCCAACCGCGGCGAGATTGCTTGCCGCATTGCCCGCACTGCCAAACGGCTCGGGATGCGCACGATCGCCGTATTCTCGGCCGCGGATGCGCATGCGTTGCACCGGCGTGTTTGCGACGAGGCCTATTTCATCGGTCCGGCGGAGCCGCGCGAAAGCTATCTCTGCATCGAGCGGCTGATCGAAGCCGCCAAAAAATCCGGTGCCGAGTGTGTTCATCCTGGCTATGGTTTTTTGTCGGAGAGCGGGGATTTTGCCGAAGCTTGTGCGCAAGCCGGCCTCGAATTCGTCGGCCCGCCGGCCGCGGCCATTCGCGCCATGGGCCTCAAGGATCGCGCCAAGGCGCTCATGGAGAAAGCCGGCGTTCCGACCGTGCCCGGCTATCATGGTGAAAGACAAGACGCCAAGTTTCTCAAGGAGCGCGCAAGCGAGATCGGCTATCCGGTGCTGATCAAGCCGGCCGCCGGCGGCGGCGGCCGCGGCCTGCGCCGGATCGACAGAGAAAGCGATTTCGAGGCCGAGTTTGAAGGTGCGGTGCGCGAGGTCGCGGCAGCCTTCGGCTCCGGCCGCGTGCTGATCGAGAAATACGTCGCCGCGCCGCGCCACATCGAAATCCAGGTTTTCGCCGACCACCATGGCAATATCGTTCATCTCGGCGAGCGGGACTGTTCGCTGCAGCGCCGCCACCAAAAGGTGATCGAGGAGACGCCGGCGCCCGGAATGACCGAAAGATTGCGCGCCAAGATGGGTGCGGCTGCGGTCGAGGCCGCGCGGGCGGTAGGTTATGTCGGCGCCGGTACGGTGGAGTTTGTTGCCGACGGCAGCAAAGGACTGCGCGAGGACGGCTTCTGGTTCATCGAGATGAACACGCGGCTTCAAGTCGAGCATCCGGTGACAGAAGAAGTGACGGGTCTCGATCTTGTCGCCTGGCAGTTCCAGATCGCGGCGGGCGAAAAGTTGCCGTTGATGCAGGAGGAGATCGCCTTTGCTGGCCGCGCCATCGAAGCGCGGGTCTATGCCGAAGATCCCGAGAACGGCTTCTTGCCCTCGACCGGCCGCATCGTCGGCCTGGAATTTCCTGCAGATCTGCGGGTGGAAAGCGGAGTGGAAAGCGGCGGCGAAGTGACGCCGTTCTACGATCCAATGATCGCAAAGCTCATCGCGCACGCGCCGACGCGCGAGGCGGCGTTGCATCGGCTCGCGAATGCGCTCGATCACACCCTTATCGCCGGCGTGCGTACGAATGTCGCGTTTCTCGGTGCGCTGTGCCGTGCGGAACGGTTTCGCGAGGGACGCGTCGATACCGGCTTCATCGATCGAAATCTGGCCGCGCTCGGCGCCGTCCCGCATGACGCCGACACCGCGGCCGCAGCATCCGGCATTGCCCACCTGCTCGACGGCGACGATGCGGAGAACGCCGCCTCTGAAAACACGGCGGAGCCGCACTCCCCCTGGGCCGCACGCGACGGCTTCCAGCTCAGCGGCGCGCGTTCGGTCCTGGTTCCGATCTTGATCGACGGACAGGTCGCGGAAGCGGCCGTAAGCTACGGCGCGGACGGGATGAGCGTTCTGGTCAGCGGGGCGGCGCCGGCTGCGGATGCGAAAGTGTTCGCGACGGAAGACGAGGCCTATGTTCTGCGCCATGGCCGCCAGACGCGCGTGCGGCTCAAGGACGTCTCTGCGGCAATCGCGGAGGCCGGCTCCGGGGACGGCACTATCAAGGCGCCGATGCATGGGAAGGTTTTGCAGCTCTTCGTGAGCGCCGGCGACGCGGTCGCCGCCGGGCAACGCGTTGCCGTGCTCGAAGCGATGAAGATGGAACATACGCTGCGAGCGCCCTTTGCCGGTGTCGTGGCCGACATTACGGCGGTGGTCGGGACGCAAGTTGTGGAGGGCGCGCAGATCATGTTCATCGAGCGGCCGGCCGCAGAGTAATCTGTCGCCATGGCATTGAACCTTATCAAGCTCTGTGTCGGGTGCGACTCGGTCCAAGAACTCGAAAGCTGGATCAAGCAAAGGCTCAAGGACAAGCGCAAGCGCGGCGAAAAGCCCGAACATATTCACCGGACGCGCATGGTTCCCAAGCGCGCGGCCGAGCTGGTGGACGGCGGTTCGCTCTATTGGGTCATCCGTGGCGAGATTGCCTGCCGCCAGCGCATTCGTGATGTGCGGCCTTTCCGGGACAAGGATGGTGTCGGGCGCTGCGGTATCGTGCTCGACCCAAAGGTGGTGCTGGTCGATCCGCGCCCCTTTCGCGCCTTCCAGGGCTGGCGCTATCTCGCGGCCAAGGACGCCCCGCGCGATCTCGAAAAGGCCGCGCGCGGGGCGGCGGCCATGCCCGAGAAATTAAGGCGGGAGCTGCGTGAACTCGGGCTCATGTGAGCCGAGCAACGCCTATAGGCTCCAGCCGCATAGCGCATCCCAAGGCGATCACGTACAGTCCGCGCCAACAAAAGCTGAAAGGCGGAAAGGCGCGGAGCAATATACATGATCATCGAAAATCAGGCCGACGTCACCAAGGCAGTCCTGAGCGAGCTTACGCGCGCGCCCGATCCGCGCTTTCGCGAGATCATGTCGGCTTTCATCCGCCACCTGCACGATTTCGCCCGTGAAGTGAAGCTCACTGAACAGGAGTTTCAGGCCGCCGCCGCCTACGTCAATGCGATCGGCAAGCACACCAACGAGAACCACAACGAGGCGGTGTTGATGGCGGGGACGCTCGGTTTTTCCGCCCTGGTGTGCCTGCTCAATAACGGCGATCACGGGCAGACCGAGACCGACGCCAGCCAGCTCGGTCCGTTCTGGCGGATGAATTCGCCGCTGACGCAGAGCGGCAGCTCAATCGTGCGCTCGCCGACGCCCGGGCCCGCCCTGTTCGTCGATGCTTATTACCGCGATGCCCATGGCAAGCCCATTGCGGCGGCGGAGGTGGACGTCTGGCATTCGTCGCCGGAAGGCTTTTATGAAAACCAGGACCCGACCCAGTCGGACATGAATTTGCGCGGCAAGTTCATTACCGACGCGCAGGGCCATTTCAGTTTCCGCACAATCAAGCCGGCCGGCTATCCAATCCCGATCGACGGGCCGGTTGGCGATTTGCTGCGTGCACAGGGCAGACACAACATGCGTCCGGCGCATCTTCATTTTCTGGCTTACAAAGAAGGATTCAAGACACTGATTTCGCAGGTCTACCCGCCTGACGACAAATACATCGACAGTGATGTGCAATTCGGCGTGACACGGCATTTGCTCGGAGATTTCGTGCGCCACGATAGCGGCCCGGCGCCGGCTGCCGATGTCGCGGCGCCCTGGTACTCGTTGACCCATAACTTCGTCATGGAAACAGGCATTGCGCGCCTGCCGCGGGCGCCGATCACCGGAAAGGCCGCAGGCGAACGCCCGCAAATTCCGCATCTCGAACGGGTATGATGGTTCGCCGCACCGGGCCGGCACAAGAAAACAAAAGCTTCGGGGGGAATGATGATGTTGCGCAGAACCTTGCTCAAGGGATTGGCGGCGAGCACCGCTTTGGGTCTTCGCGCCGGTCGCGCGGCCGCTGACGACATCCTCAGGATGGGAGTGAGCATTCCCTTGACCGGGGCGGGCTTCAACGCCGTCGGCCGACAGCTTGCAGGCGCGATCAAGCTTTACGTCCAGCAGCACGGCGCCATGGTTGCCGGGCGAAAGATCGAGCTCATCGTGCGCGATGACGGCGGTGTCGCCGACAGTGCCCGCCGCATCGTCCAGGAGATGATCGTCAATCAGAAAGTGGGATTGATCGGGATCGGAATCACGCCGACGTCGCTCGCCATCGCGCAGCTGGTGACCGAAGCCAAAATCCCGACCTTGGTCTTGAGCTCCGGCGCCTCGGTGACGGTTACCAAGTCGCCCTACATGGTGCGCGCCGGTTTCCTACAAGGCCAGCAAGCCTGGATCATGGCCGACTGGGCGGCGAAGAACGGCAGCAAACGTGTCGTCACCTTGGTCAACGATTGGGCGCCCGGCGTTGAATCGGAGACCGCCTTCAGGACCCGTTTCCTGCAAGCCGGCGGCGAAATCATCGAATCCATCCGTATCCCGCTCGCAAACCCGGATTTTGCGCCGTTCTTGCAGCGAGTCCGCGATCTCAATCCAGACACTGCGTTCATCTATTTTCCGGGCACGCAGGCGAGCATCTTCGCCAAGCAATTCGCCGAACGGGGGCTCGGCAATTCCGGCATTAAGATCATCGGCCCGGGGGATCTCACCGACGACGACGATCTCAACACCATGGGCGACCAGATGCTCGGCATCATCACCTCCGGTTCCTATTCCGCCGCCCACAATTCGCCGCTCAACAAGTCCTATGTCGCCGCCTTCGAACAGGCGAACGGCTTTCGTCCCGACTTCGTTTCCGTCGGCGCCTATGATGGGCTGCATCTCATCTATGAGGCGCTCAAGAAGACGAACGGGAATGCCGATGGCGACGTTTTGCTCGCGGCAATGAAGGGCATGGCCTGGGAAAGCCCGCGCGGCCCGATCTCGATCGATCCAGAGACCCGCGACATCGTGCAGAACATCTACATCCGCAAAGTCGAGAAGGTGAACGGCCAGCTTTACAGCGTGGAGTTCGCCACCTATGAGGCGGTGAAGGATCCGATGAAGGGCGGCGGCAAGTGAAGGCGAGCGAGTGAAGGCGCGCAAGTAGAAGGCGTGAACGGCGTTACACCGCTATATTGTCGATGAGCCGCGTCTTGCCGAGGCGCGCGGCCACGAGCAGGCGGAGAGGGCCTTCTTTGAGCGACGCCGCGGGAGCGAGCGTTTCAGCGTTACGCGCTTCGAGATAATCGACGACGAAGCCTGCTCGCGCCAGCTCGGCGCCTCCCTCAATCACTGCCGCCTTTATTGGCCGATTCGCAGTGATCTTTTCCGCACAATCAACAAGAACGCGATGAAGCGTGGGCGCAATCGTGCGTTCGGATGCCGAGAGATAAGCATTGCGTGAAGAAAGGGCGAGGCCGTCAGTCTCGCGCACGGTCGGCACGCCGACAATGCGAGTTTTCAGATCAAGGTCCCGCGCCATTTGCGTGACCACCTTGAGTTGCTGATAATCCTTCTCGCCGAAGACGGCGATGTCCGGTCCGCATTGGATCAGAAGCTTGGTGACTACGGTCGCGACGCCGGCGAAAAAATGCGGGCGAAACGCATCTTCGAGCCCGACTGTCGCCGGGCCTTCCGGTACGACCCGCGTTGCAAAACCCTGTGGATACATTGTGTCGACGGAAGGAGCCCAGACGAGGTCCACGTGTACGCGCGCGAGTGCTGCTACGTCTGCCGCGAAGGTACGTGGATAAGACTTCAGATCCTCAGTCGGCGCGAATTGAGCCGGGTTGACGAAGATCGAGACGATGACCCGCTCGGCGCGTCGCTGCGCGCGCTTGACCAAGGCGAGATGTCCGGCATGGAGCGCTCCCATGGTCGGAACCAGCGCGATTCGTTCGCGCTGGGCACGCCATTGCGCCACCGCGCGGGCGAGCGCCGGTAGGCTGTGGATGATCTGCGGGCGACGCGACTTAGAGCGGAGAGAACGGCGGCTCATTGCGTTGCAAGCCAAGCACACACGCAGCGCATACGTGACTCCATGTGTGGTTAATGATTAACTTATCGGGTTTGATGCTGTATCTTGATTCTAGCCGTTGCAAGCTGGAGAACGGATCGCTACGCAGAGGTTGCGTTCCATGTTGATGCAGGCGGATGTTGGCAAGCCCTTCTCGGCGCATGTCATCGTCCTTGGCAACGAAAAAGGCGGATCGGGAAAATCGACTACGGCGATGCATATCGCTGTTGCTCTGCTGCAGGCCGGCCAGCGCGTTGCCACCATCGATCTCGACTCCCGCCAGCGTAGCTTCACGCATTATGTGGAAAATCGGCGCGACTGGGCGAACCGCGCCGGCATCGCGCTCGATCATCCGCGGCATTTTTGCGTGGCGCGTGGTTTCGGTGCCCGAATCGAAGAGATCGAGGCGCAGGAGTTTGCCGCTTTCGCCGAGGCCGTAGGCGCCGTCGAGCAAAGCCACGATTTTGTCGTCATCGACACCCCCGGCACCGATTCTTATCTGATGCGACTAGCCCACTCCATGGCCGACACGCTTATCACACCGCTCAACGACAGCTTCGTTGATTTCGACGTGCTCGGTGTGGTGGATCCGACCACATTCGAGCTCACCGGTGTCAGCCACTATGCCGAAATGGTCCGTGAGGCCCGGCGGCAGCGCCGGCTGGTTGATGGGGGTCTGACCGACTGGGTCATTGTGCGCAACCGTCTCTCGACGTTGGGCTCGCGCAACAAGCGGCTGGTCGGCACCGGCCTCGATACGCTTGCAAGGCAGCTCGGCTTTCGCGCGGTGGACGGTTTTGCCGAACGGGTCGTGTATCGCGAATATTTTCCGCGTGGTCTGACCGCGCTCGACGACGTGGAAGAGACCACGTTAGGTTTGCGCTCCAATACCTCGCATTTCACGGCGCGCGACGAGGTCAAAGCCCTCATTGATGCGCTGAAACTACCGATGGACGAGCGTGGCAAGCGGCGCGCCGCGGCGCGCGCTGAATGGGCGGCCTCCTCCGACAAACCGCTCGATACACATGGTCTGCTGGTCGAGTGAGGGCTAGGCGATCAGCGCCTCCCCGTACGCGCAGCTGTAGCTATTGCGCCGGCGATCGCAGCGGGCCACTTATGGCGAGGCTCTAGAAACCTCGCCATGTCTCTACTTTTCCTCGGCCTTATTCTTTTCTTGGTGCTCGTTGTCGTCGGCCGCTTCTCGAAGGCCGATCCAAATCGCGCCACACGTTTTTTGCGCGCCGCGCGCCGGTCATTCGTGGCTTATTTTGATCGCGGGCAGGCCCGCCGGCGTGAAGACGCGCAGCGTAATACGGCAGCGGGGCAGGACCGCGGGCGCCCCGCGCCCAGCGGAGAAATGACGAAGGAGGAGGCTTATCAGATCCTTGGCCTTCAACCCGGGGCGGGCGCCGACGATATCACTCGCGCCCATCGCGCGATCATGAAGAAACTGCATCCCGACCAAGGGGGGTCGACGTATCTCGCGGCCCGGGTCAATCAAGCCAAAGATGTTCTGTTTCGCCGCCATCGCTGAAATTCCCAAAAGGATTTCGGCGTGGCTTCCGGTCCGTGACTGACGCCCCGTTTCATGACCCGGTTGACCGGGTTCGGCTTGCTGGGAAGAGCTGACCACTTGGCGCAGCGCCATTGCCGGCGTCCTCTAATTCTTGACCGTCATGCAGGCGATGTCGCTGCGCTTGAGCTGTTTGCAGGCGGTCTCCGCCATCGCTTTGTCGAAGCCGGCGAAACGTGCCCGGTAGAGCGCCTTGTCGCCTTTTTGCACACGCTCGGTAAAAGGATCGGCGCCGGCCAGAATGTGGGGAATCTTGAGCCGCGCCTCGCTCAGATGCTGCTTGGCTTCGTCTTCGCCCTCGAAAGCGCCGATTTGAATAAGCCAACCGCCGCGCGCGCGAACCTGCGCCGGCGTCGGTTCTGGCTTTGCGGCAGCAATCTTGGTCGCTTGCGCGCTTTCCGGCCTCGCAGCTTCGGGTCTCGCAGCGTCGGATCTTGCTGCTTCGGGTCTGGCAGCGTCCGGTTTCGCAACCTCGGATCTGGTCGCTTCGATTTTGGTCGCGGGCGCTATGACCGCTGGCTCCGTTGATGCGACGACAACAGTGTTTGTCACTTCCGTCCCTGGCGCCGTCGAAGGCGTGTGAACGGCGGCCGATGCGGGCTGCGGCAATGCAGCCGACGCCGGCTGCGGCGACGCGGCTGACGCGGGCCGCGGCAGTGGAGCCGCGGCCACGAGAGGCGGCATCGGTGCAAGCGGTGCCGCCTGCAGAGGAGCCGTGCGGTAGGTAATCGTCTTCACCAAGAGCGGCTGAATAGGATCGCTTGCTCCAGCTGTATTGCCGTTCGTTTTGGCCGTCGACGCCGGCTCGGCGCGCGACGAGAGTTGCGGCCTGGCAAAAGCCACAGGCTTTGGCTCGCGCTGCTCGGCTCGCTCGCTGCTCGGCAATTTCGGCTCGGCGCGTGGTTCAAGCCTTTCCGCGATCGCCGGCGCGGTGCGTCGCAGCGATGCCTCCTTGATATGCGTATTGATCAGTTCCCGCATATGCGCGTCGCGCTCGGATGCCGAGCGGCCGCCGAGCACGACCGCCACGATATAGCGCCCGTCGCGATGGACCGAGGTGACGAGATTAAAGCCGGACGCCCGCGTGTACCCGGTCTTGATACCGTCAACCCCGCCGACAACGCCAAGCAAGTGGTTGTGGTTACGCATGGCGTGGCCGCGATAGACAAACTCCTCCGTCGAAAAATACTTGTAGTAGCGGGGGAAGCGTTCCTGGATCGCGCGCCCGAGCAGCGCCTGGTCGTGCGCGGTGGTGATCTGATCGTCGTCCGGCAGACCCGAAGCGTTGACGTAAGTGGTGCGGCTCATGCCAAGCGCGTGAGCCTTCTCCGTCATCAGCTTGGCGAATTCGTCTTCGTCGCCCCCGAGATTCTCGGCGATGGCCACGGCGGCATCATTGGCCGATTTGGTGACGACCGCCTTGATCGCATCTTCGACGGCAAGGGTCTGGCCGGGCTTCACGCCCAATTTCGTCGGCGCCTGCTCGGCCGCGTGTGCCGAAATCTTCAGCGGCGTATCGAGCTTGATCTTGCCGGCTTCCAGCCGCTCGAACAGCAGATAGAGCGTCATGATCTTGGTCAGTGACGCAGGGTGGCGCAACGCGTCGGCATTCGACGCGTAGAGCGCCGCGCCGGTGTTGCCGTCGACCACGATGGCGGAGGTAGGCGGCGAATAGCTTTCGGCCCGCTCGTGATGGTAGCCGCGCGTCACATGCGGCGTAGCCGCCGCTTGGCGCGCGTAATGTCCGTAATAACGATGATAGCGGGCCTCGGCTGGCGCGCTGGACAAGACAAAGGCCGCTCCGACGGCGGCGGCGCCGAACACGAACCCGCGAAGCCCGTACGAAGGCTCAGAACGCACTCGACGCATTACCCACCCCGTCCCTGACGCATATGGAGCTCCCGGTGGAGCCCGCCCCGTTCGCTCCTATGGGACGATGCGTCCCCCGTGGTAGCGGCTGTCCGGTCCAGCCACCCGTCGCAAAAGCCGGAAGTTTTTCTCCGACCCAGCACCGGTCGTCACACGGACGACACGGTCAAGCACGCTAGGCGAACGCCGTTGCGAAAGCGTTAACCCACGCCGTCGCGCCACTTGGCCTCACGGTGTGGATGCGCACTGCTCACCCGTTGTAATTTTTGTGCAGTGCACTACAGTTATCGTTGCGGCAGGAGAAGGCCTTTTCAAGGCGTAGGCCTGTCACGCAAGGCGCGCGCTCAAGGCTGGCGCAAGCAAGCCGCAGGAGATTTCATGAGCACCGATCCGATGCAGAAGTTCGGCAAGGACAGCATGGACATGGCAATGACGACGTTCGGTGCGTGGGCCAAGAATGCGCAAGCCATTGCCACCGAATTCGCCGACTATTCCAAGAAGTCGTTTGAAGACTCGGCCGCCGCCCTGGAGAAGCTGATGGGCGCCAAGAGCTTAGAAAAGGCCATGGAGGTCCAAACTGAGTATTTCCGATCCTCCTACGAGGACTTCGTTGCCGAATCGGCCAAGATCGGCGAGCTGTACGCCGACCTGGCCAAGGAAGCCTATAAGCCGTTCGAAAGCGCGCTTGCGAAGACCTCCGCGATGAAGTGACGGCGCGGTATCCGCTTCCGCCCCTCCGGTCTTGATCGTCTCGCGCTTCGACCTATCTTCCGTCTATTCCGGATGCTTTGCCTGCCGTCGTTGGCGTCGGTTCGACGCGCGGCAGCGTCATGCCCTTGCTTGAGAGAACCGCATTTTGTTGCCCCGGCCCTCGCCTGACGCGGCGACCGCATGGTTGGCATCAATCGTGCACGCACAGCACACGTCGGCGTCTGTGCCGGGCGCGGAACGCAACGTATGGGTAGGCGGTTCTGCGTTTTGGCAGCGTCTCGCCGATCTAGAAAGCGGGGCGTTGCGTATCTATGATTATGATAATGTGTCGGGGTAGGCAGCATCGGACGTTTGATGAGCCTGCGCTGGACTGCCGATCCCGCCCAACCGGTCTGGACGATAGACGAAGACAATGCCGCCGCGTGACGATCCCTATACCAGCTTGCGCATCCGCTTGGCGGACGACGACCGCAAACGCAAAGGCGATCCGGGCGGGCCTGGGACGGCGGTCATCACCAAGACGCGTCCGCAGACGAAACGCCCGAACCTTTATCGTGTGTTGCTGCTCAACGACGACTACACGCCGATGGAGTTCGTGGTCCATGTGCTCGAACGGTTCTTCAACAAGGACCACGAGACGGCGCATCGCATCATGATGCATGTCCACCAGCATGGGATCGGTGAATGCGGGGTGTTTACCTACGAGGTTGCGGAGACCAAAGTGACGCAGGTCATGGACTTTGCCCGCAAACATCAGCATCCTTTACAGTGCATCATGGAGAAGAAGTGATTCCGGGGGACGCAACAGATGAAGAGAAATTGAAATGCCCACCTTTTCACGCAGCCTTGAACAGTCGCTCCACCGGGCTCTGGCACTCGCCAACGAGCGCCACCACGAATACGCCACGCTCGAGCACCTGCTGCTCGCACTGATCGAAGATCAGGACGCGGCAGCCGTTATGCGGGCGTGCAATGTCGACTTGGACAAGCTGCGCCGCAGTCTCGTCGCTTACCTGGAATCGGAGCTCGACAATCTGGTCACCGACGGGGCGGAGGATTCCAAGCCCACCGCCGGTTTTCAGCGCGTCATCCAGCGCGCGGTGATCCACGTGCAGTCGTCTGGCCGCGAGGAGGTGACCGGCGCCAACGTTCTGGTCGCCATTTTCGCCGAACGCGAGAGCCACGCCGCGTATTTCCTGCAGGAGCAGGACATGACGCGCTACGATGCGGTCAACTATATCAGCCATGGCATCGCCAAGCGTCCGGGCATGTCGGAGGCGCGTCCGGTGCGCGGCGCCGACGAAGAGGGCGATGCCAAGAACGGCGATGAGCCGAAGAAAAAGGGCGACGCGCTCGACGCCTACTGCGTCAATCTCAACAAGAAGGCACGCGAGGGCAAAATCGATCCGCTGATTGGTCGCGATTCCGAGATCAGCCGTACGATTCAGGTCCTTTGCCGGCGGCAGAAGAATAATCCGCTGTTCGTCGGCGAGGCCGGCGTCGGCAAGACCGCCATCGCCGAAGGACTGGCGCGCCGCATCGTCCACGGGGAAGTCCCGGACGTGTTGCGCAACGCGACCGTGTTCGCGCTCGACATGGGCACGCTGCTTGCCGGCACGCGCTACCGCGGCGATTTCGAGGAGCGGCTCAAGCAGGTCATCAAGGAGCTTGAGGCCTATCCGGGCGCGATCCTGTTTATCGACGAGATTCACACCGTGATCGGCGCCGGCGCGACGTCCGGCGGCGCGATGGATGCGTCGAACTTGCTGAAGCCCGCTTTGGCCTCGGGAAGCGTGCGCTGCATCGGCTCCACGACCTACAAGGAATACCGGCAATATTTCGAGAAGGATCGGGCGCTGGTCCGCCGTTTCCAGAAGATCGACGTCAACGAGCCGTCGGTGCCCGACGCCATCGAAATCCTCAAAGGGCTCAAGCCCTATTTCGAGGATTATCACAAGCTCCGTTATACCAACGAGGCCATCAAGGCGGCGGTCGAGCTGTCGTCGCGCTACATCCATGATCGCAAGTTGCCCGACAAGGCCATCGATGTGATCGACGAGTCGGGTGCGGCGCAGATGTTGTTGCCGGAGGGCCGGCGTAAGCGGACCATCGGCATCAAGGAGATCGAGACCACGATCGCGACGATGGCGCGGATTCCGCCGAAGGCGGTGTCCAAGGACGACGCCGAGGTGCTTCAGCACCTCCAAGATACGCTCAAGCGCGTCGTCTACGGTCAGGACAAGGCGATCGAGGCTCTGTCGGCGTCGATCAAGCTTGCCCGCGCGGGCTTGCGCGAGCCGGAAAAGCCGATCGGCTGTTACCTGTTCTCCGGCCCGACCGGTGTCGGCAAGACCGAGGTGGCGCGACAGCTTGCGGCCACGCTCGGGGTCGAGATCATCCGCTTCGACATGTCGGAGTACATGGAGCGGCACACCGTTTCCCGGCTGATCGGCGCGCCTCCCGGCTATGTGGGCTTCGACCAGGGCGGATTGCTGACCGACGGTGTCGACCAGCATCCGCATTGCGTGCTGCTGCTCGACGAAATCGAGAAGGCGCATCCGGACCTGTTCAACGTGCTCCTGCAAATCATGGATCACGGCAAGCTCACCGACCATAACGGCAAACAGGTCGATTTCCGCAACGTGATCCTGATCATGACCACGAATGCGGGCGCCGCCGACATGGCTAAGGCTGCCTTCGGCTTCACGCGCACCAAGCGCGAGGGTGACGACATGGAGGCGATCAACCGGCTGTTCGCGCCAGAGTTCCGCAACCGGCTCAACTCGATCATCACCTTCGCGCACCTGTCGCAGGACGTGATCGCGATGGTGGTCGAGAAATTCGTCCTCCAGCTCGAAGCGCAGCTCGCCGATCGCGACGTGACGATCGAGCTGACCGACGAGTCCTCGCAATGGCTGATTGCAAACGGCTATGACGAGCTCATGGGCGCTCGGCCTATGGCACGGGTCATCCAGGAGTACATCAAGAAGCCGCTCGCCGACGAGGTCTTGTTCGGGCGCTTGAAGTCGGGCGGCCACGTGCGTGTCGTCGTGCTCACGGACGAAACCGGCAAGAGCAAGCTTGCATTCGAATACCCGGATGGTCCGATAACGCCGCGGCCGGAAAAGCTGCCCGAACCGCGTCGCGCCAAGAAGCGCCGCTCGTCGCCGCGGCGCAAGCCGCCGGGGGGCAACGGGCCAGGCGGCGGCTCTCCGCCGCGCCGGGGGTCCGTCCCGAAGGTGCCGCTGGTCAAGGTGTGATGGATTAAGTTGCCGGCGCCAGCCTCAGATTAGAGGCTGGCGCCGCCGCAATTCGTGCGCGAACCAGAGCGCCAGCGCCGGAAACCCAACCGCCGTTCCGAGAAAGAGCGGCGTGGCGCCGAGCCGATCGATCACGACTGCGCCTACGGCGACGCCCGCCGTTTGCCCGAAATAGAGCGCTGAGGAGAAGATCGCGACAGCGGTGCCGCGCGCCTCCGGTGTCATCTGCGTGGCCTTGGTTTGCAGCGTATTGTGGAACATGTAGAAGCCGAGCCCGATCGCCGTCACGGCGATCGGCGCCAGCCACCAGGCCGCCTGGAACGCCAGCACGACATAGGCGGCGGTGATTACAAAACCGCCAATGACGGTGAGGCCCGCCTGTCCGAACCGGTAGACGAGAAGACGAACCAGCCCAGCATAGATCAGTCCGCCGACGCCGAAACACGCTACGGTCAGCCCGACGAGCGTGAAGCTCAAACCGAAGCGCAGATGCAAATTTGCGCCGATATACGCAAACGCTCCCCAGGCCAGGGCCGCTTCGATGAAGGCCATGATGAGGATGATGCGCGCGAAGGGATTGGAAACGACGGCGGCGTAATCGGCAACGAAGCCGCGGCGGTCGGCGGCATGCCGGCCGCGTTCCCGGGTCTTCGGATTGCCGATCAGCTCAAAGATGAGACCGGCCGCCGCCAGCGCGAACATGCCGCCGAGCGCGAAGAACACATTGCGCCAGCCGAACAGATCGCCAAGCACGCCGCCCATGGCTTGGCCGAAAAGCTGCCCGAGAATGTAGCCTGATGCATAGCGCGCCAAAATCGGTTGCAGGCGGTCGGCAGGCGTCACATCGCCGAGATACGCCATCGAGACCGGGATCACCCAGCCGGCGACGGCGCCGGTGGCGAGCCGCGCGAGCGCCAGTTGCGGCAGCGACGATGCCGTTCCGCAGAGCGTCACCAAGAAAGCGGCGAGGACGCTCGCGATCGCGACAGTGCGGTATTTCCCGAAGCGGTCGGCGATCGGGCCGACGACGAACTGAATCGAGCCATGCGTGACCGCATAGGTGGTGAGCACAATGGCGGCCACGCCCACTGTCGTGCGGAAGTCGCTTGCAATCTGCGGCAATAGCGAATCGGTCACCCGCACCTGCGCCTGGCTGGCAAAGCCGGCCGCCGCGAGCAGCATGATGGAACGAACCGGCGTTTGGCGTGGCGAGGCCGGGGACGCTGGGGGTGCCGATGACACGTCTCAATTTGCTCGGAAAGCAAGCCTTGGAGGGGGTCGCCAGCGTTGACACTGTGCGCGACGCGGGCTTTCTAGCGCGCGAAACGGCGGAAGCGATATAGCGATGATCGACAACAGGTATGTTCCCGGCGCGGTCGAGGGCCGCATTTATGGAGCCTGGGAAGCGGCGGGCGCTTTTCGCGCCGGCCGGCCCGAGCGCGCCAAGGCCGAGCCCTATTGCATCGTCATCCCGCCGCCGAACGTGACCGGCTCGCTGCACATGGGCCACGCGCTCAACAACACATTGCAGGACATCCTCTGCCGTTTCGAGCGCATGCGCGGCAAGGACGTGTTGTGGCAGCCGGGCACCGATCATGCCGGCATTGCCACGCAAGCCGTGGTCGAGCGGCAATTGATGGAGCGCCAGCAGCCGGGCAGCCGGGCAATGGGCCGCGAGGCATTCATCAGGCGCGTCTGGGAATGGAAGGCGGAATCCGGCGGCGCCATTATCGGCCAGCTCAAGCGGCTCGGCGCATCCTGCGACTGGTCGCGCGAGCGCTTCACCATGGACGAAGGGCTCTCGCGTGCCGTGGCGAAAGTTTTCGTCGAACTTTATCGCTCAGGCCTCATCTACAAGGACAAGCGCCTCGTCAATTGGGATCCCAAGCTCAAGACCGCGATCTCCGACCTGGAAGTGCAGCAGGTCGAGGTCAAGGGGCATCTCTGGCACATCAAATATCCGATCGAAGGCAGCGACGAGTTCATCGTCGTCGCCACGACCCGGCCGGAAACGATGCTGGGCGATACCGCCGTGGCCGTGCATCCGCAGAACGAGCGGCTCAAGCATCTGATCGGCAGGACGGCGGTGCTGCCGCTGGTCGGCCGCCGCATTCCGATCGTCGGTGACGACTACGCCGACCCGGAGAAGGGCACCGGCGCAGTCAAGATCACGCCGGCGCACGACTTCAACGACTTCGAAGTCGGCCGGCGCCACAACCTGCCGCTGGTCAACGTCCTTGACGCCGAGGCAAGGCTCGATTTGCGGGACAATGCAGCCTTTTTGCATGGCGTGCCGCCCTCGCCGGAACTCGACGAGACGTTGTCGCTGCACGGGCTTGATCGCTTCGCGGCGCGCAAGCGTATCGTCGAACACTTGGAGGCGCGCGGACTGCTCGAGAAGATCGAGTCGACCACGCATACCGTTCCGCACGGTGACCGCTCAGGTGCAGTCGTCGAACCTTTCCTCACCGACCAATGGTATGTGGACGCCAAGACGCTTGCGGCGCCAGCGATTGACGCGGTGCGCGAGCGCAACACGGTGTTCGTGCCGGCGCAATGGGAGGCGACCTTCTTCAATTGGATGGAGAACATCCAGCCGTGGTGCATCTCGCGCCAGATCTGGTGGGGGCATCAAATTCCGGCGTGGTATGGGCCGGACGGGAAAATCTTTGTCGCCGAGAACGAGGACGACGCCGTCGCCGACGCGCTCGCGCACTATACCGATATCGAAGAGATCACCGTGGAGGAGGGGCACGACATCGCCGCCGACCCGGAGCGGCGCTCGCGCTTTGCCAATGAATATCTGCACCGCGACGAGGACGTGCTCGACACTTGGTTCTCCTCGGCGCTGTGGCCGTTTTCGACTCTCGGATGGCCCGACCAGACGCCGGAGTTGAAGCGTTATTACCCAACCAGCGTGCTGGTCACCGGCTTCGACATCATCTTCTTCTGGGTCGCGCGGATGATGATGATGGGGCTGCATTTCATAAAAGAAGTGCCGTTCCACACGGTCTACATCCATGCTCTGGTGCGCGACGAGCGCGGCGCAAAAGATGTCGAAGTCGAAGGGCAACGTCATCGATCCGCTGGAAGTGATCGATGAATATGGCGCTGACGCGTTGCGCTTCACGCTGGCCGCCATGGCGGCGCAGGGACGCGATATCAAGCTCTCGGCTCAGCGTGTCGAAGGCTATCGCAATTTCGCGACCAAGCTCTGGAACGCGGCGCGTTTTGCGGAAATCAACGGTTGCGGCCGCGATCTGGATTTTACTCCGCGGGATGCCAAGGAGACGCTCAACCGCTGGATCGCGCATGAAACCGCGAAGGCCGGGAAAGAGGTTTCCGCCGCGCTCGAAGGCTACAAATTCAATGAAGCGGCCGCGGCAATCTATCGCTTCGTGTGGAACATCTTCTGTGACTGGTATTTGGAACTGGCGAAGCCCGTTCTCACTGGTGCGGACGGCGCCGCCAAGGGCGAAACACGCGCGACGACCGCGTGGGTGCTGGACGAGATCCTCAAGCTGCTTCACCCGTTCATGCCGTTCATCACCGAAGAGCTGTGGGGCGTTACGGCGGACCATGGTGCAAAACGTGACCATATGCTGGCGCTTGCCGCCTGGGCACAACACGACGGACTTGATGACGATGCGGCAGAAGCCGAGATTGGCTGGGTGATCGATCTTGTAACGTCGATCCGGTCGGTGCGCTCCGAAATGAGCATTCCACCGGCGACGCAATTGCCGCTGGTCCTGGCGGGTGCTTCAGGTGAAACGCGCGCGCGGGCAGGGCGCTGGTCGGAATTTGTCCGTCGCCTCGCGCGGATCTCCGATATCTCGTTCGCCGAAACGACACCGCAAGGGGCCGTGCAGCTTGTCGTGCGCGGCGAGGTGGCGGCGCTGCCGCTGCAAGGCGTTATCGATCTTGCCGCCGAGCGGGCGCGGCTCGCAAAGGAAATGGCAAAATGCGACGCCGACATTGCGCGCGTCGATGCGAAGCTCGGCAATGCCGATTTTCTCAAGCGCGCGCCCGAGGAGGTCGTGGAGGGTGAGCGCGAGAAGCGCGAAGAGGCACAGGCGCGCAGGGCTAAGCTCGCCGAGGCACTCCAGCGCCTGCAAGGCGCGGCCTGACGCGTATGATCATGCTTCTTCCGGGAAAATTCAGTGACCTCATCTCGATCTTGGCCGCTCTCTCTGGCCCTGCTTTGGCTGATCGGTATTGCGCTCCGCCTGGCGATCCTGGCGGTGCCGCCCGCGATCCCGGCGCTGCGCAGTGAATTCAATCTGACGGGCACGGAAATCGGCGCTCTCAGCGGAGCACCCATTGTCATATTCGCGGCAGCCTCATTGGCGGGATCGCGCCTGGTCGCGCGAATTGGGGTGGTCGCGGCCGTGATCGCCGGTCTTCTGCTGACGGCGCTCGGCTCCGCAGCCCGTGGAGTCGCCCTTGGCACGTTCAGCCTCTTCGCAGCAACCGTCGTGATGGGGATGGGAGTGGCCGTGGCTCAACCTGCCATGCCGGCGCTGGTCGGGCGTTGGCTGCCGAAGCGGCTTGTGCTCGGCACCGGTGTCTACACCAACGGATTATTGGTCGGCGAAATTCTTCCGGTCGCGCTTCCGTTGCTGCTTCCGGCCTTCGCCGGAAACTGGCGCGTTACATTCATCCTGTGGGCGGTGCCGATCGTCGCCATCGCGTGCCTGCTATTTGTCACGGCGCCGCGCGAAGAGGCCGCGACCTCGGCCGACGCTTCAGCACGATGGTGGCCCGATTGGCCTGCCTGGCACGTCTGGCGGCTTGGGTTGATCTTCGGCGGCGTCGGTCCGCTCTATTTCGGCACCAATGCGTTCCTGCCTGGATACTTGACCGAAGCGGGCAGGGCCGATCTCATCAGCCCGGTTTTGACGGCGCTCAATCTTGGCCAATTGCCCGCGTCGCTTCTGCTCATTGCCTTCGCGCGCCACGTCGAGAGCCGGGCCTGGCCCTTCATCCTCTCAAGCCTGGTCGGGCTCGCAGGCGTTGCCGGGATCGTTGTTACCGCGAGCGCCATGACCGTAGTGAGCGCGGCCGTGGTTGGCTTTGCCGCCGGTGCCGCCTTTGCGCTTGGCCTTGCCCTGCCGCCGCTTTTGAGTAGGCCGCAAGAAGTCGCGCGTGTGGCGGCGGCCATGTTCACCATCAGTTACGCCATCACCGTTGTTGTCGCGCTGATGTGTGGCGCGCTGTGGGACTTTACCGCGACCGCACGGTCGGCATTCCTGCCGATCGCGATTGCCACCATGGTGCCAATCGCGCTGGTCCCGACCATCAGGTTCGAGCGCAGCTCGCGGGTTGGCGCGACTAAAGCGCGATCGTCAGATTGAATCGATTGTCGCTCTAAGTTTTTGTTGGAGCATGATCTTTTCGGAAAACCGGTACCCACTTTTTCGGATCATGCTCTAACAATTTTTGCGACGCGCTGGAGGTCAAACAAATCATGCGCATTTTTTTAGCCGGAGCGAGTGGAGTGATCGGGCGGCGGCTGACGCCGCTTCTTGGAGCGGCCGGGCACGATGTGACCGGGACCACGCGTTCGGCCGACAAGGCCCGGGAACTGGCAGCAGGCGGCGTGAATGCCGTTGTCGTTGATGTTTTCAATGCCGGCGCCTTGCGCGATGCTGTTGTTCGCGCGCGTCCGGAGATCGTCATCCATCAATTGACCGATCTGCCGCAAGTCCTTGATCCGGCGTTGCTACGCGATGCGCTTTCGCGCAATTCCCGGCTGCGGATCGAGGGTACCGCCAATCTGATTGCGGCAGCCCAGGCAGCGGGCGCTCGCCGCTTGATCGCCCAAAGCATCGCCTTTGCGTATGCGGGCGATCCTGAGCCGCATGCGGAGACGGATGCGCTCGCGGCGGGCGACGGCGACGAGCCCGCCGCCGTCTCGGCCCGCGGCGTGCGCGCGCTTGAGGAAGCCGTACTCGGCGCGCGCGGGATCGAGGGCGTCGTGCTGCGTTACGGCCGCCTCTACGGCCCCGGTACCTGGAACACGCCCAATGCGCGGGCGCCGCTGCATGTGGATACTGCGGCACAAGCGGCCGTGCTTGCGCTCACGCGTGGCGCTCCCGGCATCTACAACATCGCTGAAGACGATGGGGCAGTATCGATTGAGAAGGCGCGGCGCGAGCTCGGTTTCGACCCGGCCTTCAGGGCATGATCCGGAAAAGTGGGCACCGGTTTTCCGAGAAGATCATGCCCGTCAGGACCAGCGCATGATCCGGAAAAGTGGGCACCGGTTTTCCGAGAAGATCATGCCCATCAGGACCAGCGCATGATCCGGAACAGTGGGCACCGGTTTTCCGAGAAGATCATGCCCATCAGGACCAGCGCATGACCCGGAACAGTGGCTACCGGTTTTCCGAGAAGATCATGCTGGTCAAGAGCCTAGGTCGCCGGTTTGATTGATCGTGCTCGGAACGGCTTGCTGAGAAAGCGGGACCCTTTGAGCCCGTAGCGCCAAGGCCGGTCGGCAGCCTTGGTGATGCCGATGCGTACGCCTGCTACGATCTCGACCGCGCCGCCACGCGCCAATAGCTCAAATGGCGGCGCATCGAGCGCCATTCCGTTCTGCGCAGCGGTAATGCCGAGCGCCTCACAGACCCGGCCCGGACCCGAACAGAGAAGCCGCTCGTCGGCCAACCCACGCCGGCGGCGCATGGCAGCAAGCCCAACGGAGGGTTCGATCGCCCGGATCAAGACGGCGCTGGCGGAGCCCTCCGGTTCGCATACGATATTCAGGCACCAGTGAATGCCGTAGGACCGATAGACATAGGCGTAACCCGCGGGACCAAACATGACCGCGTTGCGCGGAGTGGGGCCGCGAAAACTGTGCGCTGCGGGATCCGTGTGATGGTAGGCCTCGACTTCGACGATCGGGCCGCCCGCCCCAGCAAACAGCAAAGTCACCCCGATCAGATCGGGCGCCACCTCATGCACGCTTCGGCTGAAAAAAGCTCGCGTCAGGCGCTTGGGCATGGGGCGAATGGTAAATGGTTGCAGACAGGTCACAGATTTGGTGAATCGAGAGTTAGCCCCAAGCCATAGACGATTGCGAATCTGTGTCTATCCGGCAACAGCGCGGGAACATTTGATTATCTCGCACTGCAGCGTCGCCCAGCGCCGCTTTTTGGCCATAGGATTTTTTGACACGAGAGGGGCAGGCCGCGGTCAATCAAAAATTGCTTTTCGGCCGTGCTCCGGTGCCGGTGAGGGCCTGGATCGGATGAAGTGGGCGAGGGGGCTGTTTGCAAGCCCGGACGAGTGCGATGGACGCCAAGACCAATCTGAAATCGAGGTTGCCAAGCCGCCACGCCACCGAAGGGCCGGAGCGGGCGCCGCACCGCGCTTTTTATTATGCCATGGGTCTGACCCGTGAGCAGATCCATCAGCCATTCGTTGGCGTCGCTACCTGCTGGAATGAGGCCGCTCCTTGCAATATCGCGCTGATGCGGCAGGCCCAGGCGGTCAAGCGCGGCGTTGCCACGGTCGGTGCGACGGCGCGCGAGTTCTGCACCATTACCGTGACCGACGGCATCGCCATGGGCCATGCCGGCATGAAGTCATCACTGCCGTCGCGCGAGGTGATCGCCGATTCCATCGAACTGACGGTCCGCGGTCATTCCTATGACGCGCTGGTGGGCGTCGCCGGCTGCGACAAGTCGCAACCCGGCATGATGATGGCGATGTGCCGGCTCAATGTCCCCTCCATCTTCATCTACGGCGGCTCGATTTTGCCTGGCACCTTCAAGGGGAAGCCGGTCACCATTCAGGACGTCTATGAAGCGGTCGGCAAGCACTCGGTCGGCGCCATGTCCGATGCCGATCTCGATGTGCTCGAGCAAAATGCCTGCCCGTCCGCGGGCGCTTGTGGAGCGCAGTTCACCGCCAACACCATGGCGACCGTTTCCGAGGCTATCGGGCTGGCGCTTCCCTATTCGGCGGGCGCCCCGGCGCCTTACGAGATCCGCGATAAATTCTGCATGCTGGCCGGCGAGATGATCATGGAATTGATCGTTAAGAATATCCGGCCGCGGGATATCGTGACGCGGGCTGCGCTGGAGAATGCCGCCGCCGTGGTGGCGGCGACCGGCGGTTCGACCAACGCCGCCCTTCATCTGCCGGCGATCGCTAACGAATGCGGCATCGAGTTCGATCTGTTCGATGTGGCGGAGGTCTTCAAAAAGACACCTTATATCGCGGATTTGAAACCGGGCGGCCGTTATGTCGCCAAAGACATGTTTGAAGCTGGTGGTGTTCCGCTGCTGATGAAGACCCTCCTCGACCATGGCTATCTTCATGGCGAGTGTCTCACCGTCACCGGCCGCACGATTGCGGAAAATCTCAAGTCGGTGAAGTGGAATGACGCTCAGGACGTGGTCCATCCGGCGGACAAGCCGATGCTGCCGACCGGCGGGGTCGTCGGTCTGAGGGGCAATCTCGCGCCGGAAGGCGCGATTGTTAAGGTTGCCGGAATGGAGCGCTTGCGTTTTTCCGGTCCGGCGCGCTGCTTCGATGGCGAGGAGGCTTGCTTCGAGGCGGTGAAAAATAAGAAGTATAGGGAAGGCGAAGTGCTGGTGATCCGTTACGAAGGGCCCAAGGGCGGGCCCGGCATGCGCGAGATGCTCGCGACCACGGCCGCCCTCTACGGCCAGGGTATGGGTGACAAGGTCGCCCTCATCACCGATGGACGATTCTCAGGCGCAACCCGCGGCTTCTGTGTCGGTCACGTCGGGCCGGAAGCAGCAATAGGCGGACCCGTTGGTCTCCTGCGCGACGGCGACATCATCGAGATCGACGCCGTGAAGGGCACGCTCGACGTCAAGCTGACGAAGAGCGAACTCGATCAGCGCGCGCGCGAATGGAAGCCGCACGCCGAAGAATTCACCTCAGGTTATTTGTGGAAATACGCCCAACAGGTCGGGCCGGCGCGGCGCGGCGCCGTCACCCATCCGGGGGGCTCGGTTGAGAAAGAGTGCTATGCGGACATCTGAGCACATCGCCCGCGTCGTCAGGGGCGGCATGCTGGTCGCCGTGGTCGGCGCATTTGGCTTCGGCGCATTCGGCCTCGGCATGGTCGGGGGGCCGGTTTTCGCTTTCGACGGATCGACCGGCCCGAGCACCGCGTCGCTGACGCCAAATGACGGGCTGCGCGGGCCCGGCCAGCCTGAAAGTCCGGAGAAGGCGAAAAGCCTTACCGCCCTGCAATACGCGGCCGATCAGGGGCATCTGGTGGCGCAATGGAAGGTCGGCCGCATGTATGCAGCCGGCGATGGCGTTCCCCAGGATGACCAACGCGCGTTCGTCTATTTCAGCCAGATCGCCAACACCCATCCCGACGAGCCTCCCGGTACGGCGCAAGCGCGCATTGTCGCCAATGCTTTCGTGGCGCTGGGGCACTATTATCTGAATGGTATTCCCAACACGGCGATCGCGGCGGACGCGGGTCGCGCGCGCGAAATGTTTGCCTACGCAGCGTCCTATTTCGGCGACGCGGATGCGCAGTATCAGCTCGGACGCCTTTATCTCGATGGCTCGCCGAGCGATCCGCGCCAGGCGGCGCGCTGGTTCCAGCTGGCGGCGACCAAGGGCGATTGCCGCGCCGAGGCGGTGCTGGGCGACATGCTGTTCCAAGGCAAGCACGTGCCGCGGCAAGCCGCGCGCGGACTCATGTGGCTCACGCTCGGCCGCGATTGCGCCGGTGCCGAGGACGCTTGGATCAAGCCGCTCTATGACAACGCATTCCACCGCGCCAACGACGATGAACGGGCAATGGCGCTGGTCTTTCTTGAGGGGTGGCTCAAGGGCCGCCGCGAGTAGACCAGCACCGGGCGACCGCGCCCCGTCAGCGTGACGGCTCGATCTCCAGGTCGACCCATACCGGCACGTGGTCGGATGGCTTCTCCCAGGTCCGCACGTGCCGGTCGATGCCCGCGTCGGTCAGCCGGTCGGCGGCTTGCGGCGACAGCAGGAGATGATCGATCCGAATGCCGTTGTTCTTCTGCCAGGCGCCGGCTTGATAGTCCCAGAACGTATAGAGCCCCGGTGCGTCGCTCGCGGCACGCACCGCGTCGGTCAATCCCAGATTCAGCAGGGATTGAAAGGCCAAACGGGTGCCCGGCAGGAACAACGCATCGCCAAGCCAATTTTGCGGGTTGCGGACGTCGGCCGCCGCTGGGATGACGTTATAGTCGCCGGCAAGAATGAGCGGCTCGCCGAGCGACAGCCGCTCACGTGCATAGGCAAGAAGCCGTTTCATCCATCCGATTTTGTAGGAATATTTTTCGGTCTCCGGCGGATTGCCGTTGGGCAGATAGATGCTTGCCACCCGGAGCGCGCCGTTGGACGTTGAGACCACGGCTTCGACGAAACGGGCGTGATCGTCGGTATGGTCGCCGGGCAAGCCGTTGCTCACCTCGTCGAACGGAAGCTTCGACAGCAACGCGACCCCGTTGAACGTCTTTTGCCCGTGGACCGCAACATTGTAGCCGAGCGCCTCAAATGGCTCGCGTGGAAAGGCGTCATCGACGCACTTCGTCTCCTGCAAACAGACGACGTCGGGTTGCCGCTCGGCAAGCCAAGTCACTGCCGAGTCAAGGCGTTGCTTGATGGAGTTGACATTCCAGGTGGCGATGCGCACGGGCGGACGCCCTAATTCATTTGCGGCATGTTATCCGAAACCCGGATCACAGTGCGAGGATCACGCTCGTCTAAAGCGCGAAACTGGTTCCGCAGCCGCAAGAGGCGGTCGCATTCGGATTATGGACCTTGAACGCCGAACCGATCAGATCGTCGACAAAATCGATTTCGGACCCCGCCAGATAATTGAGCGAGACCGGATCGATGAGTACGGTGGCGCCAGCGCGTTCGATGACCATGTCATCGTCGGCCTTGGCGCGCTCGGTATCGAACTTGTACTGGAATCCGGAACATCCGCCGCCCGCCACACTGACCCGCAACATAGTGCCCGCCGGCTCCTGACGGAGGATTTCGCCAATCCGGAGGGCAGCCCGTTCGGTAACCGTGACGCCAGTGGCCATTGTTCCTCCAGCCGGGCAGCCATTGCCGATGTATCACTACGATAGGTAAGTGCGCTAAATGCCAACGTCAATTGCGGAAACCGGCCGAACAATGGCGATTGACGCTTTAAAATCTCGCGCTCCCTACGCCTGCGACCCGGGCCAAAGCCGTGGGCGCCTTCATTTGGAGCCGGCCAGCAAAAGCCGCAGCCCGTTTCGCCGCGACTGCGACCGCATCATCCACGCGACGGCCTTCCGCCGCCTCAAGCACAAGACGCAGGTCTTCGTCTTCGACGAGGGCGACCATTACCGCACGCGCCTGACCCACACGCTCGAAGTGACCCAGATCGGGCGGGCGCTCGCACGCGCGCTGCGCCTTGATGAGGACCTCGCGGAGGCGCTGGCGCTCGCGCACGATCTCGGTCACCCGCCCTTCGGACACGCGGGGGAGCGCGCGCTCGATGACTGCCTAAGCGCCTTCGGCGGGTTTGATCACAACGCTCAGACCTTGCGTGTGGTGACCGCCCTGGAGCGGCGTTATCCGACCTTCGACGGGCTCAATCTGACGTGGGAAACGCTCGAAGGCCTGGTGAAGCATAACGGGCCGCTCGCCGATCGGCAGGGAAATCCGCTCGGGCGCTATCGTGCGCGCGGCGTGCCCGAAACGATCCGGGATTACGACCGGCAGCAGGATCTGCAGCTATGGAGCTATCCCAGCCTTGAGGCTCAGGCCGCGGCCTTTGCCGACGACATCGCTTACGACGCTCACGACATCGACGACGGCTTGCGGGCAGGATTGTTCAGCCTTGATGACATCGCCGGCGTGGAGCTGCCGGGCAAGATCATTGCCGAGATTCGTAGCGACTTCCCTGGTCTCGATGACGCGCGGGTTGTGCACGAATTCATTCGCCGGCTGATCGGACTGTTGATCGAGGATGTGATCGCGCAGACCGGACGTCGCATTGGCGCGCTCGCGCCGCGCTCGGCCGACGATGTTCGGCTTGCCCCATCCGCGCTGGTCGCTTTTTCGCCGCCCATCGCCGAAGCCGAGCGTGTGATCAAGAGCTTCCTGGAAACGCGCATGTATCGGCACGAGCGCATCAAGCGTATCATGAATGAGGCGGCCGATCTGGTGCGCGAGCTTTTTCGGCACTACAGCGAACATCCCGGTGACCTGCCGGCGGAATGGTCGGTTGGCTTGCCGGCGCTCGACCAGCCGGCGCGCGCACGCCGCATCGCCGATTTCATCGCCGGCATGACCGACCGTTACGCGCTTGCCGAGCATGCCCGGCTTTTTGACTCGACCCCGGAATTGCGTTAGGCGCGCGGCGCTCCGCCAGGCGGCGCAATAATGGATACCTATGGTCGTGCATAACATTTTTGCTGAAATGCTCGGGCGCATTCACCGCGCGAGCGATGAATTGGTAAAGGCCGGCCTTCTGCCCGCGGGCATCGATCTGTCGCGCGTAACCGTCGAGCCGCCGCGCGATAAAAGCCACGGCGATATGGCGACCAACGTCGCCATGGTGCTCGCCAAGGATGCCGGCAAGAAGCCGCGAGAATTAGCAGACGCATACGCCGCAAAACTTCGCGCCGACGATCTGGTCGCCGCAGTCGAAATAGCGGGCCCGGGCTTCATCAATCTCACTCTCAAGCCGGTCGCATGGACCGACGCGCTGCGTCATGCGGTTTGGCTGGGCCCCGAGTTCGGCCGCAGCGACAACGCCCGGAACGCGCTCGTCAATGTCGAATATGTCTCGGCCAATCCGACCGGGCCGATGCATGTCGGCCACGGCCGCGGCGCTGTATTCGGTGACGCGCTGGCAAATTTGCTTGCATTTACCGGCCTCAACGTCACGCGCGAATACTACGTCAATGACGCAGGCGCTCAGGTCGATGTGCTCGCGCGCTCTGCGTTTCTGCGCTATCGCGAGGCGCTAGGCGAACCGATTGGCGTCATACCCGAGGGGCTTTATCCGGGCGACTATCTCAAGCCCGTTGGGGCCGCACTGGCGGCGGAATTCGGCGACGCGCTGACCAGGCAGCCGGAGGGAGAGTGGCTGCCCATTGTTCGCGCCAGGGCGATTGCGGCGATGATGGAGATAGTCCGCGCCGACCTCGCTGCGCTGAACATCGCACATGAAGTTTTCTTTTCGGAGCGATCGCTGGTCCACAGCGAAGTCGATCAGGTCGCCGCGACGATCGCTTGGTTGCGCGGGCGCGGACATGTTTATGAGGGGCGCTTGCCGCCGCCGAAGGGTGCTCCCGTTGAAGATTGGGAGGACCGCGAACAGACGCTATTCCGTTCGACTGGGTTCGGCGACGACGTCGATCGTCCGCTCAAGAAATCGGACGGCTCTTACACGTATTTCGCCTCCGACATAGCTTACCACGCCGACAAGATACGACGCGGCTTTCGCACGCTGATCGATGTCTGGGGCGCCGATCACGGCGGCTACATCAAGCGCATGAAAGCGGCGGTCGCCGCACTCAGCGACGGTAAGGCCGAACTCGACATCAAGCTTGTCCAGCTCGTGAAGCTGTTGCGCGCCGGCGAGCCGGTGAAAATGTCCAAGCGGGCAGGGGAATTCGTGACCTTGCGCGATGTCGTCAATGAAGTCGGGCCGGACGCTGTCCGCTTCATGATGCTGTTTCGCAAGAACGATGCGGTGCTCGATTTTGACCTCGCGAAGGTGCTGGAGCAGTCGCGCGATAATCCGGTTTTCTACGTACAATACGGTCACGCGCGCGGACATTCGGTGTTTCGCAATGCGCGCGAGGTCTTCCCCGACCTGCCGGCGAAGCCGACGGATTTGGTTAACGCGGCGAATCTAGATTTGCTGTCGGATCCTGCCGAACTCGCGTTGATGCGGCAGATTGCGCTTTACCCGCGGGTGATCGAAGGCGCCGCTTCAGCCCACGAGCCGCACAGAATCGCGTTTTACTTGTATGATTTGGCGAGCGATTTTCACGCGTTATGGACGCTGGGCAATGCCTCGCCACATTTACGCTTCATTATCCACAATGATCGACAAATGACGATGGCTCGCCTCGTACTTGTACAAGGCGTGGTTACCGTGCTTGCGTCGGGGCTCGCATTACTTGGCGTCGGGGCGCCGAATGAGATGCGATGATCCCCTGCCGCTCGGGGGCGGCAAGAGAGATCGTGGGGAATCGCTGCTTGAAATTTGATCTGAAACGCCTGAATCGGAGCGAGTCCGATGGCTAATAGCAATTTCCGATCCGACCGCAGCCGCGATCCGCTCGCAGAGCTTGCTCGGCTGATCGGGCAGGGCGAGCCGTATTCCGGGGACCACCGTAACGAATCCTACGATTCGGTGCGGCCTCGCGCTGCTGAGCCCCGCGAAGCCGATTGGTCAACTGAAGAGCGCTATGGTTCTCCGGAGGATCACGCTGAGGCACGCTATGCGGCGCCGAATCCGCCGGCCCCTTCATATCCGTCCCAATACGCGTCTCATCAGGCGCAAGAGCGCGGCTATGACGAGGAACTGCCCGGCGGCCGCTTTTTTTCCGGGCCAGCAGCTCAGTTCAACGGGTTTCGCGAGGAGCCCGGCCAGGGCTCGCACTATGACTATGAGAGCGGTCCGCAGCACCTGCCGCCGGCCCGCGACTTGCCTGCTTATGCCGCTGCATCTGATGACGAGCAGGGCTATGAGGCTGACGGGCAGCACTATCCCGATGACGAGGCCGAGCCGGCAGACAACGATTACGAGCACGCCCCAAGCCCTCGCCGCCGGAGCGCCTTGGTCGTCGTGATGGCGATATTTGGTCTGGTGGTTGTCGGCACCGCGGGCGCGTTCGGGTATCGCGCCATGTTCGGCGAGTCGGTCCTGCCGACGCTTCCGCCGATCATCAAAGCGAGCAACGGGCCGAACAAGATCGCGCCGGCGTACAGTGACGCGCAGGCGAGCGCGGCGGGCAATGCCGGCCAGGCTGCCGTGACGACCACCGGTTCAACCGAGAACGTCGTGTCCCGGGAAGAACAGCCTGTCACGATTGAGCCGCCGAAACCCGCGCCTCGCGTGGTCTCGACCATTCCCATTGTGAGCAGCGGCCAAGGTGCGATGCCGCCCGGCATGAGCGGGATGCCGCCGGCAACGATCCATCAAGCCGCGCCTGGTCGTGTCGCCTCGGCGGATTCGCCCTGGCCTGCGCCTCCGCCGGCTGTGCCAGGGCCGGCCCCGGCAGCTGCGGCGCCGCCGCCAGCGCAGGTCTCGTCGGAGCCGAAGAAGATTCACACCGTGACCATCCGGGCCGATCAGACCGGCGCGGTCGTGGATGGCGCCTCCGGTTCGCCCGCTCCGGCGCGCGCTCAGAGCCGCGCAACGGCAGCGGCGCCAAGGACGAATGCAGCCGGCCCGGCAGGAGGGAGCGGCGGGCCTATGTCCATCGTTCCCGGCAGCTCGGGCGACGCCGCGCCCAGCCCACGGACGCGAATGGCGACGGCCCCCACGGCAACAGCACCAATGGCGACGGCAAACGCCGGCGGTGGCGCAGCAGCGGCGCCGGCTCCTGGCGGGGGCTATGCCGTTCAGGTCACATCCCAGCGCACCGAAGGCGAAGCGCAGGCAACGTTCCGCGCGCTTCGGGTCAAGTTTCCCAATCAGCTCAACGGCCGCGAGGCCATCATTCGCCGCGCCGATCTCGGGGCCAAGGGCACTTACTACCGTGCTCTGGTCGGCCCCTTTGCCTCGGCGGAAGAGGCGGCGGAATTGTGCAGTGGGCTGAAGGCTGCCGGCGGGAACTGCATCGTCCAAAGAAATTGAAGCTAGCACCGCTGCTTCGAAGTTCCTCCACCGGTCGCCGCATGTGCGTCTAGGAAACTTCAAAATCGAAAAGCGGTACGAGAATAATATATTTGCCAACGCCCTTTTGCTTCCGAAGTCGTATCGGAGGGTGCAGCCAGGTCTGACGAACCTCGGAAGCGCGCACGCGGGCGCTTGACCCTTGTGCCGCGTGCGGGCTAATCGGCCGCGATGCGCGCTTTCATCACCGGCGTCGCCGGCGCACAGAACTTTCGGATCGGGAACGCGTATTCCTCCGCCAAGCGCTTAAAGAGGATAAATCCCCAAGGTTGAATGACTGCGCATGTTGTGTTCACGGCTCTCGATCCGGTCGAGCCTGCAACTGTTTCGCCAACTATAGTGCGTGACGTGATTCGTGATTCGATTGGGTTCACAGGCCTGTTAATGAGCGATGACATCTCCATGGGTGCCTTGTCCGCCTCGATTGCCGAGCGCACGCGCGCCGCAATCGCAGCGGGATTCGATGTCGTGCTTCATTGCAACGGGCAGATGCTGATGAATGGTGTCTGGCAACCGGTGCAGGGGTATGCATGATCGCTGAAGACATCCAATTCGCGACCGAGCTTCCCGAGCGCGACCCCGATGAGCCCGCGCTGGTCATCGACGTCGAGGGATTTGAGGGGCCGCTCGATCTTCTTTTGACGCTCGCTCGCCAGCAGAAGGTCGATTTAGCGAAGATCTCCATTCTGGCGCTGGCCGATCAGTATCTCGCCTTCATCGAGGAGGCGCGGAAACTGCGTTTGGAGCTCGCCGCCGATTATCTGGTCATGGCGGCCTGGCTTGCCTATTTGAAGTCGCGCCTGCTGTTGCCGGAACAACACGAGCCTGACGGCATCAGCGCCGAGGACATGGCGACCGCGCTTGCCCAACGATTGCGGCGGCTCGAAGCCATCCGCCACGTCGCGGAGCAATTGCTCAATCGTCCACAGCTGGGCCGCGAGGTCTTTGCGCGCGGTCTGCCGGAACCGATTGCCGAGATCAAGAAGCCGGAATGGTCGGCTACCCTCTACGATCTTCTTTCCGCCTATGCCGGGCAGCGGCAGAAGCAGGCGCGGTCTTTCGTCCGCCTGCCGAAGCGCACGGTTTGGTCGCTCGGCGAAGCGCGCGAGGCGATCGAGCGGCTGATCGGCTTGGCGACGGATTGGTGCGCGCTCGACGAATATCTGATCGCCTACATAGTCGAGCCGTCGCATGCGGCGACGGTTCGCGCCTCGAGCTTCGCCGCCGCGCTCGAACTGGTGCGCGAGGGCCAGCTCGAGGTGAATCAGCAAAAGGCCTTTGCGCCGCTCTACGTTCGCAAGCGGCCGGCCAACACAGTGAATTTAGTCAGTAACGTTGCGGTGGAATCTGGGAATGAGAATGGATGACGGGGAGACCGGGATGATCGCCAACGTGGCGGAGATGCGTGTGGTCGTTGACAATACCGATGCCGAAGAACGCGCGGAGGAATTGCGCGTTCTCGAAGCGGTGTTGTTTGCCGCCGACGAACCGCTCGATGAGAAGGCATTGGCGGGACGGCTGCCGGCCGGCGCCGACGTGCACGCGCTGCTTCTGCAGCTGCAACGAGACTACGCGCCGCGGGGGGTTAATCTCGTGCGTGTCGGCGGCAAATGGTCGCTGCGCACCGCGGGCGATCTCGCCTGGATTTTGACGCGCGAAACGGTGGTCACGAAGAAGCTCTCGCGCGCCGCCATCGAAACGCTCGCCATCGTCGCCTATCATCAGCCGGTCACGCGCGCCGAGATCGAAGAGATCCGTGGCGTGACCACGTCGAAGGGCACGCTCGATGTGCTGTTGGAAACGGGCTGGATCCGCCTGCGCGGCCGCCGCAAGGCGCCGGGCCGCCCCGTCACCTATGGCACGACCGAAGCATTCATGTCGCATTTCGGCCTTGATGCGCTCGCCGATCTCCCCGGCGTCGACGAACTCAAGGGTGCGGGCCTGATCGACAAGTCCTTGCCGGCCGGGTTTTCGGTCCCGGTCCCGTCGGACGATCCGGCGCTGCGGGAGGACGAAGATCCCTTGGAACCGGGCGACCTCGATTTTGGGCTCGTCCCGCCGTCCGAACGGACCGAAGAATAAGGCAAACGCCAGCCTCCGACGCGTTCTGAAACGTCGCTGCCTGCGGCCGGTTTACCGGCCCGTCGGGTTATGCTTGTTTTTGCCGCTTCCGACGCCTAGTTTCTCCCTTGAATTTGCGACCCCTGGGGTGGGCGCTGGCGCTGTTGCGCACGGAGGATTTCATGGGCTCTCTGAGCATCTGGCACTGGCTCATCGTCGGCGCCGTCCTGCTGCTGGTCTTCGGCGGGCGGGGCAAGATTTCCGACATGATGGGCGATGTCGCCAAGGGCATTAAGGCCTTCAAGCGAGGCATGTCGGACGAGGAGACTGCCGACGCCGCAAAATCCGATGCGCCGGTCAAATCGCTCGACCATCAGGCGGCGGACGTGAAACAGCGCGCCGAAACCAAGGTGTCCTGACGTCCCTTACGGCTGCTCTCAACCGGCAAAGGGCCGGCGGTCGACACGCAAATGAGCGGTGAGCCGGCCGGGAAGTTTCCATGTTCGATATCTCTTGGACCGAGTTCCTGCTGATCGGCGTCGTGGCGCTGATCGTGATCGGGCCGAAGGAACTGCCTGCCGTTCTGCGCACGCTTGGGCAATGGACGCGGCGGGTGCGCAGCATGGCCGCCGACTTCCAGGGCCAGTTCCAGGAAGCGATGCGTGAAGCGGAAATGGCCGACCTCAAGAAGCAGGTCGACGACATCGCGCACGACATCAAAAGCTACGATCCGCTCAAAGATGTACGCAGCGACGTCGAGGCGGCGGGTAAGGACATTCAGTCATCGCTGGAAAAGCCGGTGACGACCCCGACAAGCGAGCCCGCGAAATCCGAGGAGCCGCTCGCGCTGGAATCGGCGGCGACGGGCAACGGACCGGTTGCGCCGGACGCGGTCGAGGAACCGGCGGCGGCGGCCGTTCCCTCTGTGTCCGCTGAGCCGTCGAGCGACTATTCGCGTGAAGCGGCCGTCGTCGCGGCCGCTATCGCGCCGGTCGTGCCGGAGATGGGGGAGAATGCGCCGAAGCCCGACACGGCGGGGCACAACGAATGAGCCACGAAGACGAAGAAAAGGCGATCGAGGCGACCAAAGCGCCCTTGATGGATCATTTGATCGAGCTGCGCAGCCGGCTCATCAAAGCGATCGCCGCTTTCGCGCTCGCCGCCATCGTCTGTTTCTTCTTCGCCAAGCAGATCTACAACGTGCTGACGTGGCCCTATGTGTGGGTGGCCGGTCCGGAAAATTCCAAGTTCATCTATACCGGGCTGCTCGAATATTTCATCGTGCAGCTCAAGCTCGCACTGTTCGGCGCCGCCTTCATCGCCTTTCCGGTGATTGCCGGCCAGATCTACATGTTCGTCGCGCCCGGCCTCTATCGCAACGAACGGCAGGCGTTTCTTCCTTACCTCATTGCTACGCCGATTTTCTTCGTGATGGGTGCTTCCATCGTCTATTTCGTCGTTTGGCCGATGCTCACGCGTTTCTCGCTCGGCATGCAACAATTAGGCGGACCGGGGCAGGCCTCGATCGAGTTGCTGCCAAAAGTCGAGGATTACCTCTCCTTGATGATGAAGCTCGTGCTGGCCTTCGGCATCGCTTTTCAGCTTCCGGTCATCCTCACGCTCCTTGGCCGGGTCGGCATCATCACCTCCGATCAGCTCAAGTCGAAGCGCCGGTATTTCATCGTGATCGCCTTCGTCATTGCCGCCGTGCTCACCCCGCCCGACGTCTTGAGCCAGATGTCGCTTGCGCTACCGCTGGTCGCGCTCTACGAGGGCTCGGTCTGGTCGGTGCGCTGGGTGGAGAAGCGGATGGCTGCCGAGCGCGCTGCGAGCGCTGCCGGTGCGACGGCCAAGCCCGCGGAGTGACTTTACTTCGTCATTGCCGGACTTGACCCGGCATTCCATCGGCCGTTAGGACCGTCACCCTGAGGTGCGAGCGTAGCGAGCCTCGAAGGGCGACGGCCGAGGCGCATCGGCCCGTTCATCCTTCGAGGCGCGCCTTGACGCGCACCTCAGGATGACGGGAAAAAAGGCATGCACGACATCCGCTGGATACGCGAAAACCCCGAGATGTTCGACCGCGCGCTTAAGCGGCGTGGGCTCCCGCCGCAGGCGGAGCGGCTGATCGCGCTCGACGAGAAACGGCGTGCCGCGATCCAAACCGCAGAGACCGCGCAGGCGCGGAGAAACGCGGCCTCGAAGGAGATCGGCGAGGCGAAGAAGGCGAAAGACGAGGAAAAGGCCAAGGCGCTATTGGCCGAAGTCGCGGCGCTAAAGGAATCCATTCCCGCGATGGAAGCGGCAGAGAAGCAAGCGACCGAGGCGCTCAACGCGGCGCTTGCCGAAATTCCCAATCTGCCGCTCGATGAAGTGCCCGATGGCAAAGACGCGGATGATAACGTCGAGCATCACCGGTTCGGGGCGAAACGGGAATACGCGTTTGCGCCGAAGCAACATTTCGAGCTTGGCGAATCGCTCGGCCAAATGGATTTCGAGACCGCGGCCAGGCTCTCCGGCGCGCGCTTTGTTGTTTTGAAAAAGGGTCTGGCGCGTTTGGAAAGAGCACTCGGGCAATTCATGCTCGACGTGCACACCAGCGAGCCGCACAATTACACCGAAGTTTCACCGCCGCTTTTGGTGCGGGACGAGGTGATGTTTGGTACGGCGCAGTTGCCCAAGTTCAGCAATGACCAGTTTCGTGTCGAAACTGAAGAAGATCAGCGAAAGCACGCCTACGCAAATTTCGAGCAAGTAAAGACAGCAATTCTTGATTACGTGGACAGGGTAGGCATTGCAGCCGCTCGTGAAGAAGAGTTGAAGGTTCTGGGGTTTGTCTATAGCCCTACGCCAGATCGTCGCTGGCTCATCCCCACCGCCGAAGTGCCGCTCACAAACCTCGTCCGCGAATCCATTGTCGATGAGGCGCAATTGCCGATGCGGCTCACAGCCTGCACGCCGTGTTTCCGCGCTGAAGCCGGCGCCGCCGGCAAAGACACGCGCGGCATGATCCGCCAGCACCAGTTCACCAAGGTCGAGCTGGTCTCCATCACCACACCGGAGCAGAGCAAGGACGAGCATGAACGCATGCTCTCCTGCGCCGAGGAAATCTTGCGGCGGCTCGATCTGCATTATCGCGTCGTGACCTTGTGCACCGGCGATATGGGTTTCGCCTCGCAAAAGACCTATGACATCGAAGTGTGGCTGCCGGGGCAGAATATGTACCGGGAGATTTCTTCCTGCTCGGTCTGCGGCGACTTCCAGGCGCGGCGCATGAATGCGCGTTACCGCACCAAGGAGGGGCGCCAGGTGCGCCACGTCCACACGCTTAACGGGTCCGGCGTAGCGGTCGGCCGCGCGCTTATCGCCGTGATGGAGACCTATCAACAGGAAGACGGATCGATTGCGGTGCCTGATGCGCTGGTGTCATACATGGGCGGCATGACAAAGATTGCGAAGAATTAAAATTGCGAATAGCGAATATGGCGCGGCGAATAGGGGAGGCACTTTCTATCCGCTACGCGCCGTTCGCGCTCCTACAGAAGAGAAGAAATCTCCTTGCGCATCCTGGTAACCAATGACGACGGCATCCATGCGGAAGGCCTCAACGTGTGCGAAAAGATCGCGCGCGAATTGTCCGACGATGTCTGGGTGATCGCGCCGGAATACGACCAGTCGGGCGTCGCCCATTCGCTGTCGCTCAACGATCCGCTGCGGCTGCGCCAGGTGGCGGAACGGCGTTTCGCGGTGCGCGGCACGCCGACCGATTGCGTGATCATGGGCGCGCGCCATGTGCTCAACGGCAAGCGGCCCGATCTCGTCCTCTCGGGCGTCAATCGCGGCCGCAACGCCGGCGAGGATGTGATCTATTCCGGCACCGTTGCCGGCGCGGTAGAGGGCACCGTCATCGGCATTCCGTCGCTGGCGCTCTCGCAAGCCTTTGCCGGCCGCAGCGGTCGTCCGCCATTCTGGGAAACGGGCTTGCGCTATGGGCCTGACATCATTCGCCGCGTGATTGCCGAGGGCATCCCGCGGGACGTGCTGATCAACATCAATTTCCCCGATTGCCGGCCGGAGGAGGTCAAGCGAATCGCAGTCGCCACGCAGGGGCGGCACCGGGCGGACCGCTTGCATATCGAGGAACGCAAGGACGGCCGCGGCAATCCGTATTACTGGATCGCCTACCGGCGCTATGGTCCTGTGCCGCCCGAAAACGGCACCGACATCGCGGCGCTGGAGGAGCACTGCGTCGCCGTCACGCCACTGCGGCTCGACATGACCGACGAGCCCTACCTGACCAAGCTCGCCGCGCTGTTCGATTGATGGCGCGATGGCGCTTAGTTACGCGCGCGGGGGGTGGCCGCTTCGAGCGCCTGCGCCAAGGCATCCGCCTGGAACGGCTTCTGCAGCGTCGGCGTCTTGCGATACGGTTCCGGCACGCCGCGCTGGCCGTAGCCCGTCGCGAAGACGAACGGCAGGCCGCGCTGGACCAGCACCTCGACCACCGGTGAAATCGGCTCACCGTTGAGATTGACGTCGAGAATGGCGATGTCGAACTCGGCCTGCTTTGCCAGCGCCATGGCCTCGTCGATGCGGCCGGCTTCGCCCGCCAATGTATGGCCGAGGTCGTCCAGCATGTCTTGGAGCAACATGCGGATCATCAGCTCGTCCTCGACCACCAGAACGCGCTTTCGTCCGGCAGAACGGCCTTCCATCATCCAGGAATCCATGTCCCCGCCCATGAGCCGGAGCTTACTTCTGCTGTCCCAGCCGTGACAATTCAAGCCCCAGCCGAGTGGACCGGCCACGCGCGCAACCACAACAACGCCGCAGCCATATAATCCGTTCCGCCGTCCAGGCAATCTTAGTTGCCGGCGAGCGGTACAGGCCTGCCCCGGGAATGCTAGAACACAACCGCCGGTGAGGGGGGCGGCGTTACCGTGACCGATATCAGAGCAGCCGACGTGGAACGCATGGAGTTTCAGCTTGCGCTTCGCCGCCGCGGCATCAGCGATCAATCGGTGTTGCGCGCCATGGACGAAGTGCCGCGTGAGCACTTCGTCTCTACGGAGTTGGCCGATAGCGCCTATGCGGACCAGGCGTTGCCGATCGCATGCGGACAGACCATCAGTCAGCCTTACGTCGTCGCCTACATGACGGAGCAGCTGGAGGTCGAGCCGCGGCACCATGTTCTCGAGGTCGGCACCGGCTCGGGCTATCAAGCCGCCATTCTCTCTCGGCTGGCGCGCGATGTGGTGAGCATCGAACGTTACCGAACGCTGGCCGACACGGCGCGCGAGCGCCTCGAGACCTTGGGTTATACCAACGTCACTATCCTTGCCGGCGACGGATTTGCCGGCGTTCCGGAGCAGGCGCCTTATGACCGCATCATCGTGACCGCCGCGGCCGAAGAGGTGCCGCAAGCGTTGGTCGCGCAGCTTGCTGACGGCGGCAAAATGGTACTGCCGCTTGGTCCGCTCGACGGTACGCAGCATATCGTCAAGCTCACCAAGACGGCAGGAGGACTATCGCGCCAGAATCTGATCGCGGTGCGGTTCGTGCCGCTTCTGCCCGGGCAAGCACGAGAATTGTAACCATATTGCAATCCTTACACCTTTCTTAGACTCACGCGCGGGGACTTAAAGCCCTGTTTACCTCAACGGGGTTTATTCGCTCGTCACAATAGTGGTTGCGTGCGGGCGAGTGATCATGTGCGCGTCGCGTCGTTCGGCCGTCTGGCCGCAAGTGGTTGCCGTTGCATTAATGGCCCTGGGCACGGCCGGCTGCAGCGATTCCGGCCGCTTTTCGGATTTCGGCGACGACCGCCCGCCGCGCGGCGAGGCCACCGGCTCTATTCCGCAACCCACGAACCGCGTTGAGAGCCACACACTGCCGCATCTGGCGAGCAATGGCGGTGATGGTGCCTCAGGGGGCGGCCGCGGCATGGGTTCGTACCAGCCCGCCAACGGCGATGTGACCGGCTCCCTGCCGCCGCCGGCGCCTCCGCCGCCGCGCTTCACCTGGGAAGGCGGCACACCGGTCACGGTGGCGCCCGGCGAGACGCTCGAGACGATTTCGCGCCGTTATGACGTGCCGGTCGCGGCCATTATGGAAGCAAACAGCATCACCCGTCCGGGAAGTGTCCGCCCCGGACAGCATCTGGTGATTCCGCATCGTCGCGGTCCCGCGACCGCTCTTTCGGCGCCACCGACACGCGTTGCCTCGACCGCGGCCGCCGTGCCTGCTCCGGCGCCGGTCGGACCGCCGCGCACCGCGCTCGCGCCTGCGTCCAGCGTGCATGTGGTAGCTCCGGGCGAAACCTTGCACAGTATTGCTCGCCATTACGGCAAGCCGGTGCTCATGCTCGCCAAAGCGAACAACATCCCACCTGACACGATGCTGAAGGTTGGCGACCGCATTACCATCCCGGGGGGAGCATCCGCTCCAGTGGCCGCGGCGGCCGTGCCGCCCGCACCGCGCAACGAGCCACCGGTCGGATCAATCGCGACCGCGGAATCGCCTCACAGCGCCCGGCTTGCCGCTCCCGCCGCGCCAGATGGCGAGGAAGGCGGCGCCAAAGCCGCCGAGTCCGCAGGCGGCTTGCCCGGCTTCCGCTGGCCTGTGCGTGGCCGCGTGATTGCCGGCTTCGGACCAAAGCCGAACGGCTTGCAGAACGACGGCATCAATCTCGCCGTGCCCGAGGGAACGCCGATCAAGGCCGCGGACGACGGCGTCGTCGCCTATGCCGGCAACGAGCTCAAGGGCTACGGCAATCTCGTGCTGGTCCGCCACAGTAACGGCTTCGTAACGGCTTATGCCCACGCCAGCGAAATCATGGTCAAGCGCGGCGACGCGGTCAAACGCGGCCAGGTGATCGCCAAATCCGGCCAGAGCGGGAACGTTACCTCGCCGCAGCTCCACTTTGAAATTCGCAAGGGCGCTACCCCGGTCGATCCCTCGCAATATCTCAACGGGGCTTGATTGAGGCCTGATCTGAGCGGAGCTTCTATCCGCCCAGTGCCACCCCGAGCCGTCCCGCCAAATCCTGTACATATTGCCAGGCGACGCGGCCAGAACGCGCGCCGCGCGTCGTTGCCCATTCGAGCGCCTCACGGCGCAACTCGTCGCCGGCTGACGGGATGCGGTAGCGGGATACATAGCCTTCGACCATGGCGAGATATTCGTCCTGGCTGCAGCGGTGAAAACCGAGCCACAGCCCGAACCGGTCCGACAGCGAAACTTTTTCCTCCACAGCCTCACCGGGATTGATCGCGGTCGAGCGTTCGTTCTCCACCATCTCGCGCGCCAGCAAGTGCCGCCGGTTCGAGGTGGCGTAGAAGATGACGTTGTCGGGTCGTCCTTCGATACCGCCTTCGAGCATGGTCTTGAGCGACTTATACGACGTGTCCTCGGCGTCGAAAGAGAGGTCGTCGCAGAACACGATGAACCGCTGGCGCGCTGGGCGAAGGAGCGCCATCAGTTCCGGCAAAGATTCGATGTCCTCGCGGTGAATTTCGATCAGGCGCAAACCTGCGGCGGGATGGGCGGCTCCGACGGCTGCGTGCGCCGCTTTGACCAAGGACGACTTGCCCATGCCGCGGGCGCCCCAGAGCAAGGCATTGTTTGCAGGCAAGCCCCGCGCGAACCGTTCGGTGTTCTCGACCAGTAGATCGCGAACCCGATCGATTCCTTTGAGAAGTGACATTTCGACACGATTGACGCGCGCGACCGGCGCCAGCCGCCGCCCTTCGGGGTGCCAAACAAAGGCTTCGGCGCTCGAAAAATCCGGTGCGGCCGGCAGAGAAGGTGCGAGGCGTTCCAGAGCGCCGGCAATCCGCTCGATGACATCGTCGGCACTGGGCGTGCGACTTGATATTTTGTCGCGCGCGCCGGCGCGCTCTGCCACTGCTTCGGTGCGGATGTGACGACGATTTTTAGCCATGCTTCCACCGGTTAGCGTCATGTCGGAGAGCGTAGTCGCTGCGCAGCGATCCGCGCTCTAAACGTCAGTGGAGCATGATCTTTTCGGAAAAGCGGCCTCCACTTTGCGGATCATCCTCTAGCGGGCCTCAGGAACCCCCGCAAGCGGGCGTAAAGGCGGGCCGCAGCGTTGCAATTAGACCTGCGGCCGCTATAGTCCGCGCCGATTTCCCGCGCAAAATCGGCCCTAGACGGAGGCCGGTGGTCGCCTGAGTGGACCCGGAGGAGCAATGCTGATCACGCCCGCATACGCGCAAAACCTGCCGTTTGGGCTTGGAGGCGACAGCGGAGGCATGATCACCTCGCTGCTGCCGCTGATCTTGATCGTCGTGATCATGTACTTCCTGGTCTTGCGGCCGCAGCAGCAACGGGTGAAGCAGCATCAGACGATGGTCAAAGCGCTCCGCCGCGGCGATACCGTTGTGACCAATGGCGGGCTTGTCGGGAAGGTCACCAAGGTCGTCGACGACGACCAGATCGAGGTTGAGATCTCCGACGGAGTGCGCGTTCGCCAAATGCGCTCGATGGTGTCGGAGGTGCGCGCCAAGGGCGAGCCGGTGAAGGACGATAGTGCGAGCTGATCGGCGCGTGTTTCGGCCGGCGCGGCGCGACCCGTAATAAGGACAGTCGTATCGATGTTGTTTTTCACGCGGTGGAAGGCGGCGGGTATCCTGCTCACGGCAGCGATCGTGTGCCTTTTCGCCGTCCCGAATTTCTTCTCGGAAAACACGCTGCGCTCCTGGCCGTCCTGGGCGCAGCGCCACATCGTGCTTGGGCTCGACTTGCAAGGCGGCTCGAGCCTGCTGCTCGAGGTCGATGTCGCCGCCGTGCGCAAAGACCGGCTGCAGGCGATCGATGACGACGTGCTGCGCGTTCTGCGGCAGAATCGCATTCAGTTCACCGGGCGCGCCATTCACGGCAACAGCGTCGAGGTGCGCATCACCCGCGACAGCGATGTGGAGAACGCGGTCAGCAAATTGCGCGAGCTATCGCAGCCGCTGACCGGCGTGATCGCCACGTCGGGGCAGCGCAGCATCGATATTTCCGAGAGCGGCGGCTTGATCACGCTGACCCCGTCCGAGCCGGCGCTGATCGAGCGCGTCCACCAGACTGTCGATCAGTCCATTCAGATCATCGAGCGGCGCGTCAACGAGCTCGGCCTGGTTGAGCCCATCATCCAACGCCAAGGGACCAGCCGTATTCTCGTCCAGGTGCCGGGTCTGCAGGATCCCTCGCGCCTGAAAGAGATTATCGGCAAGACGGCGAAGCTCGATTTTCGCATGGTCGACCAGTCGATGACGGTCGAGCAGGCATTGGCATCACACCCGCCGCCGGATACGGAAATCCTCGACGGGGAGGGCGGGCAAAAGTATCTCATTGAGAAACGTGTGCTTGTCTCCGGCGGCGATCTTGTCGATGCGCAAGCGGGTTTTGACCAGCGCAACGGGCAACCCATCGTCAATTTCCGTTTCAATTCGACGGGCGCGCGCAAGTTTGCCGAAGTGACGAAGCAGAATGTCGGCAAGCCGTTCGCCATCGTGCTCGACAATAAAGTGATTTCTGCTCCGGTCATCAATGAGCCGATTCCCGGCGGCGCCGGGCAGATTTCCGGTAACTTCACGGTGCAATCGGCGAACGATCTCGCCATCCTGCTGCGCGCGGGCGCGTTGCCGGCGCCGCTCACGGTCGTCGAAGAGCGCACGGTCGGTCCCGGCCTCGGCCAGGATTCGATCAATGCCGGCGAGCATGCGGCCTATGTGGGTGCGGCGCTGGTCGTGGTCTTCATGCTGGTGACCTATGGCCTGTTCGGTCTGTTCGCCAATATTGCGGTTGCGGTCAACGTCGCGATGATTTTCGGCTTGCTTTCGCTGCTGAGCGCCACACTCACGCTTCCAGGCATCGCCGGTATCGTGCTGACGGTCGGCATCGCGGTTGATTCGAACGTGCTGATCTACGAGCGCATCCGCGAGGAAGTGCGCGCCGGCCGCACCGCAATCAGCGCCATCGACGCGGGATTCTCGCGCGCGCTCGCGACCATTCTCGATTCCAACATCACCACCTTTATCGCAGCGGCGGTGCTGTTCTATATCGGGACCGGGCCGGTGCGCGGTTTTGCGGTGACGCTCGGCATCGGCATTCTCACCAGCCTGTTTACCGCCTTTACGCTGACACGACTGATCGTTGCCTATTGGGTGCGCCTATGGCGGCCGCGCACGGTACCGATTTAACCCTTAAGGTGTGAACGTCCGTGCGCCTCCTCCGCATCGTTCCCGACGATACCAAGTTCGACTTCATGCGCTTTCGGCGCATCAGCTTTCCCGTGTCGGCGATGTTGTCGATCGCGGCGATCCTGCTCTATTTTTTCCACGGGCTGAATTTCGGCATCGACTTCGTCGGCGGTACCCTCATGGAGGTGCAGACCAAAGCCGGCCCGGCCGACCTCGCCAAGATGCGCACCACGATCGGCGGGCTGCATCTCGGTGACTTCCAGCTCCAGCAGTTCGGCGCCGCCAACGACGTGCTGATCCGCATCTCCGAGCAGCCCGGCGGCGACGCGGCGCAGCAAGAGGCCGTGCAAAAGGTTCGCAAGGCGCTGGGCGACGAGGTCGAATATCGGCGCGTCGAAGTGGTGGGCCCGAGCGTCTCGACCGAGCTCCTCTCCTACGGCACGATCGGGCTTGTGCTCGCGATCGGCGCCATCCTCATTTATTTGTGGTTCCGCTTCGAGTGGCAGTTCGCGCTCGGCGCCATGATCGCCAACGTGCACGATCTCGTGCTGACGGTCGGTTTCATGTCGTTGACGCGAATCGATTTCGACCTCACGAGCATTGCCGCGCTGCTCACCATTCTCGGCTATTCGCTCAACGATACGGTCGTGATCTACGACCGCATTCGCGAGATGCTGCGCCGCTACAAGCGCTTGCCGATGCCCGATCTGCTCAACGCATCGATCAATGCGACCCTGTCCCGTTCGATCGTCACCCATCTCACCGTCTCGTTGTCGCTGCTTGCGCTGCTATTGTTCGGCGGACAGGCGATCCGCAGCTTCACCGCGACCATGATGTTCGGCGTTGTGCTGGTCGGGACCTACACCTCGGTGTTCATTGCCTCGCCGATCCTGATTTACCTCGGTGTCGGCCGCGCCCGACAGGGCGGTCCAGAGGATACCGAGACCGAGGCGCCCCCGACCGCGCCGGCGGCACCCGCGTCGCCGCCGACCCCGTCGAAACCGTCGCCGCCGCGGCAGCGTGCGCGCTCGCGCCGTTAGCCGCGGGACCCGCAGTTCGCAATGACGGACGGCTTGAGGGTTGGCGGCTTGGGGGCGGACCAGCCACATCTGCCGCGCCAAACCGTCATCGACTCCCACGGCGATGGCGGTTTTCGTTTTGCCGGGATGTCGCATCGCGGGTCACTTCTGTGCCTTCCCGACGGCATCTGGGCGTGGCCGGTCCCGAACGCTGCCGCGCTGACGGAAGACGCGCTGGCGCCGGTTTTTGCCCGCGCCGGCGCACTGGATTTTTTCATCCTCGGCACCGGCAGCGCGCATTGGAACATGCCGCCGCCGCTTCATGCGCGGTTCCGTGATGCCGGTATTTCGCTCGACACGATGACGACGGGACCAGCCGTGCGAACCTATAATGTGATGCTGATGGAGAGCCGCCGGGTCGGCGCGGGCCTGATCGCGATTTGATTAGTGCTAGGTTGCAGGCATGCAGGATGCATTGGCCTATTGCGCCGAGCTGGTCCGAACGGCTGACCGGGATCGCTTTATCGCTTCGTTATTCGCCTCAGCCGAGCGGCGTGGCCCGCTTCAAGCTCTCTACGCATTCAACTCCGAGCTGGCGCGCGTTCGCGACGTGGCGCGTACGGCGCTGCCGGGTGAAATTCGCCTGCAATGGTGGGCCGACGTGATCAATCGCGAGCGTGACGATGAAGCAAAGGCCAATCCGGTTGCGGCGGCTCTGCTTGCGACGATAGAGCGCCACCACCTGCGGCGTGAGATGTTGCTCGATCTCATCGAAGCGCGCCGGTTCGACCTCTACGACGATCCGATGATAGGACTGGGCGATCTGGAAACGTATATGCGGCGGACGTCTTCGTCGCTCATATCGCTTGCGACGCTGATCCTTGCGGAGGCGGAATTCGAGGTGGTCGCGGGACCAGCCGGTCTTGCCTTGGGTCTTGCCCAAATCCTTCGCGCCTTTCCAATTCATGCCGCGCGGCGCCAGCTTTATCTCCCGACGGAAATTTTGGATCGGCATCAGGTTGCGTTGCACGACCTATTTGCCGGGCGCTCCTCCGCCGGTCTTGCAGCCGCTTTCGCTGATTTGCGAGAACTCGCGCGCCGCCATTTGGCGAGCGCGGCGCCGGGGATAAAGGCGCTGCCGCAGGAAGCTGTGTCCGCCTTTTTGCCGGTCGCTTTGGTACGGCCGTGGCTCGACCGATCCGAGCGCAGCGACCCGTTTGCGCCGACCGAGCTTGCGCCCTGGCGCCGGCAATGGCTGATCTGGCGCGCGGCGCGCAATCCGGCGCGTATTGTGCGTTGAAATGCCGATTTAAAACGCGAAGCGATCGCGCAGATTGCGCCGTCCCGACACGATGCGGCCGACCAGCGCGCGCTCGCTGTCGGTTTTGACCAACGATCCGATGAGATCGAGCTGGTTCAGAGCGACGAGTTCGAGAATTTCGCTGCGGACTTCACCTTGCGCGTTGCGCGGCAGCGCTTCGACGATCTGCAGATGCTCAGGGACGATGCTGCCGAGAAAGTCGCTGAGTTCGCGATCGTCAGCGGTGCCTTCGACGAACGCGTAAAGGCCGGTGCCCGAGCGGCGATCCGGGAAAGCCACGATCGCAACGTCGCGAACGTCCGGATGGGTTCGCAGCCGCGCCGCGATGGCCGGCGCCTCGCGGACGAAGCGCATGCCGCGGCCTTCCCGGTCGGTGACATCGAGCCCTCGGGTGATCGCGTAATAGACCTTTTTGCCGGTCGCCATCCAAATCCGGGTCAGCAGGCTTTTGCGGGCCAAGACGCGGCGCTCGGCCGGCGTGAGCGCGTCCGGCGCGTAGCGACGCTTATGCTTGAGCAGATGGCGCAGATCTTCGTAACGGGCGATGCGGAAGAGGGCGCTGCGGCGATGACGAAAGCAGGACGCCAACTGGAAATCGGTGACATAGGCGCGGCCGTCGGCATAGAGCCAGTTCTGCTCTTTGGCGAGATCGTTATGCGTCACCCCCGCGCGATGGAGCTGGCGCAACGCTGCTTTGGCGGAACGAAAATAGCCGGCATCGCCGTGGGGCTTGGCGATATGCAGCGGCACACCCGCAATCCAGCGCCGCACCAGCATGCGGCGTCCGGCGTAAAGGAGGCGTGGCGCGACGTCGAGCGACGCGGCGCGCGCCAATGCGCGCCGCTCGCGCCGGAACAGAAGATGGGCGAGCGCTTTGCTCCACCAAGGCACGCCGTCGATGCGGCGAAGTACCGCTTCGACGTCGCCATCCTCACTGCTGAAATGGCCGCGTTCAATGGTGGAGAAGACGTCGCGCTTGAGCACGACTTCGCCCCGCCATCGTCCGTCCAATGTGTTCGAATGCCCGGCTTCAACCATGCTCGAACGTCTAGCACAAAGCGGGTTCATTCCGCTGCATCGGAGACGGTGGCGCCGATCCAGGCGTCGAGGTCGGCCAGAGCGCGCGCACACAGCGCCGGCTTTTGCGCTCCGCGCGCGGTGCGGCTTCCGAGCGGCGGGAACAAGCCGAAATTGACGTTCATCGGCTGGAAGGAGCGAGCGCCGGAATCGATCGTCTCGATGTGCCCTCCGGTGATGTGACCGATGAGCGCGCCATGGGCGGTCGTGGGGGGCGGCATTGACGGCCGTTCTCCGAGGCGCTCGGCTGCGGCAGCGCGGCCCGCAAGCAAACCGATCGCCGCCGATTCCACGTAGCCTTCACAGCCTGTGATCTGTCCGGCAAAGCGCAGCCGCGGATTCGACTTGAGTTGCAGCGTTTCGTCGAGAAGCTTGGGCGAATTGAGGAACGTGTTGCGGTGCAGCCCACCAAGCCGCGCGAATTCGGCTTGAGCAAGACCCGGGATCGTGCGGAAGATTCTGACTTGCTCAGCGTGCTTCAACTTGGTTTGAAAGCCGACCATGTTGAACAACGTGCCGAGCTTGTTGTCCTGTCGCAGCTGCACGACCGCATAGGGTTTTGCGCCCGGCCGATGGGCATCAGTCAGCCCAAACGGCTTCATCGGCCCATGGCGCAGCGTTTCGCGTCCGCGCTCAGCCATCACCTCGACCGGCAGGCAGCCGTCGAAATAGGGTGTGTCCTTCTCGAAATCGCGAAATACGATCTTCTCGCCGGCGAGAAGCGCGTCGACGAAGGCGTAATATTGCTCCTGGGTGAGCGGGCAATTGATATAGTCGGCTCCGGAGCCGCCGGGGCCCGCTTTGTCGTAGCGCGACTGAAACCACGCAATGTTGAAATCGATCGAGTCGCGATGGACGATCGGTGCGATCGCATCAAAGAAAGCGAGAGCGGCCTCACCGGTCATGCGCTGGATGGCGTCGGCCAGGCCCGGTGAGGTGAGGGGGCCGGTGGCGACAATGACGCTGTCCCATTCTGCCGCGGGTTCTAGAACTTCCTCGCGCCGGATTTCGATCAGCGGCTCGCTTTCGAGTATCGCGGTGATCGCTGCGGAAAATCCATCCCGGTCGACGGCCAGCGCCCCTCCGGCCGGCAGCTTGTGGTCGTCGGCCGTGCGCATGACGAGCGACCCGAGCCGGCGCATTTCGGCATGCAGGAGACCGATGGCGCTTCCTAGCGCATCGTCGGACCGGAACGAATTCGAACAGACGAGTTCGGCAAATCCGGCGGTCTTATGCACCGGGGTGGAGCGAACCGGACGCATTTCGTGCAGCACCACGGGGACGCCGCGGCGGGCGACCTGCCAGGCAGCTTCGGAGCCGGAAAGGCCGCCGCCGATCACATGAATTGGTCTCAATGAACGGGTCACAACCTATAGCTAGACGGGCGGGGCCGTCCGGGCAATGTCGAGGGCAGAGGCGCCTGTAAAGGCGCCGGACGTTATCCACGGCCCGTTGGCTCGTAACTCCACCTCTGATATAGCCTCGGCCAGCCGTTAGAGATCGAACGCCAGAGCCTTGGCATGTCCGTTGACGCCGATACCGTCCGCCGGGTGGCCCATCTCGCGCGCATCGCCGTCGCGGGCGAGGAGGTCGAGCACCTTCGCGGTGAACTCAATGCTATGCTCGCTTTTGTCGAGCAGCTTTCGGAAGTCGACGTTACGGGGGTCGAACCCATGACATCGGTGATGCCGATGGCCATGAAAATGCGCAAAGATGAGGTAACCGACGGAGGTATCGCCGACGCCGTCATGGCGAACGCCCCCGCCCGCGAAGATCATTTTTTCCTCGTGCCTAAAGTGGTGGAATGATGTGCCTTGCTTGTGAACAAGATGCGATGTGGTTTGCGTATCTGCAGCGCAAGGGCCTGATCACACCGGACGGTTATCTGGTCGAAGAGCCGCCGTCGCTGCTCGCTCCCATCGAGACCGGCCCGGCGCCAGAAGCGCGGCCGGAAAAAAACGCCAGCGAGCCCGCGGACAAAAGCGGCTTTTCCTGCGACGATCCAACGGCTCAATGACCGATCCCACGTCGCTGACCTTGGCGCAGGCGCGCGACGCGCTGCGCCGGAGGGAATTTTCCGCGCTCGAACTCACTGACGCGCATCTGGCCGCCATCGAGCGGGCCCGTGCGCTCAATGCGTTCGTGCTGGAAACCCCTGACCGCGCCCGCGCGATGGCGCGTGCAGCGGATGTCCGGCTGGCCAAAGGCGAAGGCGGTCCGCTCGAGGGGCTGCCGCTCGGCATCAAGGATTTGTTTTGTACGGCGGGCGTGCGCACGACGGCCTGTTCGCACATCTTGGATACTTTCGTTCCGACCTATGAATCGACCGTCACTGCCAACCTCTGGCGCGACGGCGCGGTGCTCATTGGCAAGCTAAACAACGACGAGTTTGCCATGGGCTCGTCCAATGAGACCTCCTATTTCGGCCCGGTTGCCTCGCCGTGGCGCCGGCGCGGGGACGACGCGAAACTCGTACCCGGTGGGTCGTCGGGCGGATCGGCCGCCGCGGTCGCCGCGAACCTTTGCGCGGGCGCTACCGGCACCGATACCGGCGGCTCGATCCGCCAGCCGGCGGCATTCTGCGGCATCGTCGGGTTGAAGCCGACCTACGGCCGCTGCTCGCGTTGGGGCATTGTGGCGTTCGCCTCCTCGCTCGATCAGGCGGGTCCCTTCGCGCGGAGCGTGCGCGATTGCGCCATCCTGCTGCGCTCGATGGCGGGTCCTGACCCCAAGGACACCACGTGTGCAGACGTTCCAGTGCCGGATTACGAAAAATTCGTCGGCGCCTCCGTTAAAGGCATGTGCATCGGCATCCCAAAGGAATACCGGATGCCGGGCATGCCGTCTGAAATCGAGACGCTCTGGCAGCGCGGCGCTCAGTGGCTCAAAGATGCGGGCGCACAAACCGTCGACATATCGCTGCCCCACACCAAATATGCGTTGCCGGCTTACTATGTGGTCGCCCCGGCCGAAGCCTCTTCCAATCTGGCGCGCTATGACGGCGTGCGCTACGGCCTGCGCGTGCCGGGCCGAGACATTGTCGAGATGTACGAACACACGCGCGCGGCCGGCTTCGGCAAGGAAGTGCGACGGCGCATCATGATCGGCACTTATGTGCTCTCCGCCGGCTATTACGACGCTTACTACCTGCGGGCGCAGAAAGTGCGCACGCTGATCAAGCGCGATTTCGAATCGTGCTTTGCGGCCGGCATCGACGCGATCCTGACGCCAACCACGCCGTCGGCGGCGTTTGCGATCGGCGAGAAAGGCCGCGCCGATCCGGTCGAAATGTATCTCAATGACGTCTTCACGGTGACCGTGAATATGGCGGGGCTGCCGGGCATTTCCGTCCCCAGTGGGCTTGACCGTCAGGGGCTGCCACTCGGTTTGCAGTTGGTCGGGCGGCCGTTCCAGGAGGAGACGTTGTTTGCACTCGGTGCCGTGATCGAGCAGGCGGCGGGTTTTTTCACGCCTGCAAAGTGGTGGTAGGGCGCGCCCGTTCGGCTTCACCAGGTCGTCATCGCTCGCGCATGGCTCGAATCTCGCGCGTTTCGTCGGCCTTCGCCGCGGCGTTCTCGGCGGCTTCGTAGCGCCGCCGCGGCAGCGCCGTCGGGTATTCGCGCTGAAGGAAGTCGATCAGCTTTTCGCGCACTTCGCAGCGCAGATCCCAGACTGCCGAGGCGTTGTTGGCGCTGACCAGCGCGCGCAATTCGACGGTCGTTTCCTTGCAGTCGCTGACCTGGAGGCTGACCACTTTGCCGTTCCATAATTTGGACTGCGTGACGATCTCGTCGAGCTTCTCGCGGATCGCATCGACCGGCGCCGTGTGGTCGACATAAAGAAAGACGCTGCCGATCAGCTCGCCGCCGGTTCTGGTCCAGTTCTGGAACGGCTTTTCGATGAAATAGCTGAGCGGCACGACCATGCGCCGCAAATCCCACAGCTTGACCACGACATAGCTGAAGGTGATTTCTTCGATATTGCCGGACTCATTCTCGACGATGACGGCATCGCCGATGCGGATCGGCTGCGCCACGGCAAGCTGGACGCCGGCGAAGAAGTTACTGAGGAGCGGCCGCGCCGCAAGCCCGGCGATAATGCCCGCAACGCCCGCTGATGCGAACAAAGTGACGCCGAATTGCCGCACGGCCTCGAATGTCATCAGCGCGAATCCGATGGTGATGAGCACGATCACCACCTCCAGCACCCGCTGCAGCACACGAACTTGCGTGATGTGTTTGCGCGCAAGCAGATTGTCCGGCACATCGAGCCGAAAGCGCATGAGATAGAGGTCGGCTGCTATATGCAGAGCGGTCAGCGCGATCCATCCCAGCAAGCAAATGGTCGCCAATCCGAGCAGTCGCTCGAGGACATTGGCGGTGCCACTGGCGAGCGGCGCCGCGGGCAAGGCGACGGCTAAGGCAATCAGCAGCATGCCCAGCCGCGTCGGCCCCTTTGTGGCGCTCAGGACTGTCCGCAAGAAAGGGTGTTGGCCGGCCAGGACAGGCCGCGCAAGCCACAGCACGATTGAGTGTAGCAGCAACGCGGCGATGGCTGCCCCAACGAGGATCGCAGCCGACAGCGCCCAATCCGTCGCCGAGGAAAGCGTTAGGCCGAATCGATTTTGTATGTGCTCGATCGCATTCTGCAGCATGCCGCAAGATAACATGAAAGCTCAGGTCAGCCGTGGGTAGAACAGGGACATTGCCGAGCCGGTTGGCGGCCATTCCCTGGACATCGCGCCCGCGAAATGGCATCAACGCGCGGTCAAACGGCGGCGATTTCAGCGATGAAAACCTTCCTGCTGCGCTTTTTCACCTGGTGGAATGGCCAGACCTTCGGAACCCAATTGTGGACGAAACTCTACGGCGAGTTCGTCGGCACCGATGAGTTCGGGAATCGCTATTACCGCACGCGCGATGGCAAGATCGATCCGACACTCGGATTCGAGCGCCGCTGGGTGATCTATAACGGGATCGCGGAGGCCTCGAAGGTGCCGCCGACGTGGCACGGCTGGCTGCACCACACGGTGGATGTACCGCCGCCGCTCGACAAGACCAAGCCGCATCCCTGGGAGAAGCCGCATCGGCCGAATCTCACGGGCACGCCCTACGCGCATCGGCCGAGCGGATCGACGTTGGCGCAAGGGCGTCGCCCCAAGGCGACCGGCGACTACAAGGCTTGGACACCGGGTTAACCGCAAGGGCAGAGCCGTCCTTTAGATCCGTGATATTCGCCCTTTCCGTGCCGCATTCCGCGTGTTAACGGGGCCATCCGCGATGATGCGCGAACCCCATCGCGGTCCAGGCTTCATGCTTCGTATCGCCCTATCGGCCGTGCTCGGCGGGACGCTCGTGGCGGGCATCGCCCACGCGCAGCCGAGTTCTTTTTACGGTGACACGCCGCCCAGGCCGCCGGCGAGCGTGCCCAATGGATCGCTGCCGCCCCAACCACCACCGGTGCAGTATCCGGCACAGCAGCCGGCGCCTCCGCCCGGAGTGGGGCCTGCGCCGTCCGGCATCCAGGCACAACCATTGCCGCCCCCTCCGGGGGCGCCTCCGTCGGCTCCCGGCGCGCAGCGGGCTCGGATAGCGCCGCCGGCGGCTGGCACTGTTCCCGCTCCGGCAAATCCGCCGCCGCCGCAACCAGCGGACACTTCACCGCAGCCGGACGACGCTGTCATCACCGAGATGCCGACGCAGAAGATCGAAAATACGCGCGCGGTCTTTGCGGGACTCGACAAGATCACGGGCCGCACCATTTCCTTTGACGCCGCCATCGGCGAAACGGTGCAATTCGGCGCCTTGCGGGTAACCGCGCGGGTCTGCTACACGCGCCCGCCGACTGAAGCGACCAATACCGACGCTTTCGTCGAAGTCGATGAAGTAACTCTCCAAGGCGAGATCAAGCGCATCTTCAACGGCTGGATGTTCGCTGCCAGCCCAGGCCTGCACGGTGTTGAACATCCCATCTACGATGTCTGGCTGACGGATTGCGCCGCGCCGACGCGGGTGGCCGAGCCAGTGGTGCAACCGACGCCCGCGGCAGCAGCGCCCAGCCCCGCCCGCCAGCCGACCTCGAAGCCAAAGCCAGCGCCACGCGTACAACCTGTGCCGCCGGTTACGCGGGCGCCTCCGGCGCAGCCGCGCTAATCCGCCACCGATCGGACGCTTTATCTCTCGTTGAAAGCAGCGGCGATCGCGTCAATGGCGGCCGGCGCATGCAGCATATCCATATGGGTGAGGCCGGGCACGATGCGAACATCGATGGCCGGTTCGACTCCGGCGACCACGTCCGCATATTTGTTCGTCAGCAACAATTCGTCTGCCCCGCCCGCAACAATTGTGGTCGGCACTCTGAGCTGGTGGAATGCCGCGTTGAGATCGGCAGGCGCGGCAAAATTGGTCAGCAGCCGGTAGGAATAGCGGGAGGTCACATATTTCTCGCTGCCCGGGCTGACCGCGAAAGCAATCACCGGCAGCGCTTCGCAGCAGCGAAGATCAAGCCGGCGTAACAGGCTCAGGGCCATGTAACGCGGAATATCAGGGCTTGCCCAGGTCGCTGAATTTTCCTGGCTGCGCGTCGAAGGTGCGTCATAGCCGAGATAGGGAGACAAAAGGACGAGGCGTTGGAACGCGGCGGACAGATTTCCGACCGCTGCGCGTAGCGCGAAGCCGCCGCCGGAAGAAAATCCGAGCAGTGCGAAATGTCCCGTCAGATACTGCCGCCGCAATTCCGCAAGCAGATCGTCCAGATCGTCGTCGAGCTGTCCGTAATAGCCGATATCGCCGCGGGTGCCGGAAGCGCCGTGACCGCGGATGTCGGGCGCGATGACCAAAAAATTGTTGGCGGCTAGTCTTTTGGCAATTCCGTTCATACTGGTCGAATGGCCGCCCGAGCCATGAATCACGATGGCGATCTTTTCCTTATCGCCATCGGCGGCCGGATACACCCGATAGGCGAGAGACGTGCCATCGCGGGCCAGGAAATGCGTCAAGTCCGGCGTCCCAGCCCGGTCGATCGCAAGCGCGCCGGCGCGGATCGATTCCAACGGCGGCGGCGGAGAGATCGGGAAAGCCAAAAGCGCGCCGATGGCGAGAGCTCCCAAGCCAGTGAGACCCAGTATCCATCCGACCAGGCGTGCAATTCCTCGAAGCCAGATCATTGGGCTTGTTGCAACCGACGTGGAGAAAGCTGAAGGGATCAGTCCGTCTTGAGGAGCTTCAATACCACACTGCCCGGAACTGGGCGATCAGGTGAAAACGCGCCAAAATCACCGTCGCCCACGAGCGCCGCATCCAGCAGCTTGTGGTAGGCCGAGCGTGAAACCTCGACGGCGCCGAACGTGCGCAGATGCCCAGTGACAAATTGCGTATCGAGCAGGCGGTAATGCCCCGCCTTGAGCCGCGCAACCAAATGAACAAGCGCCACCTTGGAGGCGTCGCGGCAGCGGTGAAACATGCTTTCGCCGAAAAATGCGCGTCCGAGGCTGACGCCGTACAAACCCCCGACCAGCTGGTCGCGCTCATACACCTCGACGGTGTGGCAATCGCCGCGCTGATAAAGCTTTCGGTAGAGATTTCGAATTCGTTCGTTGATCCACGTTCGGGTCCGCCCCGGCATGGGCTGCGCGCATCCGTCAAGCACGGCATCAAAGTCGCGGTCGACGACAACGGTGAAACGGTCGGAACGTACCGTGCGCGCAAGACGGCCGGGCACGTGGAACCGGTCGAGCGGAATGATGCCGCGCCGCTCCGGTTCGATCCAATAGAGAGCAGGATCGTCGGCGCTTTCCGCCATTGGGAAAATACCGCAGGCATAAGCCTTCAGCAGCACTTCGGGCGTTATGTCGACGAGTGCAGATTCGCGGCTGGCCATGGCGTCCGGCTTCTGCTCGGCGCTGCGCCAGCGCCGTCCTTAACTGCGCGTAAACTACAATTTCCCTAAGATTTTCGCCACCTTGAACATATTTTTGCGGTGTGCATTGCATCTACGTGCAACCCACAAGCGATGCCGCCATGCGCGCCACATTCGATAAAGCTCAGCCGATTCGCCTCCTGCTTGTCGAGGATGAATTCCTCATCAGCGAATTGGTTGCCGAAACTCTGTCGGAGCAGGGTTTCGCGGTGGGCGTTGTGAGCAACGGAGCAGACGCGCTTTCGCACCTCGCTTCGGCGCCTGTGGATATTCTTTTCACCGATATCAATCTTGGCGGCAGCATGGACGGCACGACGCTCGCGCGCCGCGCTCGCGAACTACGCCCCGATCTGCCGGTCGTCTACGCATCCGGCCGGGTGGACGTGCTCGATTTGGAGGCGCGCGTCCCGGGCTCGATTTTTGTCGCCAAGCCTTATGTGCCGTCGTTGGTCGGGCGCGTTCTCGCGAGCGCCATGAAGGCCAGCGTCGCCAGAACCAGTGTCGCGAACGCGCGCGCCGTGAAACCGGCTGCCGGGCGCGTGTCTGCCTAACTCATTATTGCTCGATGGCGCCGCGGGCAAGAAAAGCTTCAAGCCAATGGATGTTATAGTCGCCGTCGATAATTTCGGTTTCGCGCACCAAGGCGCGGAACAACGGCAAGGTCGTCTCGATACCGTCGACGACAAATTCATCGAGTGCCCGCTTCAGCCGCATCAGACATTCGTCGCGGGTCTTGCCGTGAACGATGAGCTTGCCGACCAGCGAGTTGTAAAACGGCGGAATAGTGTAACCGTGGTAGACGGCCGAATCGATCCGCACCCCTAGGCCGCCGGGCGGATGATAGTGGATGATCTTGCCCGGCGAGGGGCGAAACGATACCGGGTTTTCGGCATTGATCCGGCATTCGATAGCGTGGCCGTGAAACTTCACGTCGCCTTGGCCCAGCGCGAGATCGCTGCCGGCGGCGACGCGGATCTGCTCAGCTACGAGGTCGATGTCGGTGATCATCTCCGTCACTGGGTGTTCGACCTGAATGCGCGTATTCATTTCAATGAAGTTGAATTTGCCGTTCTCGTAGAGGAACTCGACGGTGCCGGCGCCCAGATATTTAATCTCGCGCATTGCCTTGGCGACGGTTTCACAGATCTGGTCGCGGGCCGAGATGTTCAGGGCCGGCGAGGGGCCTTCTTCCCAGATCTTTTGATGGCGGCGCTGCAGCGAGCAATCGCGCTCGCCCAAATGAATAGCGCGACCTTTGCCGTCGCCGAGCACCTGAATTTCGATGTGGCGGGGCTGCTCGAGGTATTTTTCCAGATAAAGCGTGTCGTCGTCGAAGGCTGCTTTGGACTCGGCGCGCGCCGTGGCGAGCGCGGAGGCAAGCTCGCTTTCGGCACGGACGACCTTCATGCCGCGGCCGCCGCCGCCGGCAGCGGCCTTAAGCATGACCGGAAAACCAATCTCGCGGGCCAATCTCTCCGCCTCTTCATCGGAGCCGACGCCTCCGTCCGAGCCGGGCACAGTCGGGATACCAAGATCCAGGGCGGCGCGCTTCGCTGCGATTTTGTCGCCCATCAGCCGGATATGCTCCGGGCGCGGACCGATAAAGCACACGTTGTGTTCGGCGAGGATTTCCGCGAAGCGGGCATTCTCGGCCAGAAATCCGTAGCCGGGATGTACGGCATCGGCGCCGGTGATTTCGCACGCAGCGAGCAGCGCGGGAATATTGAGATAGCTGTCTTTGGCGGGTGGCGGGCCGATGCAGACGCTCTCGTCGGCAAGCCGCACATGCATCGCGTCCGCGTCCGCCGTCGAGTGGACCGCGACCGTCGGTATGCCGAGCTCTTTGCAGGCGCGCAGAATGCGGAGCGCGATCTCTCCCCGGTTGGCGATGAGGATCTTATCGAACATCGCGAGCTCAGCGGTGCGAATAGCGTAAGGCGAAAAGCGAACAGCGACACGCAGCCGCGCCGCAACCGCACTCGATTCGCCATTCACTATTCGCCATTCGCGTCATCGATGATCATCAGTGGCTCGCCGTACTCGACCGGTTGGCCATCCTCGACGAGGATCTGGATCACCGTGCCGGAACGGGGCGCCGGAATTTGATTCATCGTCTTCATCGCTTCGATGATGATGAGCGTATCGCCCGCCTTCACCTGGCTGCCGATGTCAACAAAGGGCCGTGAGCCGGGCGCCGGACCGCGATAGGCGGTGCCGACCATCGGGGAGGAGACAAGCCCGGGATGTTTGGCGGGCTCGATCGGGATCTCCACCGGTGCGGTGATAACCGCCGGGCTGGCCGCAAGCGTACCTTCCTGCCACGTCCGCGGTCCGAGCGCGGCTGCGTTGCGAGCGACACGGATTGACGCGCCATCTTTTTGAATCTCGATCTCGGTGAGACCGGTCTCATCCAGCAATTCTGCCAGTTCGCGGATCGCGCCGTGATCGATCGTAGGGCTCTTGGTGGTTGACGGCTTGTCGGGTTTGCGGGCCACGATCAATCCTTGGCATCGATGATGGCGGCAAGGCCGTCGATCGCAAGCGCGTAGCCGTGGATGCCGAAGCCACACAGCACAGCGCGCGCGACCTGCGACACGTACGTGCGTCGGCGAAACAACTCGCGAGCATGAATGTTGCTGATATGGACTTCGATGATCGGCGCCTCCAGCGCAGCGAGCGCATCGAGGATGGCCACCGAGGTATGGCCATACCCCGCAGGATTGATGACCACGCCGGCTGCCTTTTCGGCGCGCGCCTGCTGGATCCAGTCGATGATCTCGCCCTCATGATTGGACTGGCGAAATTCGACGGCGAGGCCGTGCTGCTTCGCTGAGGTCCGGCAAAGCTTTTCGACGTCGGCAAGGGTGGCGCGGCCGTAGATTTCCGGCTCGCGCGAACCAAGCAGATTGAGATTGGGTCCGTTGAGGACGTAGACCGTCTTCGGCATGCGCGCGCAACACCCGGCTGTCATCGCGGCGGGGCGCCGCGCCGGGGCCGTTTATAGGGAAGGCTCCCGCAAAGGGGAAGCCTGCCGAGCTTCCGCTCAGTGAGCGCCTTGGCTCCGCCAAGGAAACGCTGGTAAATCCGGCGACCGCCGCGGACTATTTCCGCTCGGCGTTGATCTTCTCGCGCAGAGCGTCAATGCCGACCGCTCCAACCACGACTTCCTCACCGACCACATAGCTTGGCGTGCCGCTGACACCGAGCGCGTCCGCGAGCTTCATATTCTCGTCGATGGTCTTTTTGACCTCGTCGCTGCCCATATCCCGCTCGAGGCGCGACATGTCGAATCCCACCTCTTTGGCGACGGCAAGGGCGCGCGTTTTGTCGGCGCCGCCGCGGCTGCCCAGCAGTTTCTGGTGAAACTCGACGTATTTCTTTCCCGTGGCGTCTTGCATGCGCGCGGCGACCGCGACGCGGGCGGCTTCCACCGAGCCCTCACCAAGCACCGGGAATTCCTTGAGCACGAATTTCAGGTTGCTGTCGGTCTTTATCAGATCGAGCATGTCGGAGAGGGCGCGCTTGCAGAACCCACAATTGTAGTCGAAAAATTCGACCATCGTGACATTGCCCTGGGGGTTGCCGAGCACGACTTGGTGCGGTGAGCTGAACAGGGTGGCTTTGTTCTCCGCCACGGCGGCGCGATGCTTCTCGGTTTCGGCGCTTTGCTGGCGCTTCTCGAGCTCTGCCATGACGTCCTGCATCACTTCGGGATGAGTGAGCAGATAGTCTTTGATGATCTGTCCGATTTCCTCGCGCTGGTCGGCGGAGAATGGCTGCGCCAGCGCCGGAGCCGCAAGCGCGAGCGACATGGCGGCGGCGGCCACGCATGCAATGCGTACTTTTATTGTCATGTCGTTTGTCCTTTTGCGATCATTGACCGGCCCGGAGCGGGCTTTTTCCCTTGTTGAATGCGACAATATCGTCGGCACGAACCCAGCCGGGCGATCCGACCGGAAACCGCATTTTAGCGCGGGCGGCGAGTTCGCGGGCGGTCTTGTTGTCGCCGCGGGCGAATGCGGCCTGGGCCGAGGCCAAATCGGCATCGGCGAGATTGCCGTTGTGGCCGTATGCCATGGCGAGTTGCTCGTAGGCGTCGCCGGACTCCGGCTCTTTGGCAATCGCCGCGCGCAAAAGCGGAACCGCTTCCGCGGCGTTCTTGGCGTTGTTGGTGCCGATCAGCGCCTGTGCAAGCAGGATCTGAATGAGCGCCGGATTGGGCGCCGTTTCGACGGCACGGCGGAGCGGCGCGATCGCTTCCGCCGGATGGCCGCTTTCAAGCAATGCCTGACCCTTCAGCTCGTAAAAATAGGGGTTGCTGGGCATCGCCTCGATCAAGCCTTCGATCTGCGCAAGGGCGGAGCGCACGTCGCCGAAGCGGTAGGCCGCAATCGCGTGCGCGTAGCGGGCCGGCATGCTGGTATCGGAGGATGGGTAACGCCGCATGATGGTGTCGGCCCGCTCGAGAAAGCCGCAAAGCTTCGCGCGCATCATGTCGTGACGGAATTGCAGCTGAGGGGGATCCTTCTTGTCCCAATAGGGCGTCTTCACCAGCTCCGCGAGCGCGGCCATGCGCTCTGCCGGCATGGGATGGTTTTGCACGTACGGGTCGATATAGGCCGCCGAGAACATCATCTCATCGGCGAACTTCTTGAACGTGTCGTACATACCCTTGGCGGATTGCCCGCTCATCGACAGAAAGCGCACGCCGGCGCGGTCGGCCTGTTCCTCTTGCGCGCGCTGGTAGGAGAGCAGGGAATGCGCCAAGTACGACTGCGGCGCGCTGAGAGCGGCCGCGCCGATATTGCCGGCATCCACGTTGCCCGAGCGGGCGCCGGCGACCATGGCGCCGACGCCAAGCAGCATGGCCACGATCGCCGCGGTCTGGGCGTTGGCAAGCTCCTGGCGCATCTTGGATAGGTGACCGCCGACGATATGCCCGGTCTCGTGCGCGAAGACGCCGATAATCTGGTTGGGCGTGGTGGCCTGCATGAGCGCACCGGAATTTACAAAAATGCGGTGCGCGTCCATGACGAATGCGTTGAATGATTTATCGTTGATGATGACGACTTGAATATTTTGCTGGCTCAGGCCGGCAACGCGCAGAATTGGCGCCGTATAGTCGCGCAAAAGCTGCTCAATCTCGGCATCGCGGATCATCGGGATGCCGGCCGAAGACCCGGTCTGCGCGCGCGCTGGTATGCCGCCCAGTGCGACAGCGGCCGCCGTGGCGATCGCGACCGCGCGTGAGGCTGGTTTCATCGGGCGCATCTTGCTAGGAGCTTTGCCGGCAATCATCTGGGACAAATACCAGTCCCGCGGACCTGGGACCAAGCCTCGAGACCCGACCTTGGGACCAAGCTACGGTTGGAACCATTGACGGTCAACTCGGGGCCGGTGCGTTGCGGAAGCGAAGCAGTCTATGAGAAAACCTGGGGAATGCGGCAGCACCGGGGCGCGGACTATGCTGGACTGGACGGTCCCTCAAGGCACGTGATGCTCGATCGCGCCAGACATCTGTTGCAACCTTCCAAACGCAGCGCCGTCCCGCCGTTCATGGTGATGGATGTCGTGGCCGCAGCCGCGCGCCTGGAGGCGCAAGGGCACCGGATCATCCACATGGAAGTCGGCCAGCCGGCCGCGGGCGCGCCCGCATCGGCCATCGCCGCGGCGCGCGATGCGCTTAGCACCGCGCGGCTCGGCTATACCGAAACGCTGGGGACAGAATCGCTGCGGCGGCGAATCGCGCTGGCCTATGGGGAGTGGCACGGGATTGACCTCGATCCGTCGCGAATCGCGGTGACGACCGGCTCGTCGGCCGGCTTCATTCTGGCATTTCTCGCCGCTTTCGAGGCGGGAGATCGCGTTGCGGTCGCGCTGCCAGGGTATCCGCCCTATCGGCACATACTGACTGCACTGGGCTGCGAGCCTGTGGGAATCGAGACAAGTGCGGATTCGCGTTGGTCGCTCAACGCCGAGGCGTTGCTTGCTCAGCATCGGACCCAACCGCTGAAAGGCGTGGTGGTAGCTTCTCCCGCCAATCCCAGCGGGACCATGATGACCGCGTCGGCGCTGACCGAGCTCATTCATTGCGCCCAAGATGCGGGAATTATCGTCATCTCTGACGAGATCTATCACGGCCTCGACTATGCTTTTGTCGCTGAAAGCGCCGCGCGCATCTCGCGCGATGTCATCATCATCAATTCCTTCTCAAAATATTTCTGCATGACCGGATGGCGCATTGGCTGGATGGTGGTGCCGCCCGCGTTACTGCGCGCCGTCGAGCGGTTGCAGCAGAACCTCGCGATCTCCGTGCCGACCCTTTCGCAAATTGCAGCCGAAGCAGCTTTCGAGGGGCGCCCGGAGCTCGAAATGGTGCGGCGGGGCTATGAAGAAAATCGGCGTATTTTGCTCGACGGCCTGCCGCGCGTCGGCCTCGATTCATTTCTGCCGGCCGATGGGGCCTTCTATCTCTATGCCGATATTTCGCGTTTCTCGACCGACAGCTTTGCCTTTGCAACGCGTATGCTCGAAGAAGCAGGTGTGGCCGCGACCCCCGGGGTTGATTTCGATCCGCAACGCGGACGGAATTTCTTGCGGTTGAGTTACGCCGGCAGACCGGACGAGATGCGCGAAGCGGTCGAGCGGATCAGCAATTGGCTACGGCAAATCTGAAATCAAGCGAGGCAGGGGATGAGCGACGCGGCGTTCGATATCTTGCGCAAGGTGACAAGCGCGACGATCACGACAATGCTCCTGAAAAAGGGCATCCGCCGCTGCTGGCTGAGCGGCCCAAAGCCGCTCGTTCCAAGAGGCGAGCGCGTCGTCGGCCGTGCTTTCACGCTGCGCTTCGTTCCTGCGCGCGAGGACGTCGCTACGCCGGAGAGCTGGGGCAATCCGATTTCAACGCGCGCCGCCGTCGAAGAGATGCCGGAGGGCGCGATCGCGGTCGCCGACGCGATGGGCGTGACAAGCGCCGGTATCTTTGGCGATATTCTTTGCGCCCGCATGAAAAAGCGGAACGTTTCGGCGCTGATCACCGACGGGGTCGTGCGCGATCGCGCCGGCGTGCTGATGAGCGGCTTGCCGGTGTGGTGCGCGGGCGTCGCCGCTCCGGCCTCGGTCAATGGTTTGACCTTTGTCGGCTGGCAGCAGCCGATCGGCTGTGGCGGCTGTGCGATCTTTCCAGGGGATATCATCGTCGCCGATGATGATGGGGCCGTCGTCATCCCGCAGGCTTTGTTGGAATTTGTCGTGCATGACGGCGCCGAACATGAGCTCTACGAAAGCTGGGTGTTCAGCGAAGTCGAAAATGGCGTGAAGCTGCCGGGGCTTTATCCGCCCAATGAGGACGCCAAGGCGCGGTATGCGGCGTGGCGGAAATCGCAGTCCTAACCACATTGCCGGCAGGCGCGGTTTTCATGTTTTTCATTCTCTCAAAGATTCTGGGCTTTTTTGCTGCGCCGTCGAATCTTTTCATCTCGGTTGGGCTGCTTGGCCTCGTTCTGCTCTGCACGCGGTTCACACGGCTGGCGAGTTGGCTCATCGTGACGAGCCTCGTCCTTATTGCGATCGCCGGCTTGTCGCCGCTCGGCAACGCGCTGATCCTGCCGCTGGAGGATCGCTTTCCGCCATGGGATCCATCGCACGGAGCGCCGGATGGAATTGTCGTTCTCGGCGGCGCGATCTCGTCGGGCGTTTCGGCCGCGCGCGGCGCGGTGGCGCTCGACGAGGCGGCTGAGCGCATCACCGCCACAGCCGAGCTTGCGCGCCGCTATCCCGATGCGCGCATCATTTTTTCCGGCGGCAGCGGATCGCTGTTCGAGCGTGACGGGCCCGAAGCACCGTTCGCCGTGCGCCAATTGGAGGCCCTCGGAGTGCCGCACGATCGCATTATCGCCGAGGAGCAGTCGCGCAACACGATTGAAAATGCCGCGTTCTCACTTCTGCTTGCGAGCCCCAAGCCGGGTGAACGCTGGTTGTTGCTGACATCGGCCTATCACATGCCGCGGGCGATGGCGGCGTTTAGAGCGGTCGGCTTTCCGGTGGAGGCCTATCCGGTGGATTGGCGCACCCGCGGGCCGATGGATTTGCAGCGTGGCTTCCCGATGCTCAGCGAGGGTTTGCGGCGGACCGACGCGGCCGTGCGGGAGTGGGTTGGACTTGTGGTCTATCGTCTGACCGGCCAGAGCAGGGAACTGCTCCCCGGACCCTGACGGCAGATGCGGCTTTCTTGCCGAAACGACGCCCCTGTGGTGATCTCGCCGTCCCAACGGGCCGTAGCCAATGCTCCACCTCATCATCGGCAATAAGAATTATTCCTCCTGGTCGTTTCGGCCCTGGTTCGCCATGAAGGTCGCGAGCATCGAATTTCAGGAAACCGTGATTTCCCTCGAAACGACGGATTTCAAAGCGCGCATAACGAAAATGTCCGGCGCAGGCAAGGTGCCGGTGCTGATCGACGGCGATGTCAACATTTGGGAATCGTTGGCGATCCTCGAATATCTGGCGGAGAAATTTCCCGCCGCCGGTCTATGGCCGCGCGATGCGGCTGCCCGCGCACATGCCCGCGCGATCTGTTCCGAAATGCATGCCGGGTTTCAGCCGCTTCGGCGCCAATTGCCGATGAATGTGTGGCGGCCGGTCATCCCGCGGCAAATCGACCCGGATGCACAAGCCGACGTCGCCCGCATTGATGCGATCTGGAACGAATGCCGGTCGCGTTTTGGTGCGGCAGGCCCTTTTCTTTACGGCGCGTTCGGAGCGGCGGACGCGATGTACGCACCGGTGGTCTGGCGCTTCCACACTTATGCGGTCGAGGTGAGCGCGACGGCGCGCGACTACATGCATGCGCTCATGGCGCTGCCGGCGTGGAAGGAATGGCGTGACGCTGCGCACCGTGAACCCTGGGTGCTGCCGCATGATGAAGTCGATTGGCCTGAGGTCAAGCGTGAGTAGTCGTCGGGCCTATTGCAAGCTTGGCTTCCAGCTCGCGCAGGAGCGGCCGCTGGTATTCGATGATCTTTACCATCGCCGCCGGTAGCGAGAAGTATGCAATACGATCAATCTCTGGAAAGCTTTGGCGCCGCCCGGACCGTGGCGGCCACTCCATGTCGAAGGTGTTGCTCGCGAAGGATGCGAGGTCGAGATCGGCCTCGAATGCCCAGGCCTGCACCAGCTTGCCGCTCTTCTGTTTCACCGGCGTCAGCGCGATGAACGGGCCGTCGGTGCTCAGGTTCGTTTCTTCGTTAAATTCCCGCTGCGCGGTAGCGAGAAGGTCGGCCTCGGCCTCGGCGAGGCCTTTGGGAATGGTCCAGGCCCCATCGTCCTTCTTTGCCCAGAATGGCCCGCCCGGATGGGCGAGCAGGACTTCGAGGTCGGGCCGGCGGCGGAATGCCAGAAGACCGGCGCTGATTTCTGGCCTGCGACGCATGCGCACAATTTAACTCTAAACTGCGGCTCTCTACCGCAGGTATTGCCAAAAGCGCTGTCCTCTGCATGATTTTGTCACGATTGCGCCCACAATGCCGGCCTCCTCGCCCGTGCTCCATAGAGCGCGCCGTGGTAGGGGGCACAGCGAACCATTCCTGCACGGGAGCCAACGCCAATGCGATATCGGTTTATCGCCACTCTTGCCGTTTCCTTTGCCGCTTTTGCCGCGCTCATTGCGCCGATCGCCAAGGCTGAAGACGCTCCCAAGGACGTTAAAGGCCTTTTTTTGATGAGCGATTATCCGGCCGTGACGCTGCGGCCGGGCGAGACTTCGTCGATCAATCTAAAGCTGCAAAACTACGACTTGCCGCCCGAGCGGCTGGCCTTGTCGGTTTCCGGTGTGCCTGCAGGCTGGACGGCGACACTGATGGGCGGCGGGCAGCCGGTCGGTGCGGCGATGCCGGCGACGAATTCGAGCGTTTCGCTGGAGTTGCGGCTCGATGTGCCGAAGAACGCGGCCGTCGGGACCGAAACGCTCACAGTGACCGCCACCGGCGGATCGACCAACGCCTCACTGCCGATCGCCGTCACGCTGGCAAAGGATTTGCCGGCCAAGCTGACGCTCACCCCGCAGCTTCCAGAGCTGCGCGGCACGTCGAAATCGAGTTTCGAATTTCAGCTCGGAATCAAGAACGACAGCGGCAAGAAGTTGACGGTGAGCCTGTCCGCACAGACACCGCAGAATTTCGACGCGTCGTTCAGCGAGCAATACGGCAGCCAGGAACTCAACGCCGTTCCAATCGACGCCGGCCAGACCAAGAGCGTGAAGCTCAAGGTAACGCCGCCGAATACCGCGGCGGCCGGCAGCTACCAAGTCGTGGCGCGGGTCGGCGCCGAAGATGTCGTGGCCACCGCCGACCTCACCATGGACATAACCGGCCAGCCGAAGCTCGACATCAGCGGTCGTGAAGGTCGTGTTTCGATGAGCGCCACAGCCGGCAAGGAAACGAGCGTGCCGGTCATCATCACCAATATCGGAACCGCGCCGGCCGACTCCGTCCAGCTCACCGGCTCGGCGCCAAGCGGTTGGAAGATCACCTTCGATCCGAAGACCGTGGACCACATTGCGCCAAATGCGAACAAGGAAGTGCAGGCGCTGATCACACCGACCGAGAAGGCGATTGCCGGCGATTATGTGACGAGCATCCGCGCCTCGACGCGCGGCGAGTCGGCATCGGCGACCTTCCGCGTGACGGTAACGACCTCGACGTTGTGGGGCATCGCCGGCGTCGGCATCATCGGCGTGGCGCTCCTGGTCATGGTCGGGGCGGTTGCCAGGTTCGGCCGACGATGAACACGGATACCGTTATCGAGGCCAAAGGTCTCAGCAAGACTTACGGCGACGCCGTCGCCGTCGATCACGTCTCATTCACGGTCGGCCGCGGTGAGATCTTCGGGCTGCTCGGCCCCAACGGTGCGGGGAAGACGACTACGATCCTTATGCTGCTGGGTCTCACCGAGATTTCCGGCGGCGAGGTGAGCGTGCTCGGATTCAATCCGGCGCGCCAGCCGCTTTCGGTCAAGCGCCGGGTCGGATACATGCCCGACACGGTCGGGTTCTACGATCAGCTCACCGCCGCCGATAACCTGAGCTACACTGCGCGCCTGATCGGCTTTCGGAAGGCCGAAAGGGAGCAGAGGATTGCGGACGCGTTGGCGCGAGTGGGCCTTTCCGAGTCCGCCGACAAGCGCGTCGGCACCTTCTCGCGCGGTATGCGCCAACGTCTCGGCCTTGCCGAGATCCTGATGAAGGGCGCCCAAATCGCGATCCTCGATGAACCGACCTCCGGCCTCGATCCACATGCCACCGCGGAACTCCTCGCGATCATTCGCGCCTTCAAAGGGGAGGGCGTTTCGGTGCTGCTATCCTCACATTTGCTCGAACGGGTGCAGAGCGTGTGCGACCGGGTCGCGCTGTTTTCCGGCGGCCGTATCGCGCTGATGGGATCGGTGGCCGAACTCGGCCGAGAAGTTTTGGGCGGCGGCTATGTGGTCGATATCGAAGCCGACGGTGCGGGGCTCGCCGAGCGCCTGGCGCTGATTCCCGGCGTCAGCGGTGTCGAGCGTATGGGCATCGGCAAGCTGCGGCTGCATGCCGATCGCGATGTTCGGCCGGAAGCGGCGGTGGAAGTCGTCGCTATGCAGGGCCGGCTCAAATATCTGGGCGTGCAAGAGCCGAGCCTCGACGCCATCTACACCCGTTACTTCGAGGCCAAGGCCCAGGCGGAAGCCGATGCGAGGGAAGGAGCACGTCATGCGGCGTGAGGGCTCGGCCTTTCAGGGTCTCGGCGTCGTGACATTCAAAGAGCTGTCCGACCATCTCACGGGCGTTCGCATGATCGTCCTGGAGTGGCTGGTCGTCTTGATGGCTCTCGGAGTGGTCTACACGGGCATCCAACAAATTCGCGAGGTTTCGGCCGAGGACCCATTCCTGTTCCTGCGCCTTTTCACGCGCGCTGGGGAGGGCTTGCCGTCGTTCGTCTCGGTCCTGTCGTTCCTTGTCCCGCTCGTTGCGATCGGCATCGGCTTTGATTTGGTCAACAGCGAACGCAATCAACGGACATTGTCGCGCATTTTAGCGCAGCCGATCTATCGCGATGCGCTGCTGTTCGGAAAATTTCTCGCCGGACTGCTGACGATCACCATCATGCTGGTCGCGCTGTGGCTGATGGTGATCGGCCTTGGAATACTCACGTTAGGACTTCCGCCGGGAGTGGAGGAAGTGACGCGCGCCGTCGCGATGTTGGTCGTGACGATCGTCTATGCCGGCGTATGGCTGGCGCTCGCCTTGTTGTTCTCCATCATCTTCCGCTCGGCGGCCACTGCCGCTCTTGTCGCCTTGGGTCTCTGGCTTTTCCTGACAATCCTGTGGCCGCTTGTCTCGCCGTATTTGGCCGCGCTGTTCGTATCGGATACGGTGGCGACCCCGGCGGAATTGTTGAACCATTTGGGCGTGCTGCAGGCGTTCGCCCGGGTATCGCCTGGTGCCTTGTTCGGTGAGATCGTGGGCGTGCTGCTGGATCCGACCGTGCGGTCGACGCAGCAGCCGCTCCTCGCGTCGCTGGGTTTAGCCCTGGTCCAACCAGGCTCGATACCGGGAGCGCCACTGCCGTTGCTGCAAAGCATCGAAGTTGTCTGGCCGCAGACAGTCGGCATGATCGCCAGCGCGATCCTGCTGTTTGTCATCGGATATGTCATCTTCCAGCGGCAAGAGGTACGCGCCTAGCGCGCGGGTCCAGAAGCAACAAGCCAAGCTGAAAAGACGATCGAGGGCGGCATGCAGCCGCCCTCGATGCAGCTGCCATGTCCGCTGCCATTTCCGCTGCGATGCCCGCCTGGTTAAGCCGGAACCACCATGACGATCCTCTTATCGTTCGGATTGACGATGACGACTTCGTCTTCGCAGGAAAGCTTCGGGTCCAAACGCGTTCCGTGTGATATTGGTCCGGCGCAATCCAAGGCATCCGATCGCCTGGAACGCAATCGTCGGATCTGCACGCCCGCGGTGTGCGCCGGCGATTTATTGATATGTTTGGAGCCGCGTACGCGTACGGTTTGGCCTGCGTATGCACCGTGACATCGATGAGGGGCTTGTGACTGCAATTAAATCCGTGATCGATCCGACATCACCGGAGTTCCGCGCCAACCGGGCGGCAATGCGCGGGCTGGCGGCGGAGCTGCAAGCGCGCCGCGCCGCCGCCGCCGAAGGCGGGCCGCCGCGTTCGCGCGAGCGCCATTTGGCCCGCGGCAAGCTCTTGCCCCGCGACCGCGTGATGACACTCATCGACGCTGGCGCGCCGTTTTTGGAATTGTCGCCGCTTGCCGCCGATGGCATGTACGAAGATCCGATCCGCGCCGCCGGGCTTATCACCGGCATAGGGCGGATCGCCGGCCGCGAATGCGTGATCGTCTGCAATGATTCGACGATCAAGGGCGGCACCTACTACCCGATGACCGTGAAGAAGCACCTGCGCGCGCAGGAGGTCGCGAGAGAAAACCGGCTGCCGTGCATCTACCTCGTCGACTCGGGCGGCGCCAACCTGCCGCAATGGACCGACGTGTTCCCTGACCGCGAGCATTTCGGCCGCATCTTTTACAACCAGGCGACGCTCTCGGCCGCGGGAATTCCGCAGATCGCCGTGGTCATGGGTTCGTGTACCGCCGGCGGCGCCTACGTGCCCGCGATGTCGGACGAAACCATTATCGTGCGCAATCAGGGAACCATTTTCCTGGGCGGCCCCCCGCTGGTGAAGGCGGCAACCGGCGAGGTGGTGTCGGCCGAGGATCTCGGGGGGGCCGACGTGCATGCGAAAAAATCGGGCGTGGCCGACTACTACGCCGAAAACGACCGCCACGCGTTGGCGCTCTGCCGCCGGATCGTTGCCAGCCTGAATACGAAAAAATCGATCGACATTCCGCTCACCAAGCCGGTCGAGCCGAAATACGATCTCAATGAGCTCGACGGCATCGTGCCAGTCGACCTCAAAAAGCAATTCGACGTGCGTGAGGTCATTGCGCGGCTGGTGGACGGTTCTGAATTCGACGAGTTCAAGGCATTGTACGGGTCGACCCTGATAACCGGTTTCGCGCATATCCACGGCATTCCGGTGGGAATTTTGGGCAACAACGGCATCCTGTTTTCGGAGAGTGCGCTCAAAGCGGCGCATTTTATCGAGCTGTGCTGTCAGCGCCGCATCCCGCTTTTGTTCCTCCAGAATATCGTCGGCTTCATGGTCGGACGAGATTATGAGGCCGGCGGTATTGCCAAGGACGGCGCCAAGATGGTGACGGCCGTGGCTTGCGCGCAGGTGCCAAAGATCACGCTGGTGATCGGCGGTTCCTACGGCGCCGGCAATTACGGCATGTGCGGCCGCGCCTATGGCCCCCGTTTTTTGTTTACCTGGCCGAATGCGCGGGTGTCGCTGATGGGCTCGGAGCAGGCGGCGAGCGTGCTGGCCACCGTGCGTCGCGACAATATCGAGGCGGCCGGAAAGAGCTGGTCCGCGGCGGAGGAGGCGAAATTCAAGCAGCCGATTCGCGATCAGTTCGAGACGGAGAGCGATCCCTACTACGCCACCGCTCGGCTCTGGGATGACGGCATCATCGCGCCGGCGGAAACGCGCCGGGTGCTCGCGCTGTGTCTCTCCGCGACGCTCAATGCGCCGATCCCGGAGACGAAGTTCGGCGTGTTTCGGATGTAACGAAGGGAGGCTCTAATATCATGCCCAAAACCATCGAGCACATCCATTGGTCGGACGCGCCGGACCTGTGGATGCCGTACGCACCGGCCATAAAGGTAAGAGGGGGGACGACCATCTATCTAGCCGGCGTCACCGCCGCGCCGGTCTATCATCATCATCCGCACCGGCCGGAAGAGTTCGAAGCTATGCCGCGCGACATGGAAGGGCAGGCGCGGGCGGCGCTGGAGAACCTCAAGCGCGGGCTCGACGCCGTCGGTGCGGGTTTTGCCGACGTCGTGACCGCGGATCGCTTTGTGACCGATCTCACCGATCAGGATGCGCTCAACCGCGTTTGGGCCGAGTATTTTCGAGACGCCAAGCCGGCAACGACGACGGTGCAAGTGGTGCGGCTGGCAACCGATCCGCGCTGCCTTGTCGAGATCAACGCCATCGCTGTGATCGATTGAGGCGTGGCCGCACGACGTAACGCTTGTGTCACGCCACCGTGATCGCGGTTTTTACGTGCGGTTTACGCACGCCGCCTAGCATCGACCCTGGGGAGGCCGATGCGCGATGGAGATCGTCAACGGTTACATCTGCATGAACTGTTGCGATGTCGACAAGGCGCGCTTGGGGCAGGATCCGCATCAACAAACAAATCAGATCCAAAAAGAGCTCAAACAGCTGATCGACAAGCCTGCCTCGGCAGAGCTTGAACCGGCAGTGACTTTCGGCGGATCGTTGCAGGCGCCAACCGATGGCGGCACGGCGATCGTCGCCGCTTCATCACCGGCCGCGCCCGCGGCGGGTGGACCGTTTCCTTCGTCCGGCGTCAACGTGCTGGCCTAGCAATTCGCGCCATGTCAGCGATTGAACAGCCAGAAAGCCGCGCTCAGCACGATGCTGATAACGATGCAGGTTACCAGCGGGAAGTAGAACGTGGTGCCGCCGCGTTGAATAAGGATGTCGCCGGGGAGGCGGCCAAGCCCGATCCGCGCCAGCCACGGCCATGCCAGTCCGGCGACTAAAACAATCAACCCGAGCCCGATCAAAAAGCGCTGCATATCCGTCGACCGTATGTTCGTAACGGGAAATGGGAAGGCTGGCTGCGGCAATCAAGCAACATTCTAACGGGGCGCTTGACGCCTGCACCTCTTGGCCGTTCATATCCACTTCCCAATATCTAAATGCGGAGTCGAGGCCAGCATGACCGACACGCCATACCAAACGGCCCTGATCGTCGGCGTCGGCGGCGGACTTTCCGCCTCGGTCGCGCGCATCTTTGCCAAGGCCGGCATGAAAGTAGCGCTCGCGGCCCGTCGCGTAGCCGACCTTGCGACGCTTGCGAAGGAGATCGGGGGCGAGGCTTTTGCCTGCGACGCGACCAAACGCGGCGATGTCGTGCGGCTTTTCGGTGAAGTCGAGCGCGCCTTCGGCGCGCCGGATGTGGTTGTCTATAACGCGAGTTACCGCACGCGCGGCGCCTTCGTCGAGCTCGATCCTGCCGAGGTCGAGAAGACACTGACGGTTTCCGCCTTCGCAGGCTTTCTTGTCGCCCAGGAAGCCGTCAAGCGCATGCTGCCGCACAAGCACGGTGCGATCCTCTTTACCGGCGCGTCGGCGAGCGTGAAGGGCTATGCGCAATCGGCGCCGTTTGCGATGGGCAAGTTCGCGCTGCGGGGCCTGGCCCAGAGCATGGCGCGCGAATTGTCCCCGCAGGGCATCCATGTTGCCCATGTCGTGATCGACGGTGGGATTCGCAGTTCGAGCCGCGCCGAGCCGCCCGATAGGCCTGACAGCATGCTCGATCCGGATGCCATTGCGCAAACCTATCTCGATCTTTTGCAGCAGCCGCGCAGCGCCTGGGCCTGGGAGATCGAATTGCGGCCATGGGTGGAACGGTTTTGAAGCCGGCCTGCATGCTTCGCTATAGTCGCGCCATCGCGCAAGCCTTTGGAAAGGCCTGTTTCGTTGTGCTGGCGCTGGCCCTCGCTACGACGACGCTCCACGCGCAAGCGCGCCACAAGCAGCGTGAGCAGCGCAAGCCGGCAGAGCCGGCAGCTCCCGCGGTGCCGATCGACAAGCGCGACAGCATCGTCGCCGCGCCCGGCCCGTTTGGCGGTCATCCCTATTGGCTTGCTCTCGCCGAGTGCGGCGGCATCTATTTCAAGCTCAACCTCCTCTACACGGACATCGCGGTGCGCGCGCGGGTGGTCAAGCCGGATCCGCGGATCAATGCCGAATATACAAAAAAGCTGACCGAGGCGATCAAGACCGCGACGATCTTCTTTAATGGCGCGGAACATTTCTTGATGACGGACCGTGGGCTCGAACGCGCCGATGCGGTCCTCACTTACGATAGCCCGTCGCGGGCCGCGGGCGATCGGCTCAAGACCATCGACGCCGCGCTGGCGGCGGCAAAATCTTGTCCGGCGCTTTATCAGGCCTGTAGCGAGGCGTTTTCCAAGCAATGCGGGGAAGCACTCCAGCCCGCGAGCTAAAGCCCACAACTGGTCGAGACCTGCCGAGGTGCCATGATGTTGAAGTTTGCGATCGCCATTGTCGGACTTTTGCTTGTGCTGTCGGTCGGCTTTGCGCAGGAGGGATCGAGCCAACAGGCTGCCGCGGCGGAGCCGTACGAGCCCAGCATCGGCGACGTCATGGCGCTTCAGCAGGTGCGCCATCTCAAGCTTTGGTTCGCCGGCCGGGCCGCCAATTGGCCGCTGGCCGACTTTGAAATTGAAAAGCTCAAAGACGGCTTCGATGATGTCGACAAGCAGATCGGCGGCGATACCGTTCAGAAAGCGGTCGGCGCCCCGATCGCAGCCCTTGAAAAGGCGATCGAGGCTAAGGATCGGGATTCGTTCGCGCGTGCGTTCGATCAACTTACCGCGGGGTGCAACACCTGCCACCACACCCTCGATCACGCGTTTATTGTGATCCAGCGCCCCAGTGTTTCGCCCTACGGCAATCAGTCTTTTGCGCCGCAAAAATAGATCGGCCGCGTCAAGGCGCCGCGGTTTTTGCCGACCACAGAGGTGGCGCATTTCGAGCGGATATCTACTTCGTTAGAAGGGCCATGAAGGAGATCCGCCGATGACCTATCGCGTGTATTCCGGGCCGCGCGGCTCGCAGTCGATCTCTCCGCTGGAGAAGGATCGCCACTTATACAAGGAGTTCAGCGCTCTCGACGAAGCCATGAACTGGGCGCGGCACATCAATAACAGCGGCCGCGTCTCCCTGTTGATCGAAGGCGACGACGGCACGCGGCTGACCAAGCAGCAGATTGTCGCCGCCCTGAAGGGCCCGGGTGCATTGGAGGACAGCGCGGCTTAGCCTGCGTCCAAGGCTTCGCTTGCGTCGAAGGCTTCGCTTGCGTCGAAGGCTTTCGGCGGCCTTGGACAAACCGTGACGGGCAGTCCAGGCCGGCCGCCGTCAGGCGCGCAACAGAGCCGCGAGATCGCCGATCTGGCGGAGCGGCTGAAAGTCCGGATATTCGTCGGGCAAACCCGCGCGGTTGACCCAATAAGCTTGGAAGCCAAACGACACCGCTCCCATGACGTCCCAGCGATTCGACGACACGAAAGCCACGTCGGATGGCTGCACGGCGAGGGCGTCTGTGGCAAGCGCATAGACTTCAGGCCGCGGCTTGTATCGACGTACGGCTTCGACCGAAAGGATGGCATTGAGGTGGCTCGCGATTCCTGCGGCCTCGACGGCTGCGGCCAACATGCGCGGCGATCCGTTGGATAGAATGGCCAGCTGTAAGCCCCGCGCCTTGAGCTCCACCAGCGCGGCTCGGGCGTCGGCAAATGCGTCAAGCGTGAGATAGGCTTGCAGCAGCTTCGGGCGCAGGCTGCGATCGACGGAAGGCACGCGCGCGAACGCGAAATCGAGCGCCCGCTCGGTCAGCGTCCAGAAATCGGCGTAGTGCCCGGCGAGCGACAACGTCCAGCTATATTCGAGCTGCTTTGTACGCCAGATCTCGGAAAATCGGTCGGCGTCGCTGCCGGCGGCGGCGCGGTGGCGCGCGATCGCTGCATGGACATCAAATAACGTGCCGTAAGCGTCGAATACATATGCGCTGACCATAGTCATCCCCTTGCCGCAGCATAGTGACAAAGCGCGGGCGGTGGGACAATAAGTCCGGCGAAAGGAAGATTCGATGAGCCGCCCGGTTACGTGGTCGAAGACCCTGACTTTCTTCGAGGATGATTGGCATGAAGGCAATGTCCCGATCATGGGCGTGCGCACGCATGCCGCCTGGTTGTGTACCTCGGTGTTTGACGGCGCGCGCGCCTTCGAGGGCGTTACGCCCGATCTCGATCTGCATTGCGCCCGCGTCAACGAATCCGCCAAGGTCATGTCTCTCAAGCCGCTGGTTTCGACCGAAACCTGGATGTCGCTGGCGCACGAGGGTCTCAAGCGTTTCGATCGCGATGCCGAGCTTTACATTCGCCCGATGTATTGGCCGGAGGATGCGGCAGGGGGTGCAGTGCGGCCGGACCCGGAAACCACGCGCTGGTGCCTGACGCTCTATGTCGCGCCGCTGCCGAAACCGACCGGTACGGCGATAACGCTGTCGCCATTCCGGCGGCCGACGCGCGAATCCGCGCCGGTAGACGCCAAGGCCGGCTGCCTCTATCCGAATAACGCACGTGCCATGATCGAGGCGCGCACGCGCGGCTTCGACAACTGCCTGTTGTGCGACATGTTGGGCAACATTGCCGAGCTTGCCACAGCGAACGTTTTCATGGTCAAGGATGATGTCGTTTACACGCCGGCTTTCAACGGCACTTTTCTTGCCGGCATCACGCGTGCGCGCGTGATCGGACTCTTGCGCGACGCCGGCATCACGGTCATCGAAACTACATTGCGTTATTCAGATTTTCAGGCCGCCGACGAGATTTTCTCGACCGGCAACTATACCAAGGTGTCGCCCGTAACGCGTCTCGACGACCGGAACCTCCAGCCGGGACCCTTCTACCGTCGGGCGCGCGAGCTTTATTGGGAATATGCGCATGCCGGCGCATGAGTGAAGCCCGCGCATGAAGCAGAAAAGAGCCGGTTTTTCCGAAAGCATGATGATGCGTCACCGGCCTCGATCCGTGCACTGCCAAGCGCGCGCCGGCTCGGAAAATTCAGCACTTCATTCCACAGCACCGTGACTGTGGCCCAATCGTCCCGTCGATTGGCACTACGCGCCATCGCGTACAAAAAAGCGGGACCCGAAGGCCCCGCTTCTGAGACACATTGCCGCGGAGGTGCGTGGTTATTTCATGGCCGCTTCGTACATCTCGGCCACATGATCCCAATTGACCAGATGATCAAAAAACGCCTTCAGGTAATCCGGACGGCGGTTGCGATAGTCGATGTAATAGGAATGTTCCCAAACGTCGCAGCCGAGGATGGGCTTGGCGCCGTGAACCAGCGGGTTCTCGCCGTTCGGCGTCTTCATCACCGTGATCTTGCCGTCCTTCACCGCCAGCCAGCACCAGCCTGAGCCGAACTGAGTCACGCCGGCCTGGATGAGGTCCTCCTTCACCTTGGCGATCGGGCCGATGTCGGTCGTGATCTGCTTTTCCAGCTTGCCGGGGAGCTTGTCGCCGCCGCCGCCTTTCTTCATCCATTGCCAGAAATGGATGTGGTTGTAGTGCTGACCGGCATTGTTGAAGAGAGCCTGGTTCTTGCCGTAGGTGCCTTTGAGCACTTCCTCGACCGGCTTGTTCTCCCACTCGGTGCCCTTGGCCAGATTGTTTCCGGCCGTCACATAGGCTTGGTGATGCTTGTCGTGATGGAATTCGAGCGTTTCGCGGGACATGTGCGGGGCTAGAGCGTCATAGGGATACGGCAGATCAGGTAGGGTGAATGCCATTGGTTCTACTCCTCAAAATGAAGGGCAAGTGGGGGCGGGGTAGGGGGTCGACCGTAAAACGGCCGACCCAAAGCAAGGGTTCCTCTAAATAGGCTTAACGAGCGGGTTTCGGCAATGTCCACCGCGATAAGGATGCCGGGCAGCGGCGGAAACTGCCTGATTTTCTAGTGGGCGCAAGGCATTACCGAGCGTCCGAGACCTCCTGGATCGCCGCTTTATGGTTTTGCCAAGATGCGCGACTTAGGGTTGAATGTCGGACTTCCGACACGGGGGCCGTTATTTAAGTCCTTGCGGACTCTTCAGATGGTGTCCAAAATATTATTTGTATGTCACTGCCGCATTTGATCTGGCGGGGGACAGGCGGGATGCCACTGGTTTTGTTGCTTTTGGGTGTCGTCACGACAATCGCTGGCCTGGTCCTTGTGGGCTCGGGCCTGATTGCCCGCGACGGTACCTTCGAAACCGAGGTCCTCACACCAGGCACCATCGCCGCCGTCGGCGGGCTTCTGCTGATCGCCTTTGGACTTGCGGTTCGCGAATTGCGGCGGATCGAAAGGGTGCTGGCCGCGCCGTCGACCCAACGCGCTGCGCGGGTCGACGAGACGTCCGGCCTTCAGGCATCGATGCCGGGTCCCTCGGAGGCGAAACCGGACCCGCACTTACCAGCCGCGGCGATGGCTGCGGAGCCTCAGGCTGACGATGCGGTGATCGAGCGCCTGCGGGCTAAAATTCCGACCATCCCACGCGTCGAGAACGGTCGCTTCGCGGAAGCGGCCGATGTATCGCTAGCGCTGCGTGAAACCGCGGGCTTGGAGGAAGGCGTTGCGGAGGTGAACCACGTGGCCGCCGTTGCGCGCGCCGCCAACGGCGCCGCCCCCGTGCGAACGATGCCGCGCATCGATTTCAAGCCACGCCCTGCCTCGGCCCCGGACAAGTCAAAGGTCTCGGTGTTCAATACATTCTGGCCCGCCACCGCACCACGCCGCGACAAGCAGACTGCACAGCTTGGCGCGTCCGCACCAGCGCTCCCGCAGGAACCGCGGCCGCCCGCTGCACCTGCTCAGTCCGCGGTTGCGCTTGAACCGCCTGCGGTCGCCACGGCGCCGGTGTCGGTCCTCAAGTCCGGCGTGGTCGAAGGAATGGCCTACACGCTGTATTCCGATGGATCGATTGAGGCGCAGCTCCCGCAAGGCACATTGCGCTTCGGCTCGATTAGCGCACTGCGTAATCACATCGAGAATTCGGCATAAGTCCCTAAAGCTTCCGGGCGATTTTTCCCGGCTTTGTTCTTCGCTCCGGGATTTCAGGCGCCAGTGCGAGGGTTCTGCCGCCGCGCGGGGCCAGCGCCGCCTATGTAGCTCACGTGGTTATTCTTCAGGTTTCAGGATTAGAACCATTTATTGCTTTATTTCCAGGATGCTTCCTTTATCTTAGAACACTTCGCAAGAGGAGCGCGAGCGTTCCATACTTGCGATGCAAGTTCCACGCGGGGACGCGGCTCTATTGTTGAAACATCAGGCCCAACATGGCTGATCATTCCGATGAGGCCAGTTATATCCAACTGACCGCCAACATTGTATCCGCATACGTCAGCAACAACACCGTTTCCAGCGCCGAAATTCCGGCCCTGATCAGCCAAGTATATTCGGCGTTGATGCGTGTTTCGAACGGCGCCCACGTGGCGACGCCGGCCGAGCCGCTCAAACCTGCTGTTCCGATAAAGCGCTCGATCACGCCGGAATATCTCGTCTGTCTGGAAGACGGAAAGAAATTCAAATCGCTGAAGCGCCACTTACGCACTCAATACAACATGACGCCGGATCAATACCGCGCCAAGTGGAACTTGCCGGCCGATTATCCGATGGTGGCACCTAACTACGCGGCCGCGCGCTCGCAGCTCGCCAAGCAAATGGGGCTGGGCCAACAACGCCGGCGTCGCCGCGACCGCGGTTGAGGCGGCTCGCTCAACGCTGCAAGACGCCGATCAGCCGGTTCGCGAAGCTGAGCCGCTCGGTCAGTACCTTGATAACGTAAGCCAGCAGGGCTTGGCTCAACACCGGCTGCTCGCGTTTGATGCGCTCGAACGCATCGGCATCGAGGACGTAAAGGACGCTCGGCGCCTCGGCCTGAATCGTCGCGCTGCGCGGACTGCGGGTTATCAGGCCCATTTCGCCGACCGTGGTATGCCCGCCTAGGCTGCGAACACGGGTGGTGCGGCCCTCCGGCAAATCGACAATGATGCCGACGCGGCCCTCGAGGATGAAGTGCATCGAGGTCGCGGGATCTCCTTGCCGGGCGATAACGTCACCTGCTTTGACCTCCAGACGCTGGCAATATTCGGACAAGGAATCGGCGAGATGAGCGTCGCCGAGCGCTTCGGATAGCCAGGCGCGCAACGATCGTGAGTCGGTGACCTGTGCGCGATGAGCTTCAATGATCGCCTGCTCACATGACTCGAGCGCCCGATCGAGGTCGGACGCCACCGCGATATCGGCGGAAATGAATCGCGCGTTGCGAAATGCCCGCTCCAATTCCCGAGAAAGCTTGACGAGGACGATGCGCACGCCGGCTTCGGTCGTCGCTTGTTTGATTTGCGCAAAGCTCTGGGTCGCCGCCGAATCGATGCCGGTGACGTGCTGAAAGTCGAAGATCAGGAAACGGCATTGCCGCTGCTGAGCGAGCAGAGCCTTGACGTGCTGGTAGAGCCGATTGGCCGAACCAAAGAACAGATAACTCTGCAGCGCCATGCCCTGAATCTCCCGCCCATGCGCGGCCAGGAGCGAGAGCTCGTGTGGACCGCGATCCAGCGAGGAGCGGTATTCCGAGCCGTCGAAGCTGAATTTGATTGCGCTCACGCGGCTGATGCTGAGCGCAAATGTGGCGCATCCGATCACGATCCCGGTCAGAACACCGGCGATAAAGCCCCAGTTGATGATCAGGAGCGCGATGGCGATCAGCGACAAATAATCGATAAGCAGCAATTGCCGCGCTGATTGGATCAGCCATTGATAGAGGAGGCCGGCGCCGAGAAAGAACAACAGGCCGCCGAGAATGTATTTCGGCACATAGCCGACGAATGCCGGACCAGCGATCAGCAAGGCCGCCGAGATCGCCGCGACGGTCAATCCGGACAGCCGGCCGCGTCCGCCGGCGGTACGCACGAGGATCGAGCGGCTGAACGACGTGCAGCTCACATAGCCGCCCAACCCAGCCGTTACGATATTCGCAACGCCGAGCACTTTGAGATCGCGGTCGATATTGGCGTCGGTGCGCGTCGAGAGCTCGATGCCGGTCGTGTTGAGCAGAAAATTGATGATGGTCACGAACATCACGGCAAGCACGTCGCCGGCAAGCGCGGGTGCCTGTGTCCAGGAAAAGCTTTGCAGCGTTTCCGGCTGCCAGGGCGAGATAAGCTCGGCCATGGGCTGCGCCCTGAACATCCAGCCGTGCGCTTGCGCCTCGCCGAGCGATGAGCCGGTCAACAGCAGAACCAGATAAGTCGCCGCGAATGCTGCGATCAGGATGCCGGGCATGACGAACGGACTTTTCGAGCGACGAAGCCCGAGATGCAGTATCACGCCGACCAGCGATGCAGCCGCGACTTTGCCGGCAATCGTGAGGCTCGCGAACGCCCCGAGATTGGCGAGCATCGGCTTTTGCTCGGTGACCACTTGAACGGCCCCGGCGATCATCAGCCAGCCGGTGGCGCCGAGGAAGCCACCGATGACGGGAAAGGGTACAAAACGTATCGCGCGCCCCGCATGCGTGAATCCGAGGACGCACAAGAACACCCCAGTCAGCGCCGTCGCCGAGGAGATGGCGATGAGGGTCGGCACCAAGGGGGCGATGCCGCCGAGATGTTGGACGACCGTCGCCACCAACGCAGCCAATACCACCGAAATGGAACTGTCCGGTCCGGCAACGGCAAACGGGAGCGAGCTGCGCAAGGCCACGATCGATCCGCCGATGGCGGCCGAAAGGAACGTCACGGCAACGCCGTATGCCAGCGCGCGCTCAAGCGGACCCGTGAAGATCAGGGCAGCATACGACAGGCAATAGGCTATCGAGAGGATACTGCAGATGAGTCCGGCAAAAATATCGGTCAGCGCTACGCGGACCTTTTGGCGGCCGAGCGCGCCGGTCGTCCCGATCCCGCTAACGGCCATGTCGACCCTTCCCAACCCGGCAATGCCCGGGGGCAGATTTACATGCGTTCAGGACAAGGGCCAAATTCGTTCGCTGGGGGTCAAGAACCCGGCCGGCGGCGTCGCGCCAACCCATGTGCGCACAGTCAGGTGGAATGAGGCACCGACTATACCGCGGCCGTGGCAAGCGCGCCACGCGCATCGGCGCGGATACGTTCCACCATGGAACGGAAGCCGTTCGACCGCTGGGGGGTGAGATGTTCGCGCAGACCCATGCGTTCGAAAAGCGCCAGCGCGTCGGTCGCCAGAATGTCGGGTGCGGGCTTGCCGGAAAAAATAGCGAATAGGATCGCGATGAGCCCACGCACGATATGGGCGTCGCTGTCGCCGGCAAACGTCAGCACCGGTCCATCTGCGCCATCCCGCCGCACCTTGGTGTCAAGCCAGACCTGGCTGGCGCAGCCCTGCACCTTGTTGGCGTCACTATGCGCGGCCTCGGCAAGCGGTGGCAGTTCCCGTCCGAGTTCGATCAGGTAGCGATAGCGATCGTCCCAATCGTCAAGGACCGCGAAATTGTCGATGATTTCTTCGATATCAGGCATGCCCAACGGGTTCCTCGTCGCCCTCTATATAGAGCGCGGAACTCGCCAGGTCGATGTTGCGCCGGCATCCTCCGGCACTTCGCTAGGCGGCGTGTCTGGCGTCCTTGCGCGCCGGCGGACCACGCCAGGCAGGCACCAGATCGGCTGGCGTCAAAGTGCTCTGCGAGGGCCGCTCGGCCGCGGACTTTTCCGCCGCTGCTTTGCCGCCGATCGCATTCCGGGAAGCGCCATTGCCGACCGATCCGGTTTCGCGCGGCGCCATCGCTTCACTCAGCGCCTCGTAGAGCATCTTCGCGCCGGCCTGGGCGCGATAGCCGATCGCCGTCGCCACTTGTGAGCCGACTGTACAAGCGTCGGGTTGACGTCCGCAAAAGCCGCGCAAATCCCCAACGGTCGCGGAGGCGGCGGAGATCGCCTCGCTGGCGCTGACTTCGCCGCCGGAAGGACTGCGCTGGGCGGAGCCGATCGGCAACAGGATCAGCACCAGTCCGAGCCAGAACGTCATTCGGAGCAGAAAGAACATGTGACCCGCATCCCCGACGGCCTTTGCCGCATGTGCCCCAACCGTAACAGGGACGATTGAAAGGCGCGTTGGTCGTACAGACACGTTTTTCCGCATAATCGAAGAGAATACGCTGCAAATTTTCGCCCAAATTGAAAAAATCCAATTTACCTAAAATTTGAGCGAACGCGACCGCACCCGTCTCAAGGCTTGTTGCCGGCACAAACAGCTTCCCTCTGAGCGCGATCTTGCTGAACCTCTGCCCAGCGCACGCGACGGTGCCGCAGTTGTCGGCAACGGCCCGTTCACCATGATCGGGGAATCCCCCGTGTGCAAACGGCCGCAAGTGCTCTCGGTCATCCTCCGGCGCGGCGCGCCGGCGCGACCTTAGTGTTCGCTTAAGTGGCCTCTGACACGATCCGCTCCAGAAAAAATGGGGAGCGCGTCTGCAAAGCCGGGCGTGCGATCGGGTTGTGGGCCTGTTTGCGCCAGTACGAGACTACATTGCGACGCTGGTGCATCCGTCCGCACAACAGGATGCGCTGACGGCAGCGCGCCATCGTGCTTTCATCGCCCCGCGGCTTCTCGGCAGCGTTGTCGCTCTCGCCTCGTTTCCCGCTTACCTCATCGCGCGCGGCGCGCCGAGCGCCGTCGAGATGGTGGTTTTCGCCTGGCTGGTCGTCCCGATTCTCATCGCCTATTTTCTTTCGCGCACCGGCCGCTACGAAAGCGCCCACGTTCTGTCGTCGCTGGCTTTGACGGGGCTCGTTACATCGGTCGCGGCACTCACCGGCGGCATCACCTCGTTCGCCGCCATCTGGCTCGTGGTCGTTCCGCTCGAGGCGTCGCTTTCGGCCTCACGCCGCGTCGTGGCCATTGCCTCGACTTTCGCGCTTGCGGCGGCCGGCTTGCTGGTGCTGGCCAGTAAGTTCGACTTGTTGTCGACGTCGGATCCCAGCGGCCATATCGCGCTCGCCACGCTCGGCATCGTCTCGGCGGCGCTTTACGCCGCAGGCCTGGCGTTGGGCGCCGAGGCGCTGACGCGCATGAGTTTCTGGCTGCTCTATGCCGAAGAAGACCGCTATCGGCTTCTGGCACGCAACATGACTGACGTTATCGCGCGGCATGGCGGCGACGGCGCTTTGCTGTTCGTATCGCCAGCGGCGCAATCTTTGTTTGGCTGCGGTATCGCCGATCTGCGCGGCCATGGATTGTTCGGCCGGGTCCACGTCGCCGATCGGCCCGCTTATCTCAGTGCGCTGGCGGACACGGCGGCGCTGGGCGAGAGCCGGTCGCTCGAGTTCCGGGTGCGTCGCGGCGGCTCCAACGCCCTCGGCGTTCCGCCGCACTATGTCTGGATCGAGATGCGCTGCCGTCCGCTCGAACAGCCGACGCCGGAAGCAGGCTCACATGATCGCCGCGAAGTCGTTGCCGTGCTTCGCGATGTGACGGAGCGCAAGCTTCAGGAGCAGGCGCTGGAGCAGGCGCGGAGCGACGCCGAGCGCGCCAATGCTGCGAAGAGCCGCTTCCTGGCGACGATGAGTCACGAATTGCGCACGCCGCTCAATGCGATTATCGGCTTTTCCGATATGTTGAAGAAGGAGTCGGCGCTGATGCTGGATGGCACTCGCCGCATCGAATATGCCGGGCTCATCAACGATTCCGGGCATCATCTGCTGGCCGTCATCAATGGCATTCTCGACATGTCGAAAATCGAGACCGACAATTTTGAAATCACGCCCGAGCCGTTTGCGCCGGCGCAGGTCATTGCCGCCTGCTGTGATCTTTTGGCGCTGCGCGCGAGCGAGGCGGGAGTAACGCTCGACAAAGTGCCGACCGGCGAGTTGCCGGAAATGATCGCCGACAAGCGCGCGCTCAATCAAATTCTGATCAATCTCCTGTCCAACGCGATCCGCTTTAGCGAGCGCGGCGGTAATATCGCGGTCAGCGCCAGCGCGGAAGCGGGGCACATTACCTTCGTGGTCGAAGACAACGGCGTTGGAATTAACGAAGAAGATCTCGCCCGTGTCGGCGAGCCCTATTTCCAAGCGCGGGCGAGCTACGACCGCCGCCACGGTGGCACTGGTCTCGGATTGTCGATCGTCAAGGGGCTGGTGCGCCTGCATGGTGGCGAACTCGACATCCGCAGCCGCGTCGGCACGGGCACGCGTGTCAGTGTCCGGCTCCCGCTCGATTGCGAGCGCGCGGAGATGGCCAAAGCGCGGGCACTGCCGGCACCAATTGCGGTGACAAATTATTTTGCCGGGCAATCGCCTCACAAGGCCGCCGCTCGCGCGACGAGTTCCTGCGGCCGCGTCGGCACCCGACACTATGACGGTGAAGAAAAGTGCGTGAGCGGCGGAACAATAGCGGACGCCGCGCCGGTGCGGGCCGAGGCGGCTCCCCGGGCGCTGTGGCGGCTGTCGGGCTGCGACTCTGGACCAAGGCGGCCCATCGTCCGGTCGATGCGATGGCGATCTTGTGCGCGAGCGCAGCAAGCCTGATCATTGTCGTCAATGCCGTCTTTCTGCAGTCGGGCTCGCATCCGGCGCCGTTTTTTGCCAATCCGACGGTCTTGCCGCAGCCCGCCGGCAATCGCCTCAATGCGCCAATTCAAACAGCATCAAACCCGCCTGCGCCAAATTCCCCGATGACGAGACCGCTGGACAGAGCGGTGGAGATGACGCCCGCGCGAGTTCCGCTGGCTGCGCGGACGCCGGCGGCTGCATCCGCGCGCCGCGGCAATGACCCGATCGGCGATCTTATTGGCTCGTCCATAGGATCATCCTCGACCTCCTCCTTGGGCTCGTCCACGCGCATCGCGGCCGTCCAGCGGGTTCTGTCGGAGTTTGGCTATGGCCAATTGCGCCTGTCCGGAACTCTCGACGAGCCCACCAGTGCGGCCATTCAGAAATTTGAAAGCGAGCACAAGCTGCCGGTAACGGGACGCCTTTCGGATCGGCTCTTGAACGAGCTTGCGGCGATGACGGGGCATCCGATCCCGTAGCCGGCGCTCCGGCGGCTTGCGCGGGCCAACCGCCGCGGCATGGGTCGGCTCGTTTTTCAATCGCAGATCGCCAGACGTAGCATTTGTATTTGTAACTTTCCCGGGCGCTTATGCCCGCGGGATGAGGACGATGCGGCTCAAAACCGGTCTTTGGGTTGCCGCCTATTTGCGGCGCTGTCAGGTCGAGGGGATTTTCGGCGCGGTCCGCCGCCGCGGCGCCGAGGAAGCCGGCGCGCTTTTCGTTCGCGTCAACCGGCTCGATGGTACTTCTGACTTGTTCGGTCCGGCGCCGCAAAGCGCGTTCGAGGCGGCGGAGACTGCAGCCCGGGCCTTCACGCCTTGCCTTGCCAGTCAGTCGGCGCCAGACGCGGAGGTCGAAGCTTACCTGGCGCGGCAAGTAAAATTCGATCCCGACGTTTGGATCGTGGAAATAGAGGATCGCGCCGGGCGCAATTTCCTCGACGTCGTTCCCGGCTGAAGTCGAGCGCTCAGGAAGCGCTGCGGAACTCTTTCGTTTGTGGCGCAGCGGAGTTCCGTTGCGTCGGCGCGCCGGCGCGCGCAGGCCGGCGGATCTCGTCGTCCCGCAAGAACGGACCTTGCCCGGCTCGTGCGCGGTCGCCCATGTGCAACGCCTGCCAGATGGTCAGCATGTCTTCGGCCGCTGGTAGCGTCAGCTCGTCATAGAGGGCGGCAAGCGTATGGACGCGCTCGACCGAATGCCCCACGCTTGGATTGACGAACATGAGGATGCGATAGAGCACGTCGCGGCGCAGGGCGAGTGCCTTCCCCGCCACCACCACCGGCTCGCCGAGTTGATCGTTTGCGATGCGCCGCGCCTGCTCGTGTGAAATACGGAGAGCGTGCGCCAGGCGGACTGCGAAATGCTCGCGCTTACCTGTTAGCGCAGCCGTTTCAAGCTCTTCGCCGATCGACGCATGGGCAGCAATCGGGCTGTGCAAGCCCGGACCGGGCTCGACCACGTGCAGATTGAGCAAGATCAGCCGCCGCTCGTTCGCAGTCGCCGTAAAGAAAAGCTCGTTGAGCTCGCTCGCAGTTGCCGCATCGATGGTGGGGATTGACCGGCGAGGCTGCGGCTCCTCGCCCAAGAGATTGCCCTCGGCATACGGCGCCGGCGCGCCAAAGCCTGGCGGCGGTGCGGCCGTGGCCTGTAGCAGCGGATGGCTCCGCAATTCGGCGGCGACCGCAGGCAGGTCGCGGGCGAGCCATTGCAGGACCCGCAGCGGCGGGGCGGGATAGTGCGCAAACCGCTTCGCTACAGCGACCCGCGTGGGGACGTCCACGGCTTCAAGCATGCGCAGCGCCAGCTCCGTGTAATGGCGCTCCTCGTCGGCGCTATGGCTGAGCCGATGCACATAAAGATCGGTGAGCACGCGCAAGAGCGTCGGGCGCATGTCGATCCCGCCGCGCTTGCCGAGATCGGTGAGGCCATCGAGGCCAAAGAAACTTTGATGCTCCATGACGATTTACTCGAACAAATTACGGACCGCGCGAACTGCGCGCCGTGCGCTTTCTTACGGCGACTGATCCTCGGATTGTCGTCAATTTAAGCGGGCGCCGTTAGCGGAGCGTTAACCCTGCATCCTGCTTAGTTGCGACAACGCTGGTGCGCGTGCATCGGCGGAGGGGGTCCGCGGCCGGGCAGGGCGCGGACAATGGCTGGGCCGCCGAGATGGGTACCATTCTCAAATTTCCCGATGACGGACGCGTCGCGCGCTTCGGCCGCGCCGGCGGAGCGGAAGAGTCCGCCACGGTCATCATCCTACCGGTCATCCGCATCGAACGGTACGACGCGCGGGTCGAGGATGCCGAGCCTTACATCCCGCCGCCGGCTCAAAATGGCGGGCGTCGACGGGTGCGGCGCCGCTGACGGCGCGGGTTGAACGTGGCTAGGATCTTCGGATGCCGCGAAGTCACGCCGGTTGTGGCCGCGTTGGCTTTGCAGATGCTGCCGGGTTGCTCCAGCCTCGGCGATCTCGGGCGGCTCGATCCGCCGGTCGTCGCCGACAACATCCACGCGTGGGTCGGTCAGGAAGCGGCATCGCATGTCGGTGCGCCGATATCCCTCGCCAATCTCACCGACGACGAGCGCACGCTGCGCGACCTCGCTTTTCCGCTGATCGAACCGGCTTACGATCGCGACCGCTGGGATGCCGTCCTCTATGAATACGGCCGGAAGCGCGAGTTCCAGCGCAGCCTGTGGGTCGTCGATCCTTGGGCCTATTACCAGCATCTTATCGCCGCATATTATCGCTCGACGGCTGGCCGCTACAACCGGCTGAACGACGACATCCGCAACGACATCGTGCAGATGGGGCCCTTCTTCTACACCGCCCACCGCGTCATCGAAGCCGATCGCAAGCGCCAGGCAACGATGGAGCAGATTCCCGATATTTCTCCCCCAGAGCGTTTCAACGCGCTGGCACGCATTGGCGAGAACAACCTCACGATCGCCTGGGTGCAAGCCTCGCTGGCGCAGCGATGCGCGAGCTATCGCTTTGCGCTTAATCGCCTCGTCATCTCCGAGCCCGAAGATATGGCGACCAACGTCGACATCTCGCTCACATTGTTGCAGCAACAAATCGCCGCCAACCAATTGGTCCCGCCGGGGCCATTTGGCGCGCCGCCGGTCGCAGTGGCGACCCGGCCGCCGCCTATCGTCAAATAAATCACCAGCGAAAAATCATTGCGTCGGCAGGGGCTCGATACGGCATTGCGCATTGGCGAGCGCGCGCCGTGCCATGGCCATCAGACTTGGCTCCGGCGCGAGCGCGCGCAGCACGATCAGCCCGCGCTGGGTCGGCAACTCGATGATCAGCCGATCGGCGGCGGTGACGTCCTCTTCCTCGGGCACTTGCGCATGCTGCTCAGCCGTCATCAGATCGAGCTCGATCGCGCGGCGGCCGGCGGCCCGGTCGTTGATCGCGTAATAGGCCACGCTGTTGCGCGTGTAGAATGTCACCGAGGTGTAGGCTTGACTGAGCGGCGCATGCAGTTTGAGTGCGCCGGTGGAAAGATCGTATCGGCAGACCGCAACCGCGAAGGCCGGGTCCATGAACGGCATGGTGGCGTCCTGCCCGGCCGCGGCGGGAAGCGGTACCACGGCGTTGACGGGCGTGCGTTGCGAGAGCCGCGAATAGGCGTCTTGGGTCGCGGCCATGGGCATCGCCAGCACCGTCGAAAGATGCACGATGCCGCCGAGCAGCAGCGCGCCGAGGATCCATAGGACGATGCGGATCATGAACAGCTCTTTCGCGCGATCGCCGGCATCGGCCCTTCCTTGGTGGTGAGTGAAGCAACGCCGATCGGCGTATCGTAAAGCCGCCACACCAGTACGAACTGCTCGATGCCGCCGCTCGGCAGCCAGTTTCCGGGACGCGCCCGCGGCGCGACGGTGATGGCGAAGCCGCCGCCGGCGTCGCGCAAAATCTCCGCGCTGGTGAAGCCATGCCGGTCAATCGTGTTGGCCACCAGCCGGCCCTGCGCGTCGTAGAGCGTCACCGTCCAAAAGCGCGCCGCAGGCGTCATGCCGCTGACCGCGAAAGTGCAGCGGCCGTCGAGGACATTTCCGGCATCGTCGTTGCGGGCGTAGAAGGCAACGCCATCGCCGGCACCGATGGGCAGCGCACCGGTGCGGGCGATCGTGGCCCGCGCATAAGGATCGATATCGACCGAACCGCTTTTCGGCCATGCCGTCCATGCGCCGATGGTCAATGCGCCAAAGGCCACGCCGCGCGTCAGCGTGAGCCAAGTCGCACCGAGTCCGATCGCTGCCGCGAGGACCAAGGTGAAGCAGGAGCCAAAAAATAGACGCACGTTCGATCCGGTCGAATAACGGCAATCTCGCAGGATGTCGCTTAATTGCCTCTGGTAGATGCGAAGGGTGGTTCACTCGCCGCCGTCTGCGTATTGACGCCGCTCTGGCGGTCAAGCGCGCCGAGCGGTCCCGTGGGAACGCCAAGCGGCGGTAGCGCGCGGCTTGCCTCATCGAGAAGGCGTTCGACCCGCACCAGCACTTCGGTGCCCTTGCGCGTGAGCAGGATCTGCTGCGGCGCCGGTGCACCTTGCAGCGCCGCGTCGGCCACGGTCGGCGCGTGCTGGGGCGGCGGCAGTCCGGGCAGCGGCCGCAATTCGACACCCTGATGCGCGTAGGCCATGACGTTGTGCCAGATCAGAGCCGGGATGGTGCCGCCGGTCATCCGCTTGGTCGGCGAATAATCGTCATTGCCCATCCACACGGCACCGCAGAAGTTGCCGGTGTAGCCGACGAACCAGGCGTCGCGATAGCCGTTGGTGGTGCCGGTCTTGCCCGCGACCTGAATACCGTCGAGCTGCGCCCGCCGTCCGGTGCCGTTTTGCACGACCGAGTTCATCATGCCGACCATCTCGAGCGCGACTTTCGGCGAGATCACCTGCTCGGGGCGCTTGCCGTCGCGATCGAAGCGCCACACCAGTTCGCCGGTGCCGGTGCGCACTTCCAGCGCCGCATGCGGCGCCACCGCCTTGCCGAGATTGGGGAAGGTCGCATAGGCGACGGCGTGCTCCAGCGGGTTGACCTCGTCGGCGCCGATTGGCAGCGACGGCGTGTCCGGCAACGGCGTCCAGATGCCGAAATTGCGCGCGGTCTGGATGATCTTGGCGCGGCCGAGCTTGGGATTGCCGTCGCCGAGCGCGATCGAGAGCTTGACCGGAATGATGTTGATCGAATTGGTGATCGCCTGCGTCAGCGTTATCGAGCCCGAATAGCCGCCGGAATAGTTATGCGGGCACCAATTGCCGATGCAGACCGGAGAATCGACCACGATCGATTGCGGCGTGAAGCCGTTCGCCAAGGCCGTCGCGTAAACGTAGGGTTTGAACGACGAGCCGGGCTGCCGCAGCGCGTCGACCGCGCGGTTGAACTGGCTCGCGCCATAATCGCGCCCGCCCACCATCGCCCGCACGCCGCCATCGAGATCGGCGATGACCACCGCCGATTGGCTGGCGCCATAGTCGTGTCCGTATTGCCGCAGCGCACTTTCGACCTCGCGATCGGCATAGCGCTGTAGGTTCGGATCGATCGCCGTACGCACCACAAAGAAGCTTTCGGTGACCGACTTCGGGAACGTGTCGACGAGCTTGCGCATCTCGTCGAACGCCCAATCGAGATAATAATTCGGCGCGTCTTCCTGCTTGCGGTCGATCGGCGTCGCCGGGTTGCGGCGGGCGCCATAGACTTGACCCTCGGTCATGAATCCGGCCTCGACCAGATTGTCGAGCACCACGTTGGCGCGAGCGCGCGCCGCCGGCAGGTTCACAAGCGGCGAGAACTTGCTCGGCGCCTTGAACAGACCCGCAAGCATCGCCGCTTCCGGCAAGGTCACGTCGCGCACCGACTTGCCGAAATAATACTGCGCGGCGCCGTTGACCCCGAAAGTGCCGCCGCCGAGATAGGCGCGGTCGAGATAAAGCTTGAGGATCTCGTTCTTCGAGAGATGCGTCTCCAGCCAGAGCGCGAGGAACGCTTCGTTGATCTTGCGCTCGATGGTGCGCTCGTTCGACAGGAACAGATTTTTGGCGAGCTGCTGGGTGATGGTGGAGCCGCCCTGCACGACGCCGCCGGCCCGCGCATTGGTCAGGAGCGCGCGGAACGTGCCGAAAAAGTCGATGCCGAAATGCTCGAAGAAACGGCGATCCTCGGTGGCGAGCGTCGCCTTGATCAGATGGTCGGGCATATCCTCGAGCGTGACCGAATCGTTGTGCTTGATGCCGCGATTACCGATCTCATTGCCGTAGCGGTCGAGAAAGGTGACCGCGAGCTCGGATTTTTTCAGCCAGCCCTCGTCGGAAGTTTCGCGGAAGGAGGGAACGGCCAGCGCCAGCATCAGGATGAGGCCGCCGGTGCCGAGCGTCGCCGCTTCCGACAGCGGCTCGACGAGCAGCCAGCGCCGCCAGCCGGCGATATGGAAGCGGTCCATAAAGGCGGTGAAGCGCTCATAGACCTCGCGCGCCCATTTGCCGCTCTGAAACACGGAAAAATCGATCCGCGCGTCGAAATCGAGCAGCAGCCGCTTGAGCTTGACCCGCCAATTGGGGCCCCGATCGGGAAAAAGGTCGGTCACGCTTTAGCCTTTCCCGGCACCGATTCGTGCCCCGCGCCTGCTTCCGGTCGCGCAAGGAGGTTTAGCTCAGCCGCCGCCCGCGGCCAATGCGGCTTGATCGACAGTGTGCTTGATCGACAGTGTGAATAGAATTTGGGGGCAATTTGGGCGTAAAGATTCCCGAGCCGAGGCGTGCTCGGCCGGGAGTGCGAATGGCGACCGACGAAGGAACTGAGGACGTCCCGTTCTGGCGGCGCAAGTCCTTGGAGGAAATGACGGATTCGGAATGGGAAAGCCTCTGCGACGGCTGCGCTCGCTGTTGCCTGAATAAGCTCGAGGAAGAAGGCAGCGACCGCACCTTTTATACCAATGTGGGTTGCCGTTTGCTTGACGGCAAAACCTGTCGGTGCCGTGATTATGCTCACCGCCTCGAGCATGTCGACGATTGTGTGCGGCTTACGCCCGAGAGTCTCAAGACCATCACCTGGCTACCGCCGTCCTGCGCCTATGTGCTGCTGTCCGAAGGCAAGGATCTCTACTGGTGGCATCCGCTCGTTTCCGGCGATCCGGAAACGGTGCACGCAGCCGGCGTCTCGGTGCGCTCGCACGCGCTGGCGAGCGAGAAGGACGTGCCCGACGAAGACCTTGAAGAGCACATCGTGAGCTGGCCGCTGAAGCTGCCGAAACGGGCACGTCAGAAATAGCGTCGCGTGCCGCGCGCCAAGCTCCGCCGCCCCCGTGGTGGGCCGCTGCAACGCGAGTAAGTCGTGGCTTTTGGCGATGTCCTAACCTGCGGCGATGAATGGTGCATGCCTGCGTCTTGACCGGGTCAAGACGCAGGCGCACCACCGACCCCGAACTCTACATCATCGCGAACATATTTGAGATTGGTCCCTTTGCTATGCGCGCCGCCGCTCCGGCGAGCGATAGGCCAAGCGCGTATGGCCGGCGCAGTAGGAGAAGCCCGCGATCGCTTCATTGCCGCAGAAGGCGAAATCCGCACGGCCCGGATCGCTGAGCGGCCAGCGGCACTTGCTCTGCTCGAGCTCCAGGAGTGAGCAGCGTTGCGTGCTTTCGACTGTTAGCGCCTCAAGCACCGTGCCGTCGGCGGTGCGCGGCGCGTCGGCCGAGATCAGGCGCAGCATCTGGCGCTGCGACGGCAGCCGCGAGCGCCGGGTGCGGGGAGGGCACGCCCGCCCCGGCGCGGCCGCGGCCCGCCCCGGTCCGAGCCCGAGGCGGTGTATTTTGCCGATGACGGCATTGCGGCTGACGCCGATCTCGGCGGCAATCTGACTGCAGGTCAGGCCGGCGCCGATAAAGCTGCGGAGCTGCGCAACGCGCTCCGGATTCCAGGTCGCATTGGTCGATGGGGTCGTCATCGATGGGGTCGTCATGGGAAAGCGGCCTCGCATGAAATGCCGCGGCCTGTTCTGGGCCGCCGACAGGGCAAAGGCCGCGCGCAACCGGGTGCTTTCCAGGGCCGGCCGCTTGGGGCGCGAAGCCGGTGACGCGGCGGCAGGCATGCGGCCGCGATCACCGAGCCGCATCCCGCGCCTAAGCGGTTGTCAGCCCGACGTTTTCACACCCGGACCCCATTCCCGGGGCCGCTTTTAAGCTTGTTGAGCGAAAACCGTCGCCGAGACGTAACGTGGCATGATTCGATTCGCCTGCCAAGAGTTTTAACGATATTATAACCACGTTATAACCCGAGACCGCGATCAAGGGCGTTCAGTCGGAACATTCAGTCGGAACATGGCGCGACCCGAAAACCGCTCGGAGGCGCGGGCCTTGAGCCTGACGCTGCCGACCGAGACCTTCAATTATCTCGCTCTCTTGGCAACGCTCGGGAAACTCGGCCGCACCGAGAACGAGGTCGCGACACACATTCTGGTGCGCGAGGTCTATGCGATGATCGAGCGCCGCTTCCACGAGAATAGAATCCCGGCGCCGGAAGGCGAGGCGGGGTAGCGGTCCGACTGTTTTGTAGGGTGGGCAAAGCGAAGCGTGCCCAGACATTCGTCAGCGGGCTTCCTCATACACTTGGGCTCGGCGCGTTCCGCGCCTTAGCCCACCCTATGCTCGCCGCGAGTCATTCGATGGGTTTCGCTCGTGCTCAACTCATCCTACGGACGACGTTCGTTATTTGATCGCGAGCAGCTCGACGTCGAACATCAGCGTCGCGTTCGGCGGGATGATGTTGCCGGCGCCTTGCGCGCCGTAGCCGAGCGCCGGCGGAATGATGAGCGTGCGCTTGCCGCCGACCTTCATGGTGGCGACGCCTTCGTCCCAGCCGCCGATCACCTGGTGCATGCCGATCTTGAACTCGAACGGTTGGCCGCGATCGACCGACGAGTCGAATTTCTTGCCCTTGGCGCCGTTCTCATAGAGCCAGCCGGTATAGTGCATCACGCACGTCTGCCCGGTCTTCGGCGAAGCGCCGGTGCCGACTTTGCTGTCGATGATCTGCAATCCGGAGGGCGTGGTTATGGGTTTCCCGGTCTGGGCATGCGCGGACGGATCGATTGCGGCTCCGGCGGAGATGACAGCAAGTGTAAACACGGCGGAACGGCGCGAGCACATTGGCATTGTGTTGCCTCCCTGGGAGTGCGCGACACTAGAGCATGATCCGGAAAAGTGGAAACCGGTTTTCCGAAAAGATCATGCTCCACCCAAAAAGAGAGCATGATCCGGAAAAGTGGAAACCGGTTTTCGGACAAGATCGTGCTCGAAACAAAAAATCTAGACCGCGATCCTATTCAGTTGAATTGGATCACGGTCTAGCGGGAAAGCGGAAGGCTCGCTACCTCATCGTCATCCGTTTGACCAGACCGAAATTACCGGAGCATGCCGATGACGACACGACCGCCGCTGCCGCCGTTTTCCCGCGAAACCGCCGCGCAAAAGGCGCGCGCCGCCGAGGATGCCTGGAACACGCGCGATCCGGTGCGCGTCGCCGGCGCCTACACGCCTGAGAGCCGCTGGCGCAATCGCGTCGAATTTTTTCAAGGGTGCGAGGCCATCGAGGCGTTCCTGCGCCGCAAATGGGCGCGCGAGCTCGACTATCGTCTCATCAAGGAAGTGTGGGCCTTCACCGACAACCACATCGCCGTGCGCTTTGCCTACGAATGGCACGACGACAGCGGCAATTGGTTTCGCAGCTACGGCAACGAGCAATGGGAGTTCGACGAGTCAGGCCTGATGCGCCGACGCGAAGCCAGCATCAACGATCTGCCGATCGCGGAGAAAGACCGGCTGTTTCACTGGCCGCTCGGCCCGCGGCCGGCCGATCACAAGGGCTTAAGCGAGCTGGGGTTGTAACGCCTTAGCTGAATGTCGCACGGGCCGATCTCATTCACTCGTCATGCGCGGGCATAGCCGTTCGAAGAACGGCGTCGCTTTGCTCGCCCACGCCCGCGCATCCATGCTGACTGAAAGCTTGCCCAGAGTGCTGCGGGAGTGCTGTGCGCGCCCGAACGCTGCATGGATTGCCGGGTTGAAGCCAGTTGAAGCCCGGCAATGACGATCATTGGGTCTCCCGACATTGCCGGTTTGCGCGCGTCCGTAGTATTGCTCGAACCGCTGTCATGAGCCGCAATCGCAGCGGCCAACAGGGGCATTCGGATGGCGCTCATTCACGATCCCGAGGTTTGGCGAAAAAGGCTCGCGGCGCTTCCGCTCGAAAGCTTTGACGCCGGCGAAACGGTGTTCGCCGAGGGTACGAAAACCGGGCGGCTTTTGATTCTCAAAAGCGGCGCGGTCAGCATCTTCAAGGGCGATATCGAGTTCGCCCAGGTGACCGAAACAGGCGCGGTGTTCGGCGAAAATTGGAGGCTTGTAGGATGGGTCGAGCGAAGCGAAACCCATCATTCGGCCGTGAGGATGTTTGATGAGTTTCGCAAGTGCTCAACCCACCCTACGTGCTAAAAAGTCGAGGGTTAGGAGTGAACTCCATCGTCAAAGGGGTCGTACTCGGAGATTGCCGAGGTCGAGGAAGGGTCGGTTGGGGCGCGCCCCCCCTCCGGCAATCGAACGTGAATCGAAAATTTCACGCGGCTCGCGCTTTGAGCCTGTTTTTCGGGGCCGCCCGTCATCTCGATAGAGGAGACTTGGATGCTGTCCCCTCGGTCAGTAGCGGTCGTTACGACGGAGATGTCGAAATCGACGATCGTAAAAATTCCAGACGTTCCCCCGTTTATGAGATTCCCTCCCGGGGAAATGTAAGCTTCGGCCGCAATGTGTTGTCCGCCGTTTCGCTTCTGCGCAGCAGTGATGCCCTGCAGAATCTGAGTAAGGCTCTCGTCAACAAACTGCTTAATGTCCATCTTTTCAACTCAGGAATTTTGTGATGGCCGGAAGAAAAGGAGCAATTAGTGTCATGTGATTGGCCGCCGAAGCAATAAAGCTCTGGTACGCTGCGGTGAAGGCGGTGCGATTATTGAAATTCTTTTCCATGCCTTCAATGGCAGTCAACAGACGAGAGCGTTCTTCAGAATTTAGAAGACTCGAATGAATTTTGTCTCTCAACTCGACAAAAGCGCTGTCGCTAGCCACGACATTCTGCGATTGGTCAAGCGAGCCAAAATTTACTCGCGCGTTTGGGCCGCTTAGGTTGAAGGTCAAATGCCCGCCGGTACCCGCAGGGAAAGAGCCTTTGCGTCGAACTTTTATCTGAAAATGTGCGGGGATGGCACCGTGAAGTCCTTCAAAATACACTGGGTCGATGACCTCAAATGCTTCTTCTGTTCCATTCGGTAGCTTGCGTCGAATCTCGTCTCCCACGCAAATTACAGCCTTGCTGTTTGGGATAGTTATTTGCTTGCTATCGACGAGGCCTCTCTCAACGCTACGGATCGTGCCGTTGGGCGAAACGATTGTCAGTTCGGACTGGGGGAAGGCTTCAAACATTGGGCGCTCCAAATACTCATAAGGCTCGTTTTACTTAGGATGTGCTTGATTTGTTCTGCAACAGAAACGGCGACCAATCTGGTCGCCGTTATGGGTGTTAGCTACACCCCGTCGTTGATCCGCACGTAT